>JAGQRB010000715.1 GCA_020425925.1 Planctomycetota bacterium
GCCCCACTGCTCGAGGTGCACGTTCTCGAGCCCGAACGACTCGAACGTGTCGCGCGCCCACTCGGCGGCGACCGTGAGGTTGTCCGACGAGGTCAGGCGCGGCCCGATGCCGTTGACGAGATGGTCGAGATGATCCATCACCTGCGACTTCTCGAGCCCTTCGGACTTGATGGCCGCGAACTGATCGGGCGAGACCTGGGCGAGCAGCACCGCCGGGGCGGTGAGTGCGAGAACGACGAAGAACCTGGCCGACATGGTGGCGCGAGAATAGCCGTCGGATCGGGCCACCGCCCCGGCGATGCATCGATGGAACAAACCTGGTGCGACTCCGCGGCGCGCCGCGGGGCAGCTCAATAATTGCCGATCGTCACGATGCGCTCGTTGGTCGGCAGCACCGCGAGCGCGGCTGCCGGATCGAACAGGAAGGCCTGCAGGCCGAGGCCGGTGAACCCGACCAGCGCGGGATCGTTCGGCAGCACGAGCAACGTGATCACCTGACCCTGGGCCCCGAACGCGCTCACGAGCACGGCCGCCGGATCGACCAGCGCGTTGCACTGCGGCACCCCGAACGTGCCGAGCGGGAGCGGCGCGGCGAGCGGGAAGCCGAGCGCGTAGATCGCCAGCGCGCTCGAGCCCGTCCGTAGGTCGACCGCCCGCATGTCGAATGCCGCACCGATCACCGGATCGGTCTCGACGATCAACACCACGACGTTGTTCGACGCCGGCGTGTCGGTGCAGGCCCGACGGCCCGGCAGCGCGCTGCCCGACAGGGCGATGTTGCCGACCAGCAGATGGCCCGGCGTGGTCGGCAGCGCGAGGATCCCGGCGCTGCTGCTGCCGGGCGGCGGCACGAGGTCGTAGTCGAGCGTGCTGAAGAACTCGTAGGCGGTGTCGCCCGGCACCTGCAGCGCCGGCAGCACGTCGGTGAAGTCGACCGGACCGGGGTTCGCCGCACCCTGCCCGACGCTGAAGCCGACCAGCGCGGGCTCGTCGGTGCCGACCAGCGCGGTCTTCAGCGAGTCGGTGTAGACGAACGTGAAGGACCCGTTGGAGTCGAGCTGGAGCTGGAAGTCGAACGGCGTCGTGAAGCCGTAGAACAGCGCGCCCTGCCAGGTCACGACCGCGGTGCCGGGCACCGACCCGGTGTCGACGAACAGCGTCGCGGACTCGAGATCGGCCCACAGCGGACACAGCGTCGTCGGGCCGTTGAGCATGGTCGCGGTCGCGATGGTGCGATCCGAGGCACCGAGCGTGCCGGCGCCGGCGACGCGCCCGTTCGTGGTCGCGACGATCGAGGTCCAGGTCGCGCCGCCGGGCGCGGCGAACCCGAAGCCGAGCGCGACGGGCGCGGTCAGGCCTTCGTCGGCGCTGCCGTTCCAGGGGGTCGGTGCGAGTGTGCCGGGCACGGGCACGAAGCTCTGCGAGCTGGCACCGAGAGCGAACAACGTGGCAGCGAGAGGTAGCAGGACGACGTCGAGGCGCATGCGGGAATTGAAAACGGCGTGGGCGGGATCCGGCAAGGGCCGGGGCTCGTGCGTACGGGCCGTTGTCAGGTCAGCCGCGCCGTCAGCAACACGCGCTCGACCGCCGCAGCGAGCAACCCGAGCTGTCGCCGCTCTGCCGCAGCCCGCGCCTCGATGCGGCCGAAACGCCCCAGCAGACTGTGCTGCGCCAGGCCCTCTCGCAGTCGCGGCAGGACGTCCGGGTGCAGCTCGACGAGATCTCCGACGAACACGACTTCGGCGAAGCCCAGGAGGTTGAGAGCGCCGGCGACCACGGCTGCCAGCGCGTCGAGCGTCGCCTCGAGCCAGTCCGGCAGCTCGCCGCCGGCGAGTGCCTCGCGCATGTCGGCCCACTCCGCGCCGCGATGGCCGGAACTGCGGCGAAAGCTCGCGACCAGACCCGAGCGACCGGCGAGCGTCTCGATGCAGCCGCGCGCACCGCAGCCGCATTGGCGATCGTTCCCCGGCACGGCGGTATGGCCGATCTCACCGCTGACCGGCAGCGGGCCACCGAGCAGACGGCCCTCGCTCACGACGGCACCGCCGAGGCCATCGGTCAGGTCGACGAGCAGGAAGCTGTCGGAGCCGGCGCGCGCCGCCAGGTGACCGAGCGCCTGCGCCTGCGTGTCGTGCACCGGAACCACCGGCGCGTCGAAGTCGGCAGCCAGCGCGTCGATCAACGCGCGACCTTCGGTCCAGTGCAGGTTGGGCGAGTAGACGATCGCCGGCGTCGAAGTGTCGAGCACACCGGGTACCGCGACCAGCACGCACTCCGGCGACGGCGCCCCGACCTCTGCCTTCCAGGCCGACCACAACGCGCGCAGCGCCGGCAGGTCGGCGGGCGTCGCCAGCGTCCGCCGTTGCGAGCGTTCGGTCTCGCCGGTCAGGCCGATGCGATAGATCGCGGTCTCGCGCACACCGAGCTCGATGCCGACGAAGCGGTCGGCGCTGCTCGGCCGCAGGTGCGCCGGCGGCCGCCCGTACTGCGGCGGCGATTGCACGGGCACCTCCTCGAGCAACGACTTCTCGAGCAGCTGCCGCACGACCTTGCCGATGGTCATCTGCGACAGCCCCGTTCGGCGGCCGAGCTCGGGCTTCGTGCAGGGCCACTCGCAGAGCGCGGCGGTCAGGGTGCGGCGCGCGTTGGCGAGGCGCAGGTCGACGGGTTGCGTCAGCATCCGGGCCGTTTTTCTAGAGCAGCGCGCGGTGGTAGCCAAAGCCGAGCGCGCGAATGCGAGACTTGTCGCGTCGCGCCGAGGCTGTAGGCTGCCGCAGCCGCATCTTCTGACCGGCTCGAACGAGCCCCGGTCCAATCGCCAGAAGCCCGGAGGCCACGCATGAATAGGGCAGTCGACCGCAAGTTCTCGATCGGCCTCGACTACGGCACGAACAGCGTGCGGGCGATCGTCGTCGACCTCGCCGACGGCGGCGAGATCGCGGCCGGGCACTACGACTACGCCGGCGGCGATCGCGGAGTCCTGCTCGATGCGCGCGATCCGAACCTGGCGCGCCAGGATCCGGCGGACTACGTCGAGGGCTATCGGCGCGCGGTCGGCGAGGCCGTCCGGGCGGCGCGGGGCCGGCGCGGTTTCCGCCCGGACCGCGTCGCAGGCATCGGTGTCGACACGACCGGCTCGACGCCGTTGCCGGTCGACGCCGATGGCGTGGCGCTCGCGACCAAGCGCGCGTTCCGCAAGAACCTCGCCGCCAAGGCCTGGCTCTGGAAGGACCACACCTCGACCGCCGAGGCCGCGGAGATCACCGCCAGGGCCGCGCGCGGCAAGGACGGCTACCTGACGAAGTGCGGCGGCGTCTACTCGAGCGAGTGGTACTGGGCGAAGCTGTTGCGCTGCCACCGCGCCGCGCCCGCGGTGATCGAGGCCGCTGCCGGCTGGGTCGAGCTCTGCGACTACGTGCCGGGCTTCCTCACCGGGCAGACCGCGCCGCAGGCCTTGCCCCGCAGCGTCTGTGCCGCGGGACACAAGGCGATGTACCACGAGGACTGGGGCGGCCTGCCGAGCCGGGCCTTCCTGCGCCGACTCGAACCCGAACTCGAGCGCTTCCGGGCGAGCTACGCCGGCGTCGCGCTGCCCTCGGATCGCCGGGCCGGCACGCTGACCGTCGAGATGGCCAACGCGGTCGGCCTGCCCGCGGGCATCCCGGTGGCGGTCGGTGCGCTCGACGCCCACATGGGGGCGGTCGGCTCCGGCGTCAAACCGGGAACGCTGGTCAAGATCATCGGCACGAGCACCTGCGACATCACGGTCTGGCCACTCGATCGTCCGCTCGCCGACGTGCCCGGGGTCTGCGGCATCGTCCCCGGCTCGGTGCTGCCCGATGCCTACGGCCTCGAGGCCGGACAGTCGGCGGTCGGCGACATCTTCGACTGGTTCGTGCGACAGCTGGCTCCCGGCGGTGGCGGCGACGACGCCCACATCCGGCTGACGCGGGCGGCGGCGAAACTGCAGCCCGGCCAGAGCGGTCTGCTGGCGCTCGATTGGAACAACGGCAACCGCACCGTGCTGGTCGACCCGCTGCTCACCGGCATGGTGCTCGGCCAGACGCTGCACACCACCGCGGCGGAGGTCTATCGCGCGTTGATCGAAGCGACCGCGTTCGGCGCGCTGATGATCATCGACCGGCTGGAGGAGTACGGCGTCCGCATCCGCGAGATCGTCAACTGCGGCGGTATCGCCGAGAAAAACCCGCTGGTGATGCAGATCTACGCCGACGTCACCAACCGGCCGATGAAGGTCAGCCGCTCGGCGCAGTCCTGCGCGCTCGGCGCCGCGATCTTCGGCGCGGTGGCCGGCGGCGCGTTCCGCAGCGTCGCCGCGGCGCAGCGCCGCATGACCGGCACCAAGAGCGAGCTGTTCCGGCCGCGCCGGGCCGCAGTGGCAGTCTACGCCGAGCTGTTCCGGCTCTACCGCCAGCTGCACGACGCGTTCGGCACGAATGGCGGCGGCGGGCTGCACCGGGTCATGAAGGACCTGATCACGCTGCGCGACCGCGCCCGCCGGTAGAGGCCTCGCCGCTGCCGGGCCGCGGCCCGTATCGGCCGGCGGCCACCGCATCCGCAGAAGGAGCCTTGCACCCGGATTCCCGGGCTGCACAGTGCTCGCGAATGAACCTGTCCTTCCTGAAGGATCTCGGCATCGAGAAGACCAACCCCGGCGCCTTCGACGGCCGCTGGCGCAAGACCGGGGGCGACGCGCTCGAGGTCAGGACCCCGATCGACGGCAGCGTGGTCGCGACCGTGCGGCTGGCGAACGCGAGCGACTACGCCGCGGTCAGCAAGGCGGCGCACGCCGCGTTCCTGCGCTGGCGCGAGCTGCCGGCGCCGCAGCGCGGCGAGTACGTCCGGCGGATCGGCGAGGCGTTCCGGGCCAAGAAGGACGCGCTCGGCAAGCTGGTGACGCTCGAGGCCGGCAAGATCCTGCAGGAGGGTCTCGGTGAGGCGCAGGAGTGCATCGACATCGCCGACTTCGCAGTCGGCCTGTCGCGCCAGCTCTACGGCCTGACGATCGCGAGTGAACGCCACCGCCACGCGATGCGCGAGCTCTGGCACCCGCTCGGCACGGTCGGGATCATCACTGCGTTCAACTTCCCGATCGCGGTCTGGGCGTGGAACTCGATGCTCGCGCTGGTGTGCGGCGATGCGTGCCTGTGGAAGCCGTCGCTGAAGACGCCGCTGTGCGCGATCGCGATGACCAAGATCGCCGCCGACGTGCTCGGCAAGGAATGGGCGCCGCTCGTCGGTCTCGCGATCGGTCCCGATCTCACGGTCGGCAGCGCGATGCTCGACGACCCGGCCCTGCCGCTGGTCTCCGCGACCGGCAGCACGCGCATGGGACGCATCGTCGGCCCGCGCGTCGCGCAGCGCTTCGGCCGCACGCTGCTCGAGCTCGGCGGCAACAACGCGATCACGGTGCTCGCCGACGCCGACCTCGACCTCGCGACCCGCGCGATCGTGTTCGGCGCGGTCGGCACCGCCGGCCAGCGCTGCACTTCGACCCGACGGGTGCTGGTGCACAAGAAGGTGCAGAAGCAGCTCGTCGAACGTCTCGTCGCGGCCTACGGCCAGTGCAAGATCGGCGACCCGCTCGACAAGAAGACGCTGGTCGGACCGCTGGTCGACGAGGCCGCCGCCAATGGCTTCGAGCACGCGGTCGCGTCCGCCGAGGCGCAGGGCGGCAAGATCGTCTGCGGCGGCAAACGCGCGCGCGTCGGCAAGAACCTCGCCGGCGGCGCCTACGTGCAGCCGACGATCGTGACCTGCAAGGGCATGATCGACATCGCGCGCGAGGAGACCTTCGCGCCGATCCTCTACGTCATGCCGATCGAGTCCATCGACGACGCGATCGCGATCAACAACGACGTGCCGCAGGGCCTCAGCAGCGCCGTGTTCACCGGCAGCGTGCGCGCGGCCGAGCAGTTCGTCTCGGCGATCGGCAGCGACTGCGGCATCGCCAACGTCAACATCGGCACCAGCGGCGCCGAGATCGGCGGCGCGTTCGGCGGCGAGAAGGAGACCGGCGGCGGCCGTGAATCGGGTTCGGACAGCTGGAAGGCCTACATGCGGCGGCAGACCTGCACGATCAACTGGGGCACCGAGCTGCCGCTGGCCCAGGGCATCGAGTTCGGGAGCTGAACGGCCGATAGGAGCCGTATGGCCGCCGACGCCATCACGTTCCACGTGCCCGCGAGCGCCGCGAACCTCGGTTCGGGTTACGGCGTGCTCGGCCTCGCGCTCGACATGTCGCTCGGCATCACGGTCGAGCCGCGCAGCGATGCCGACATCGTCGTCGAACGCCGTGACGATCCGAGCGCCCACCTCGACGACCCACGCCACGACCCGGTGCTGCGCGGCTTCCGGCGCGCGGCCGAGCTGCTCGGCGTGCCGCTGCGCCGCGGTGCGACGATCGTGGTCGAGGGCACCATCCCGCGCGGAACCGGCATGGGCACGATCTCGGCGGGCTTCGCGGCCGGCTTCGCCGCCGCCGCCCGCTTCGGCAAGAAGACCTGCCCGGTCGCCGACGCGGTCGACGCGCTGGTGCCGATGGGCGCCGATCCGGCGCACGTCGCCGCGGCGCTCGCCGGCGGCCTCTGCGCCACATCGCAGCTCTCCGGACCCGGCGATGCCGAGCTGCGCCAGCGTGTGCTGCCGCTCGAGATCCACGCCGACTGGCACTACGTGATCGCGCTGCCCGA
>JAGQRB010000716.1 GCA_020425925.1 Planctomycetota bacterium
GGGCTGCCGTCGACCGCTTCCGGCGCCACGGCCGCGGCGCCGGGCGTCGCCGGCGGCTCGTCGACGCGGCAGAGTTCGAGCGCGTTCCAGAAGCGATCGACGCCGACCCGCATGCGCAGGTCGCCACTCGTGCTGTCGGGGATCGCGACGACGCGGAGCTCGTGGTTCTCCTCGAGGACCTGGCGCGCGATCGGGATGAAGTCGCGGTCACCGGAGACGATGACGATCGCGTCGATGTCGGGACGACGGTACAGCACGCGGCAGACGTCGCACGCGAGCTGGACGTCCGCCGAGTTCTTGCCGGCGTGGCTGACGAGCACGTACTGCGGGTCGAAGCCCATCAGCGAGAGGTCGTGCGCGACCTCCATCCCGGGATAGCAGTCGAACGCGGCGTAGGAGCGGCCGAGCACCATCGGCGCCTTCTCGTCGTTCAGACGCTGCTTCAGTTGCGCCAGGATGCTGAGGCAGAGATCGCGGATGCGGTGACCGGTGAGTTCCTCACGGTTCTTGAGCGAAAGGAAGAGATTCTCGAAATCGACGAAGACGGCTGCGTGCATGACAGTTCAGTTCGTTCAGTCCTTGCCATTCCAACCCGTGCGCATGCCCGGGCCGCCGCCCGCGCCCACGATCGGGTCGATGATTCCGGGCTCGCGGAGGGGTCACCCACGAGCCCGCGCCGACCTGTCCGGCAGGCCGGCCCGACACAATAGAGCCGAGGTCACATCAGACGGGCGGCGCCGTGGAGTCTTCGATTGGCGACCGCGCCGGGTTCCGGCCGGCAGTATCGACGGCCGAGACCTCTGCGGCATCGTTCTCGTCGACGTCGTCGTCGGCGAGATAGGTGTAGCTCGACAGGCCCTCTTCATAGCGCCGCATCAGCAGCGCCGACTCGCGCATGTTGATGTTGCCGGCGCGCACGGCGGTCTCGAGCCGACGTCGCATGCGGCGGATGAGGTCCTGCTTGTCGTACTGGACGTAGCTCAGCACCTCGCTGACCGTGTCGCCCTCGATCACGCGCTCGATCCGGTAGCCGTATTCCTCGTCCATCGCGACGTGGATCGCGTTGGTGTCGCCGAACAGGTTGTGTAGATCGCCGAGGATCTCCTGGTAGGCGCCAACCAGGAACATCGCCATGTAGTACGGCTCACGCGGGCGCACCGGGTGCACCTCGAGCACGTTCTTGACGTCGCGCAGGTCGATGAACTTGTCGATCTTGCCGTCACTGTCGCACGTCAGGTCGGCGAGGATCGCGCGGCGCGTCGGCCGTTCGCCGAGTCGGTGGATCGGCATGGCCGGGAACAGCTGCTTGACCGCCCAGTGATCCGGCGCCGACTGGAAGACCGAGAAGTTGCAGTAGTAGGTGTCGGCCAGGGCGCGCTCGAGGCCGTGCAGCTCCTCGGGCACGTAGTCGAGCTGCTTGACGATGTCGTTGATACGGCCGCAGATCGCCCAGAACAGGTTCTCCGCCAGCGCTCGCCCCTTGAGGTCGAGGTAGCCCAGGTTGAACAGGCTGATCGCCTCTTCCTTGAGCTGCAGCGCGTCGTGGTAGCTCTCCTGGAAATTCTTGCGCGAGACCTCGTTCAGGCACTGCACCATGTTGGTGATCGTGCTGTGCTCGCTGTCGCCGGTGTCGGGCGGGACGTCGATCCGCTGCGTCGAGACGCCGAGCACGTCGAACACCAGGATCGCGTGATGCGCGGTGAGCGCGCGCCCGGACTCACTCACGATGTCGGGGTGCGGGATCTCGGCCTCGTCGCAGGCCTGCTGGATCGCGAACACGACGTCGTTGGCGTACTCCTGGAGCGAGTAGTTGGCCGAGCTGTGGAAGTTCGTCTTCGAGCCGTCGTAGTCGACGGCGAGACCGCCGCCGACGTCGAGGAACTTGAGACCGGCACCGAGCGCGTGTAGCTCGGTGAAGATCCGCGTCGCCTCCTGCAGCGCGTCCTTGATCGCACGAATCGCGGTGATCTGGCTGCCGATGTGGAAGTGCACGAGCTCGAGGCAGTCGAGCATGCCGACCTCGCGGAGCCGATCGGTGACCGCGATCATCTCGGCCGCGGTGAGGCCGAACTTCGACTTCTCGCCGCCGGATTCCTGCCACTTGCCGGCGCCGCGGCTCGCGAGCTTGGCGCGGACGCCGATGTGCGGCCGGAGATCGAACCGCTTGCTGACCTCGAGCACGGTCTCGAGCTCCTCGAAGCGGTCGACGACGATGATCGTGTAGAGCCCGACCTTCTGGGCCAGCATCGCCGTCTCGATGTACTTCTCGTCCTTGTAGCCGTTGCAGATGACGAGACCGTTCTCGTTGGTCATGTGCGCGAGCACGACGAGCAGCTCGGGCTTGCTGCCGGCCTCGAGGCCGAGCGAGTAGGACATGCCGAAATCGACCAGCTCCTCGACGACATCGCGCTGCTGGTTGACCTTGATCGGGAACACCGGCCGGTAACGGCCACGATACGAACTCTCGGCAGCGGCCTGCTCGAAGGCCTTCGCCAGCGCCTCGACCCGCATCTGCAGGATGTCGGAGATCCGCAGCAGGATCGGCAGCTCGATACCGCGCCGTCGCAGATCCTCGATCAGCTCGGGCAGGGAGAAGCCGGGGCCGGATGGCCCCAGCGGCTGGACCCGGAGCGCGCCGCGCTCGTCGATCGAGTAGCAATCGCCACCCCACGCGCCGAGCTGGTAGAGCTCGAAGCTGTCGCGGATGGTCCAGGCCCGGAGTTCGTTGTTCTGTGTGCTCAACGCGATGGCTCGGATGCGGCAGAAGTTGCCGAAGCCGGAATTGAACACCACGCCACCGGCCATGCAGACGCGCGTCCGGGCATTTTTTTGGCTCTCGACGAATTGCGCGGCGCGAGCTGGCGCGGGTGCCGCGCGACCGCCGAGCCGTCCGTGTTGTATCGTCGTCGCGCGATGCACCACCGAATCGGCAGCGCCGGCCGCGTTCCGCGCTCTCCCGTCCCGACCGGCAAGCCCCCGCGCGACCGCCGCCGGCACGCATGGCTGCTCGCCGTGGCGGCGGTGGCGCTCGGCGCCTGCGCACCGGA
>JAGQRB010000717.1 GCA_020425925.1 Planctomycetota bacterium
CCTCTTCGTACTTGTAGCTCCAGCGGCCGTAGTAGAGCCGGGTCTTGCCGGCGAAGCGCTCGGGGTCGTCGGCCGGGTCGTTGTTCATCACCAGCAGGACCTTGCCTTTCAGGTCGACGCCCTGGAAGTCGTCCCACGTCTGCTCGGGCGCGTCGATGCCGTAGCCGACGAACACCAGCTCGGCGCCGTTCCAGGCCGCGGTCGCCGCCGGGCTGCCCGCGACCGCGGTGTAGTCGTTCGGCGCTTCGAAGCTCGCGGTGCCGCCGGCGCCCTTCGCGGCGAGCGTCGTCGTGACCGTCGAGGTGATGCCGAGGATCGGCACCGGTTGTTCCCACGCGCCGTCGGCGCCGCCGGGTAGCAGCCCGTGCGATTCCATCTGCGTCGCGAGGTAGGTGCGCGCGAGCTCGTCGCCGCGCGTGCCGACGCCGCGGCCCTCGAGCAGGTCACTGGCGAGGAAGCGCACATGGGCGCGCAGCACCGCCGGCGTGATCGCGGCTTCGGCGGTGGCAGTGTCGGAGATCGTCTGGGCGAGCGCGGCGGTGGCCGGCAACAGGAGAGCGGCGAGCGGGGTGATTCTCATCGGGCGGTGGACTTCAGCAGGAACGACAGGTCGCAGACCGGCGTGAACTCTTCGGGAGCGCGGTCCTTCTGGAACAGCCGCGCGCCGGTCGTGCCGCGCAGCTCGATGGTGTGGTTCTCGACGCGCAGCATGCAGCCTTCGCGCAGGCCGAGCACCGGCGTGTCGTTCTCTTCGTGGAACTGGACGATGCGTTCCTCGCGGGTCTCGCCCATGTGCCGGCTGCCCGGATCGGGGTCGAGGTAGTGCGGGTTGATCTGGAACGGCACCAGGCGCAGCGCGCGGAACGACGGCGGCTCGACGATCGGCATGTCGTTCGTCGTCTTGATCGAGAGCGTCGCGACGTTGGTGCCGGCGCTGCTGCCGATATAGCTCATGCCGGCGTGGACGGACTGCCGGATGGCGCGCAGCAAGCCCGTTTCGGCGAGCGCATTCAGCAGCCGGAACGTATTGCCGCCGCCGACGAACACCGCATCGGCGTTCGCGAGCGCGCGGCGGGGTGAGCGCTCATGGTGCACCGAGCGCAGGAAGTGCCCGAGCGCGCCGAACGCGGCCTGTGCCTTCGCCTCGTAGGCGTCGTGGTCGGCGAGCGCGTAGGGGACGAAAGCGACGTTCCTGGCGCCGTCGCCGAGGAAATCGCGGATCTCGTCGCCACAGTGCTCGAGATAGCCGCCGCCGTGCATCGTCGAGTTGCTGATCAGCAGCAGGCGCAACGGTCGGTGCCCTTCGATCTCCCGGCGGGTCAGAGCGACGAGCATCTCGGCGCGCGCGAGGTCGATGTCGACCCCGGCGGCCGCGAGGGCTTTCGCCGCCGGCGTGTCCACGGCCAGCAGGCCGATCAGCAAATGCTCGCTGCCCATCCAGTTGTGACCGTGACAGATGGCCTCCTCGGCGGCCTCCTCGAGCACGCGCTTCGACCTCGGTGTGAACGGCAGCTGACCGGCTTCGACTGGCTTCGGTCCGGGCGTCAGGCCGCGCTCGAAGTCGGCATGCATCGCAGCAATGTCGACTCCCATCCGCTCGAGCAGCCCGCGAGCCGTCGAATCCTCCGACTCGAGGATCGCGAGCAGGATGTGTTCGCTGCCGATGTAGTCGTGCTGCAGTCGGACCGCGGCCAGCCGCGCCGCCGACAGGATCTTCTTGTTGCGCTCGGAGAAACGGTCGAACATGACGCGCCGCGCAGCATACGTCAGGCGATCACTTGCCGGGCCAGATCCCCGCAATCGCCTGCGCCGCGGCGCGATGACCGTTGGCGTTGAGGTGGCCGTCGCCGTTGCCGGCCCAGATCGGCGTGTCGGCCTGCAGCGCCGCGATGCAGATCGGCGCCAGATCGACGAGCTCGAGCCCGCCGGCCTTCGCGGCCGCGAACACGCGCGCGCGCACCGCGGTTTCGCGCGATCGGAGCTCCTCGAGCTCGGGCATCGCGCGCCCGTGCGCCTTCAGCCACTCGGCGTAGCAGTATTCCTTGGTCGGGATCGCGAGCAGCACGGCCTTGCAGCCGGCCTTGGCGCAGTCGCTGCCGATGTCCTGCAGGCATTGTTCGCTGACCCGCAGCGCATCGGCGAGCGTCTTGTTGCGGAGATCGAGGGCGGGTTCGCGGTACTTCGGCAGCAGCAACGTGCCGACGTTGCCTTCGGTGACCGCGATCGCGCCCGGCTGCGCATCGAGCACGCTGGCGGTGCCGCGCAGTCGCGCCTTGACGGTTTCGCCGGCCAATCCGACCAGCCGGCTGCTCTGCTGCAGCCAGTCGAGTCCGCCCATCACCCAGTTCGGCGCGTGTTCTTCGGCGGCTTCGGGCGGTCGCGGCGGTCCGTAGCTGCGCTTCGGGTCGCGCAGGTCCTCGGCGTTCGGCAGCCCGGCACCCGAGCACGCGTCCCAGAGATCGTTGCCGAAGTAGAACCCGACGACGACGAGCTTCGGCTGCAGCGCGAGCCCGCGCCGGACCAGCTCGCGATAGCGCACCGGCCCGTAGCCGCCGTTCGCCATCTGGTAGGTCGACAGTCCGGTGAGCTCGCCGAACTGCGCCGGGAAGCTCTGCTCGCGCTCGAGGAAGAAGCCCCAGGTCTGCGAGTCGCCGACGAACAGCGCGTCGGCGCGCTCGGGCACGCGCTCGTTGCGGAAGCCCCAGGCGTCGGTCTCGCCGGTGCCGGGCAGCACCGCGTGACCGAGGTCTTCGTCGGAGACGATGCGCGCCGGCGCGGCGTAGACCGGCCCGGCGAAGCGGATGCCGATCTCGGCGCAGAGCAGCAGCAGCGCGACCGGCACGAGCGCGAACGACGTCAGGCGCCAGAACCGCCGCGCCCGGTCACGCAGCAGCAGGATGCTCAGCAGCGGCACGCAGAGCACGGCGCCGACGGCGATCCCCGCGAGCACGTAGCGGAACAGGCTGCCGGCGAGCCAGGCCTCGACACCGAGTGCGAGGCCGAGCGCCGCGAGCAGGAGGGCGAGGAGGTCCGTGCCGCGCATGCCGCCCAGTTGACCCGAAACCGGCGCGGTCTACCAGAACCCCACGACCCGCGCGATCCGGCCGTCGGGCGCGAGCTCGATGACATTGGTCCCTTGCGCCTTCCGCGTGCCGGCCGGATCGCTCGCGGTCCAGCCCACGATCACCGTGCCCTGGCAGTGCTTCGGCTCGCCGTCGCGCTGCATCGAGATCCCGGGCATGTGGACCCGGTAGTTCGTGATGTGACCCTCCAGCTCGCCGCGCCCGGTCACGCAAGAATACGAATCGTGCATCGCGACGTCGTCGGTCGCGCAGGCTGCGAGCAGTCGACCGCGATTCGCCGCGTCGGCCTCCGACCAGGCCTGAAACCACCGGTCGAGCATCGCGGCGAGGTCGCCGTGGTGCGCGCGCGCGACGACGTTCGCGAACACCGAGAGCTGGTAGCGCCAGCCGGCGACGTGCTGGTCGCGCATGCCTTCGCTCGGCAGCTCGTGGCGCAGCTCGAGCCGCGTCCCGGCCGGGTCGTCGAACAGCTCGATCGTCACCAGCGAGCTGCCCGGCGGCAGCTCGGGCTGCGAGCTCTCGTAGCCGTAGGTGAACGCGATCGCCCGGTCCGGCTCGAGCCGGGTGACCTCGCCGCGTGCGACGATCTCGTTCGGGTAGCGGATGTGCACCGTGCCGCCGATCCGGCCGTCGATCGTCGAGCCTTCGCCCCACCAGCTCGCGAAGCGCTCCGAGTCGGTGAAGTAGCGGAACACGACCTCGCGCGGCGCGCGGATCACGAGCGAGCGGGTCAGCGAGTGGGGCAGGTCCTTGGTCATGGCGTTCCTCGATCTCGGTCGGGCAGCGGGCCGCGGCGCGCGGCTTCGAGCTCGGCGCGCAGCTTCAGGCGATAGAGCGCACCGTCCCAGCTCGCCTCGAGCCAACGGCGCAGCGGGCCGACCGCGGTCCGGCGCGCGGCGTAGACGCGTTCGCGTCCGCGCTTCGTCACCGCGACGAGACCGGCTTCGCGCAGCAGGCGCAGGTGTTGCGAGACGGCGCCGAACGTGACGTCGGGCAGCGCCGCCGCGATCGCGCCGGCGGTCAGCGGATCGCGCCAGCAGAGCCGCAGGATCTCGCGGCGCCGCGGGCTGTGCAGGGCCTTCAGGTGGCTCTGCAGCTCGGTTGCAGCGGGTGCCGGCGCCGGTGTCACAGAGAGTAGTAAAAACTAAAATATGGGGGAGTCAACCCCCCTCGACGCAACTGGAACATGTGGCGATGATGCCCGGCATGACGCAACCGAAGCCGGAAGCACAGTCTCGCCACGATTCGATCGAGGACGTGGGGAGGTTCTTCATGGGCACTTCGGAGGTTCACATCGCGGCGGACCGGCTGGTCAAGAAGCTCGAGGAACTGGGCATTCCGTACGCGATCTGCGGCGCGCTGGCCGTGAATGCGCACGGTCACCACCGGACCACGGACGACATCGACGTCGTGCTGACGTCGGACGGTTTGGAGCACTTCAAGGAGCGTGCTATCGGACTGGGCTGGCTCGATCGCTTCACCGGTAGCCGTGGTGTCAAGGACACCGAGCGTGGTGTCCCGATCGATTTCTTGCTCACCGGACGTCTCCCGGGCGACGGTTCCGATCACGGCGTGCGCTTCCCGGATCCCGCGGACTGCGCGATCGAGCACCAAGGCAAGCGCTACGTCGCCCTGGGCAAACTCATCGAGCTCAAGATCGCCGCGGCGCTCACGCGCCCCGACCGCCCGCGCGACTTCGACGACGTCATCCAGCTGATCCGCAAGAACGCTCTCGGCGAGCACTTCGCCGACGCGCTGCATCCGTACGTGCAGCCGAAGTACCGCGAGCTCTGGGGCTACTCCCGGCTGCCGACCGACGAGTTCTGAGCCGATCGGACCTTCAATAGCCGATGCTGCCGAGCTTCGCCGCGAGTTCGTCACCGCCGGTCGTCGCCAGCGCGGCCTTGATCGCCTGGGCGATGCTCTCGGGTGTGCGCCCGAGGCCATCCGCGCTCGTCAAGCTGGCGGCGCGCAGGCCGTGGGCACGCAGCAGATCGTCGACCGCGACGGCGCGATCGCCGTTCTCGAACTCGAGCTTGGCGCGGCCCGCGAGCGCGAGCACGGCGAAGTGATTGGCCGAATCGGCGAAACCGGCGTTGGCCTCGACGCTGCGCGCGAAGCGGTCGACACACTCGCCGTAGGCCGCGGTCGCGAGCTCCTGGCGATCGTCGCGCACGTGCTGCTCGGCCGCGACGATCGCGGCGTAACCCGCGAACCACTCGCCGGTGGCGTGGTCGGCGGCGGCGTCGGCGAGCTCGCCGGCGGCGCGGCGCATCGCTTCGGTGCCGAGGTCGGCGAGCGCGCGCGCGCGCCAGCGTTCGTGCACCGATGCCGAAGCCGGGAAACGCCGGACCGCGCCGTCGAGCAGCGCGCGCGCCTCGGCACGGCGGCCGGCATACTCCAGCAACCCGATCCCGGTCAGCAGCGGGGCCTCCTCGGTCCATCGGCTCGCCGCCAGCATCTGGAGGGCGGCGGCGGTGCGCGCGATCTCGGGCTGCAGCACCGCCTTCGGATCCTGCGCCCGCTCGTAGGCGGCGCGGGTGTCGAGTTCAGCCAGGGTCTCGAAGAACCGCGTCGCCAGCCAGGCGCTCGGTTCGCGTGCGTTCGCCGCCGCCGTGATCGCCTCGTCGGCGGCGGTGCGCGCGGCCTCGAAGTCGCCGCGCAGGAAGCTCGCGACCGCCAGCACCGCGGCGGCTTCGGCAGCGTGTTCGCCGTCCTGCGCGGTCACCCGACGCGCCGAGCCGCGCGCGTCCTCGAGCCAGAACTCGGCGTTCTTGCCGCCGGTCGCGATCAGGTGCTTCGCGAATGCGAGCTGCGCGATCGCGAAGCGCAGGCGGGTGGCGGCATCGTCGTCGGACTTCAGCGCGCGCTCACAGGCGTCGAGCTCGCCCTCGATCGGCGCGAGCTGCCAGATCTCGTAGTCGGGCTCGCGCCAGCTGTTCTGCCACGGCCCGCCGAAGGGCGGTGCGGAGCCGGTGAGATGGGCGTGCAGCCGGGCGGCCCACTCGTCCTCCTGCGCCAGCCGGCCGATCTCGGTCACGATCGACTCGCGCAGCTCGGGGGCGCGCGCGAGTGCGAACTCGAGATCGAGCAGCGCGTCGGGTGTCGCGGTCGCGATCAACGCCTGCACGCCGCGCCGGAACTCGTCGCCGTCGTCGCTGTGCAGCGCGAGCCGCACGAGGCCGAACGGTGCGTTGTTCGCCGCGACCGCGGCGTCGAGGATCGCGGCCTCGTGCGAGCCGCGGTAGCGCACCTCGAGCGCGCGGCGCGACGCCGCGTCCCGGCGGGCGGCGAGCTCGGCCAGCGCGGTCGGCGCCGGGTGGACCGCGGGGTCGCCGCGATGCTCCGCAATCGCATCGATCGCGGTCTGCATGCTGCGATCGAGGAAGCGGTCGAACAGGATCGCGCCGTCCTTGCCGACGCCGACGTGACGCGGCGCGTTGCGGTTGCCGCCGAAGTACTTCGCGAACAGCAGCGGCTCGATCGCGATGTGCTCGCCGCAGGTGCAACCGGGAAACGCCGGGCACTCGATACGGTTGCCGAGCGAGTCCTGGTCGCGTTCGGTGTGGCGGTCCGGCGACGCCACGACGCAGACCCAGCCGCGCGTCGACTCGATGAACGCCGGGTCGCGATACGTGTTCGTGCGGAAGCGGTCGTTGAAGACCTCGCCGTCCATGTTGACGGCGATCAGCAGCGGCTTGCCGGTCGCCTGCTGCACCGCGAGCGCATCGGCCAGCGTCCGCTGCCAGTCGATCGCGGGCGCGCGCCGGGTTTCGCCTTGCGGCAGCAGCGAGAGAACGAGCGACAGCGTCGTGGCCAGGGTCATCGCGGTGCGGATCATACGGTGGCGTGGTAGAAGGGGGACATGCGATGGCGCCTCGGTCTCCTGCTCTCGGCATCTTTCCTGATGCTCGTGTCCGGTTGCGCGAGCAGCCCCGGTTCGGTGGCGGCGTCGCGTCCACAGGCGGGCATCGCGGCGACGCTCGACGACGTCACGGCGGCGTACGAGCCGGCGGCGCAACCGCTCGCCGGTGCGTTCTACGCCGACGGCGCCGACGGCGACCTGAAGGCGCGGCGCGAAGCGCGCTTCGAGCGCGAACAGCCGCGGCAGGATCGCATGCTGATCCACACCGGTGAAATCGCGATCGAGGTCGCGCGGCCCGAGGAGTCGATCGCCCGCTTCCTCGAGCAGGTCGCCGGCTGGCAGGGCTACCTGCAGAGTCGGGTCGACACCAGGGTGACCGTGCGGCTGCCGGCGACGCGCTTCGACGCCGCCTTCGAGGCACTGCGGCAGACCGGCCGCGTGCTGCGCGAGGCCCGCCGCGCCAACGACGTCACCGAGGAGTACCTCGACCTCGAGATCCGGCTCGACAACGCCAGCAAGTCGCGCGACCGGCTGCTCGCGCTGCTCGAGCGCGCCGACAAGGTCGAGGACATCCTCGCGATCGAGAAGGAGCTCCGGCGCCTGACCGACGAGATCGAGACGATGGAAGGCCGGCGCAAGTACCTGGCCGACCAGGTCGCGCTCGCGACGGTGACGGCGGAGTTCCGCGCGGTCTCCGAGCCGCCGCCCGATCGCCGGCGGCGCCCGAGCCGCTTCGACTGGGTCAACCGGGTCGGCGCCGAGCGCGTGATGGGGGACTTCTGATGCTCCGCGTCCTGCCGTCGCTCGCGCTCGCCGGCCTCGCGTTCGTTGCCGCCTGCGCCGCCCCGATCGAGATCTCGCGTGACTTCGTCACCCTCGCGGACCACGACGACGACGACGACTTCCGCGCGATCACCGCCGACGACGGCCGGCTCTGGCTGCGGTCCTTCGACGATCCGAACGCCGCCGGCATCGACTTCTGGGCGGCGACGCTCGAGCGCGAGTTCGTCGAGCAACGCGGCTACGAGCTGCTCGATCAGGGGGCCGCGTTCGACGCCGATCGGCGCGAGGGGCGTTGGCTCGAGTTCGCGGCCAACGTCGACGGCGAGCGCGTCGGCTATCTGCTCGCGATCTGGGTGGACGGCGGCGAGGTTCGCGTCGTCGAGTTCGCGGCGCGCGATGCGGTGTTCGCGGCGCGCGTCGCGGATGTGCGCGCGGCGCTGCGAACGGTGCGCGGATGACGGCCCGATTCGCGCTCGCCGCGGCGTGCGCCGCAGCGCTCGCGACGGCGGCCGCTGCGCAGGCGGCCGGGTCCAGCGGCACTACTGGCGATTGGTTGCTCGACCCCGTTCCGTTCGTCGCAAAGGCCGAGCGCGACGACGGCGGCGGCGATCTCGTACTCGACAACGGCCTGTTGCGGCTGCGCATCGGCCTGGCGCGGCTTGCGCTGCTCGGGATCTCGCAGCGCACCGCCGGCAGCGAGCTGCTGCGTGCGGCGGCGCCGCTCGGCGACCTCGTGATCGACGGCGAGACGTTCCCGATCGGCGGTCTGCTCGGCCAGCCGAACCGCGCGTTCCTGCTCGACGAATGGCGCACCGCGATGCGCGCCGATCCGGCTTCGTTCCAGGTCGAGAACGTCGAGATCGGAGCGATCGAGGCGCGCCTGCCCTGGCGCCGCACGCGTCGCGTCGCGCCGGATGTGCGCTGGCCACCGGCCGGTCGGCACGTGCAGCTGCGCTGTGTGCCGCCGGCCGGCCGGCTGCCCGGCGTGCGCGCGACCGTCCATCTCGAACTCTACGACGGCATCCCGCTGTTCGCGCACTGGCTCGAGGTCGAGAACGCCACCGCCGCGCCGATCGCGATCGACTCGTTCACGTCGCTGCGCCTGCCGCTGGTCGAGGCCGAATCGCGCGTCGAGCCGCAGCGGCTCGGCGTGCGGCTGCCGAACGTGTACGTCGAGACCGACTACGCGTTCCACGCGATGAGCGGTGCCGACGGCAGCTCGCACTGCGTGCGATGGCTGCCGGATCCGGACTACGCGACGCAGGTCAACTACCGCAAGGAGACGCTGTGCCTGCTCGAGGTGAAGCCCGAGATCGGCCCGGCGCAGACGGTGCCGCCGGGCGGCTCTTTCGCGACTTTCCGCACCTTCGTGCTCTGCCCCGACCGCGAGGATCGCGAGCGGCAATCGCTGGCGCAGCGTCGCATGTACCGGGTCCTTGCGCCGTGGAGCACCGAGAATCCGCTGATGATGCACGTTCGCAGCGCCGAGCCCGAGGCCGTGAAGCTCGCGATCGAGCAGTGCGCCGCGGCCGGCTTCGAGATGGCGATCCTCACGTTCGGCAGCGGGTTCGACATCGAGGACGACAGCGCCGCGAATCTCGAGCGCTGGCGCGCCCTCGCCGACCACGCCCACGAGCACGGCGTGCAGCTCGGCGGCTACTCGCTGCTCAGCAGCCGCCGCATCGAGCCCGCCGGTGACAACTGCATCGACGCCGCCACCGGCGAGCCCGGCGGCCAGGTCTTCGGTTTCGCGCCGGCGCTCGCGAGCGCCTGGGGGCAGCGCTACTTCGCGAAGCTCCGGGGCTTCTTCGAGCACACCGGCTTCGACCTGCTCGAGCACGACGGCAGCTACCCGGGTGACACCGATGCGGCGGCGCGCCCGCCGCTGCAGAAGGGCTTCGCCGACTCACGCTGGGTGCAGTTCGCGATCATCCGCGACTTCTACCGCTGGTGCCGCGGTCGCGGGATCTACCTCAACGTTCCCGATTGGTATTTCCTGCAGGGCAGCAGCAAGACCGGCATGGGTTACCGCGAGACCAACTGGTCGCTGCCGCGCGCCCAGCAGGTGATCCACACCCGACAGAACCTGTTCGACGGCACGCGTGAGAAGAACCCCTCGATGGGCTGGATGTTCGTGCCGCTCACGCAGTACCACGGCGGCGGTGAGGCGGCGACGGTCGAGCCGCTGCACGAGCACCTCGATCACTACGAACGCATGCTCGCCAGCAACCTCGCCTACGGCGCACAGGCGTGCTACCGCGGGCCGCGGCTGTTCGACGGCGCGGCGACCCGCGCGGTCGTCGCGCGGCAGGTCGCGTGGTTCAAGGCCCATCGCGACATCCTCGAGAGCGACGTCATCCACTCGAGCTCGCGGCGTGCCGATGGGCGCGACCTCGACTGGGTGCTGCACGCCAATCCGAACTGCGAGCCGAAGGCGATGCTCGTGGTGTTCAACCCGCTCGATCGGGCGGTGCGGCGCGAGATCCCGCTCGAGCTCTACTTCGCCGGTCTCGTCGATTCGGCGACCGCGACCGGTGCCGATGGCGTCGCGCAGGATCTCGAACTCGACCGGCGGTCGCGCACGCGGCTGCCGGTCGAGGTCGCGGCCGGCGGCTTCGCCTGGTTCACGATCCGCTGACGCGTCGCGCGCCGCCCGGGAGCCGCTACGGCAGCGGGTGGGCTTCGCAGAGCTCCTGGACCCGGGTCTTGAACTTCTCCGGATCCTCGCCGCGCACGAGGCCGCCGATCACGTCGGCGACGGCCTTGATCGCGTCGCGATCGAAGCCCCGCGTCGTGATCGCCGGCGTGCCGAGGCGCAGGCCGGAGGTCACCATCGGCGGCCGCGGATCGCCCGGCACCGCGTTCTTGTTCACCGCCAGCCCGGCCGCGAGGGCGCGCTCCTCGATCACGGCCCCGGTCATCTCGGTCTTGCGCAGATCGACGAGCACGATGTGGTTGTCGGTGCCGCCGGTCACCAGGTCGAGATCGTGGCCGACGAGGCACTCCGCGAGCCAGCGGGCGTTGTCGACGACCTGCTGCTGGTAGGCCTTGAACCCGGGTTGCAGCGCCTCGCCGAACGCGACCGCCTTGCCGGCGATCTGCTGCACCAGCGGGCCGCCCTGGCCACCCGGGAACACCGAGCTGTTGATGTCCTTGACGACCCGTTCCTGCGCCAGGATCAGACCGCCGCGCGGCCCGCGCAGTGTCTTGTGCGTCGTCATCGTGACGACGTCGGCCACACCGACCGGGCTCGGCAGCACACCGGCCGCGATCAGACCGGCCGGGTGCGCGATGTCGCAGAGCAGGTAGGCCTCGAACTCGCGCGCGATCTCGCCGAACGCGGCGTAGTCGATGATGCGGCAGTAGCTGCTGCCGCCCGCGATCAGCACCTGCGGTCGATGTTCGCGCACCAGGTCGCGCACCTCGTCGAGGTCGATCAGGCCGCGATCGTCGACGCCGTACTGCTTGGCGTCGAACACGACGCCGGTGTGGCTCTTGTGATGGCCGTGGCTCAGGTGGCCACCGGCCTTGAGCGACATGCCGACGATGCGGCCGTTGGGGCCGGCCAACGCCAGTAGCGCCTCGAGGTTGGCCGAGGTGCCGCTGTGCGGCTGGACGTTGGCGGTGTCCGCACCCGCGAACAGCTGCAGCGCGCGCTGGCGGGCGAGGTCTTCGATACCGTCGGCGATCTCGCAGCCGGCGTAGTAGCGCCGACCAGGGTAACCCTCCGCGTACTTGTCGGTGATCCGGCTGCCACAGGCCTCGCGGACCGCGGCCGAGCAGTGATTCTCGGACGCGATCAGCGTCAGCGTGGTGCGCTGACGGCGGTCCTCGCGTTGCAGCCAGCCTGCGACCTCGGGATCCTGGCGGTGGAGGGGGCTCGAAGACGCTTCGTCGTGGCTCACGGCCGGGACTCTAGGGCAATGGCGGCGAAGCCGCTACCGCGACCCGCGGCGGTCGGCCGTGCGATGCGCGCCGTCCCAGGGGACCACGAGTTCCGAGGCGCGGTCCGAAGTTCGCTTCCGGCGGTCCGTCCGGCCGGTCTCGGACTGCGCGCCAGAGCGGAGACGGCGCCGGCATGGTGCGGATCCCGCCACGCCGCCGGGGAAATCGTGCCGGCGGCATGCGCGGGTGCGCATGCCGCGCGCTCTGGGGCGGCGCGACACCCCTGGCTGGCGGTGAATCGACCGGCTATCCTTTCGCGCGGAACCGCGGAATCCCCCTCTCCGCTTCTCCTCCGAATCAACGAGAACCCCTCCTCATGAGAATCGCCAGCCTACTCACCACCGCTGCCGTCGCGTGCCTGGCCACGACCGCAGTTGCGCAGAACAACAACTACCTGAACCGCACGCTCTACTTCGAAGCGACCTGGGCCGGGTTCGTGACCGGTGCCGCCCTCGCCAACGGCGGCGACGCGCTCGACACGATCAACACCAACGAGCTGACCGAGTTCGGCGTCGACGCGACGTTGCCCGACAAGCAGCTGATCACCGGCATGATCTACGTGCTGCAGGACCAGAACGCGGCGACCACGCACTCGTACAACATCGTCGGCTACCCCGATGACCCGGCGGTCCCGGGTCAGCCCGACGTCGCCAACCCGTTCCTCAACGCGGGTCCCGCGACCTCGCCCGCCGGCAGCGGCATCCAGGCCTGGATCTTCACCGTCGGCTTCACCACCCCGGCGCAGGCCGAGCGCGGTGAGAACAACTATCTCGGTGTGCGCCTGCCCGGCGCGACGGCGACGACCGACATCCTGCTGAACCAGTTCATCGACAGCGACTCCACCAACACCGCTGGCTTCAGCGCGCCGGGGCAGTCGTATCCGGTCGCCTACCCGACGCCGACCACGAGCCACCGGGTCGGTGTCGACCAGGTGACCATGGGTATCAGCTACAGCACCCGCCCGGGCGCGAACTTCATCGACCCCGAGGTGCAGGGGCCCGGCGGCCACGCGCTGACGAACTCGAACGAGATCACCAACCCGGCGGTCACCGCGCCGGCCTCGCCGGTCACGACGTCCTACACGGCGTTCTTCCCGGACGCGGTCAACTTCAACAACACCGCGACGCCGCGCGCCGACGGTGCCGGCTACGTCTACCAGGACAACGCGTTCGCCCCCGGCGACTTCGTCGCGTTCCTGGCCGGCTTCACGCTGAACCCGCTGAACACGACCGCGTCACCGTTCCCGGTTTCGATGTTCGGCGCCGGCACCGGCAACGTCTGCACCGACCTCGTCGTCAACTTCCCGGTCTCGCTGTTCCTGGCGCCGACCTCGCTCGGCACCGGCACGCCGGTCGAGCAGTACTTCGAGCTCACCTTCCCGGTGCCCGTCAACGTCGCCTCGCTCGGCTTCAAGATCGTGATGCAGGGCTTCTCGCTCTACACGTCCGCCGGCTCGATCGCCGCCGGTCCGTGCGCGGTCCAGACGTTCTGATCGGATGGTGGCCCGATCGGGGGTTACTCCGGTCGGGCCCTGCGAACGCTCCCGCATGACCGACCAGTCCCGTCCCTCAGCGCTCGCGGTCGTCGCGGTGCTGCTCCTTCTCGGTGTCGGCGTCGGCTGGTGGTTCGCGGCGGGCGGCGATTCCGCGCCGCTGCCCAGGGTCGATGCCGCGCCCGACGTCGCCGACCCGGAAGCGGATACGGCACCGCAGATCGCTTCGGTGCCCGTGACCCCGCTGCCGGCCGGCGCCGAGCCCGAACCCGAGTCGGGTCCGATGCTGCGGCTGCCGGACGGGACCTCGGTGCCCAACCTCAACGGCGTCAAGGTGCCGGTGAAGTTCCGGTGGACCCGCAACTACCCCTACAGCCCGATCGTCGGCAAGCGCCTGGCGAAGGAACCGGGCGACTGGGAGTGGTACGAGCACGCCGATGGCAGTCTGTCGACCACCGTCATGCTCTACCGCGACGACCTCGGCCGCGAGGATGCGACTTCGTTCGTCGCGACGCCGAAGGACAACGTGCCGCTCGATCCGCAGCTGGCCCAGCAGGCCTACGAAGAGGGGCTGCTGGGGACCAACCCGCCGCCGGCGGGGGCGGGCAAGCAGGCGCCGGGCAAGTAGGAGCCCGAACGCAGCCGCCCGGCGAGCAGGCGGCGCTGCCCCTTCAGCGGGGCTTCGCCACCAGTGCTTCGATCGCCGCGAAGACCTGCCCCTGTGCGGCAGTCAGCAGCGCGTTCTTGCCGGTGAGCCGCAAGCAGAGCTGGTTGAACTCCTCGAACGCGCGGCGTCGGCGCGGCTCGAGCTCGCTGTAGACCGCGACGACTTCCGGAGAGTCGGCGGCGCCGAGCCGTTTTCGTTGCTGCACCGCGGCGTCGCCGTCGGGCTGCAGCGCGGCGATCTGTTGCCGTCCCTGCTCAGGGGCGACCTCGCCGGCCACCGCCGCGCGCAGCACCGCGGCGACGCGCTCGACGTGCTGCAGCAGCGTCTCGCACGCGGCGCGGTGCTGCTCGGCGGTCGGCCGTGC
>JAGQRB010000718.1 GCA_020425925.1 Planctomycetota bacterium
CGAGCGAGGTGCCGACCGAGCAGCTCGTCGCCGAGCTCGCGGTCCGCAGCGTCGGCTGTGTGCGCTGCCACGCCGTCGACCTGCCCGGGTTCGACGCCGCCCGGGTCCAGCCGTTGCCCGGCCCGGCGCTCGCCGCGACCACGGGCTGGTTCGCGGGTGCTGGCGCCGCCGACTATCTGCTGCGGCATCACGGCGGCGACGACGCAGCCGATCTCGCGGCGTGGCTCGCGACGTCGGCGCCGGCTGGCGAACTCGCGCCCGCTGCGGCCTCGGCGGCGCTGCTGGCGCGCGGCGAGCAGCTGTTCGCCGAGCTCGCGTGTGGCGCCTGCCATGCGCCCGACGGGTTCGCAGGTCTCGCCGCGCGCACCGACCACGCCCACGTCGCGGCGTTCCTGGTCGAACCCGGCACGCACCGGCCGGCCGCCGTGCACGACTTCGGCCTGACGCCATCCGAAGGCGCCGCGCTCGCGGCCTGGCTGCTGCGCGCGCAGGCGGACGGCGACCCGGCACCGCTGCCCGGCTTCGCCTACGAGTGCTTCGAACTCGAGATCGAGAACGGCGACGTCCCCGATCTCTCCGCCAGCGAGGCGGTCGCGACCGGCGTCGTGCAGGCGATCGACGTCGAGCCGGCGACGCGCGCGAACCACTTCGCGCTGCGCTTCCGGGCCACCCTCGACGTGCCGACCGCGGGCGACTGGGAGTTCGTCCTCGGCAGCGACGACGGCTCGTGGCTCTGGCTCGACGGTGCGCTGGTCGTCGGCAATCCCGGCATCAAGCCCTACGGCGAGGAACGCGCCGGGATCCGACTCGACGCCGGTCCGCACGCACTCGAGGTCGTGTTCACGCAGGCGGCGGGCGGCAAGCGCCTCGAGCTGCGCTGGCGTGGGCCCGGTGTCGAAACGCAGCAGATCCCGGCGACGCGGGCCAATGCGCGCACCCTCGTGCTGACGCCGCCGGCGGTCGATAGACCGGCGCCCGACGCGGCCGCCGTCGCGCGCGGGCGGGCCGCTGCGGTGGCGCGGCGCTGTACCGCGTGCCACGAAGTCGTCGATCCGGCACTCGACGCACTGCCGCCGCCGGCTCCCGCGAAGGCCTGGTCGGCGCTGCGCGCCGATACGGCTTGTCCCGTCGAACCGGCCGCCGCCGGGGTCCACGGCCCGGCGACCGTGGCGCTGGCAGCGCCGCGCGACGATCGTGCCGAGCTCGCCCGGATGCTGCTGCAGGACCGCTGCACCGCCTGCCACGTGCGCGGCGACCGCGGTGGCTTGCCGGTCGCGGTGCGGCAACGGTTGGTGGAGACCGAGGATCTCGGCGACGAAGGACTACTGCCACCCGACCTCACGCGGGTCGGCGCGCGGCTGCGCCAGACCTGGATCGAACGGGTGCTGCGCGAGGGGCACCGCGTGCGGCCGTATCTGCGCGTGCGCATGCCGCGGATCGACGCCGAGCGCGCCGCGCGCTACGCGGAGTTGTTCGCGTGCGTCGATGGCGCCGGTGTCGAGGACGACGAACCGGAGTTCTCGGTCGCCGCGGTCGAGACCGGTCGCCGCCTCGCCGGCACCAACGGTCGTGGCTGCATCACCTGCCACGGCTTCGCCGGCGCGCCGTCGCTCGGTCCGCACGGCATGGACCTGGCGATCCAGCACGAGCGCGTCCGGCCGGCATGGTTCCGGGACTGGTTGCTGCACGCGCCGACGCTGCGCCCCGGCACCCGCATGCCGTCGTTCTGGCCGAATGCCGACGCCGCGGCGATCGCCGAGGTCTCTGCGCTGCGCACCTGGCTCGCGCTCGGGCGCGCCGCACCGGTTCCCGACGGCCTGGCGCCGGCGGCCGGTTCGCTCGTGCTGTTGCCGAGCGAGCGTCCGATCCTGCACGGCGCGTTCCTCGACGGGCTCTCGGCGCGCTGCATCGCGGTCGGCACCAGCCAGCGCGTGCACTGGGCGTTCGACGTCGCGCACGCGCGCCTCGCCTGGCTCTGGCGCGGCGACTTCCTCGACGCGACCGGTACCTGGCACGGTCGCGCCGGCAAGCTGCTGAAGCCGCTCGGCGAGGACCACGTCGTGCTCGACGATCTCGCGATCGCCGGCGAACGGCTGGTCGCGGGCCAGCGGATCTCGAGCGACGGCTATCCGACGTTCGTGGTCCGGGTCGGCGACGCCGAGTACGAGGACGAGGTGCGGCCGCGGCTGACCGCCGCCGGCGGCGAGGTCGTGCGCACGCTGCGCTGCAGTCGCGGTTCGCTCGCGATCGGCTGGCCGACGCAGGCCGACGTGGAGCTCACGGTGGGCGGCGCCAAGGCCCCCGCGCGCACCGTGCTCGACGCGGGGCAGAGCGTGGAGGTCGTCTACCGATGGTGATGTTCGAGACCGCAGCCCTGCTGTTCACCCTGCTGCCGCAGGAGCCGGCGTCGCCCGAACCGGTGGCGAGCCGGCCGACACCCGACGAGGACCGCTACGTCGAGATCGTCGACGTGCCGGTCCCCGACAACATCGTGCTCGAGGTCGGCGGCATCGTCGAACGCGCGCGCGACGACGGTCGGATCGAGCTGTTTCTCTGCACCCGCCGCGGCGAGGTCTGGCACGCGGTCGACCCGCTCGGGGCGGCGCCGCAGTGGACGCTATGGGCCCAGGGATTGCAGGAGCCGCTCGGGCTCATCGACCACGATGGCTGGCTCTGGTGCAGCCAGCGCGGCGAGCTCTCGCGCATGCGCGACGGCGACGGCGACGGCCGCATGGACGAGCTTCGGACCCACGCGCAGGGCTGGCCCTTGTCGGGGAACTACCACGAGTACTGCTTCGGCCCGGCGCTCGCGCCCGACGGCTCGTTCTGGCTGACGCTCAACAAGCCGTTCGGCGGCGAACCGTTCGGCGCCGCCGACTGGCGCGGCTGGGCGATCCGCGTGCCGCCCGAGGGCGGGTCGTTCGAGCCGCGCTGCGCCGGTCTGCGCTCGCCGGCCGGCGTCGCGGTGTCGCCTTGGGGCGAGGTGTTCTACACCGACAACCAGGGCGAGTGGTGCGCGACGAGCAAGCTCGCGCTGCTCGAGACCGGTGACTTCCACGGCCACCCGCACGGCATCGAGTCGTGCAAGCTGCCGGAGAGCCGCGTCGAGTTCCCGGGCGAGGTCGAGAGCGGCCTGCGCATGGCCGAGGCCGCCGCGACGATCCCGAACTTCCGGCTGCCGGCGGTGTGGATCCCGTACGACGAGCTCGGCCGCTCGCCGGCCGGCTTCGTCTGGGACACCGAAGGTGTGTTCCCGCCGTTCCGCGGCCAGATCTTCTGTGGCGACCAGTACAGCTCCGAGGTGTTCCGCATCAGCCTCGAGAAGGTCGAGGGGCGCTGGCAGGGCGCGTGCTACCCGTTCCGCCGCGGGCTCTCGTGTGGCATCACGCGGGTGCTGTGGTCTCGGACCGGCGGACTCTGGTGCGGCATGACCAACCGTGGCTGGGGCTCGCGCGGCGATCGCACCCAGGGGCTGCAGCTGCTGCGCTGGCGCGGACCGGTGCCGTTCGAGCTGCGCGAGGTGACGCGCCGCGACGACGGTTTCCACCTCGAGTTCACGTCGAAGCTCAGCCCGGCGTCGGCGCTGCCGCTCGCCGTCGCGGTGAAGAGCTGGACCTATGACCACCACTCGACCTACGGCTGTGATCCGCGCGACGTGCGCGAGCACGCCGTCACCGGCGTCGGGCTGCTCGCGGACGGTCGGTCGCTCGACCTCGAGGTCGCAGGGCTCGAGGACGTGCGGGTCTACGAGTTGCGCTGCGAGGGCATCCTGAGCGAAGACACCGGCCTGCCGTGGCATGGCGTCGCGTGGTACACGCGCAATCGCTAGCCCGCTTCGCTCACTTCTTCGGGTTCTCGGGCGGCTCCGGCACCGTGATCGCGAGCTTCTCCTTGCCGACCACGAGCTCGAGCGCGAGCTCGCCCTTGGCGAGGCCCGACGACGTCAGGTCGAGCGTCTCGACCGGTTCGTCGGCCTCGAGCGCGGTCGCTTCGACCTTGCCGCTGGTCGAACGTGCCGCCGCCGGCGCTTCGATCGAGCCGAAACCGAACTGCTCGGTCGGCGCCGCCATCCAGGGTACGAGGCGCGCCTCGTTCTCGTCGAGCAGCAGGTTCCAGGACTCCATGTCCTTGTTCTTGCCCTTGCTCAGGACGGCGATCGGCACCGGCGTCTTCGCGCGCTTCTCGACGAACGACGCCGGGATCGCGAACACGGTGAGCTTGTAGCCGCCGACCTTCGCGGTCTCGCCGCCGAGCACTTCCATCGCACCCTTCCACTCGTGCTCGCCGAAGCGCACCTGCAGACTCGCCTCCTGGCTGGTCTTGCTCTTGGCCTTGCCCTTCTGCCAGGCGATGTCGAGCTTCTTCGCGGTCTTGCCCGCCTTGTCGAGCGTGCCCTCGACCTCGAACTCGCTGCCGCCGCCGACCGCGAGCGCCGAGCCGGCCGCGACGACCGCGCAGCGCTGCGCGTCGATCCGCCGCAGATGGCAGCGGTACTCACCGGGCGGTAGCAGCCGCTCACCGGCGACGATCGGCACCTCGCTGCGCCAGACGCTCGCGGTGTTCATGCCGAGGCGCCAGGTGCCACCGACCTCGAGCTCGTCGAGCGTGTGTTTGCCGACCGGTACGACGCCGTACTCGATCGTCGTCGAGCGCTTCTGGAACTCGAACGTCGGGGTCTCGCGCTGCGCGAGCACGAGTGCTTGGGTGAGGAACAGCGCGAGCGCCGGAACGGGCGGGGTCTTGGCCATCGGTAGCCTCGGGTGGGGCGAGCAGGCGCGTAGCGTAGCGACTCGGGGCGCCGGCGTTGCCCGGCCGGGAAGGTTGCCTCGCCGGCCGTGGTCGTCCGGCGTCGGGCCGGGCTACGATCTGCGTCATGAAGAAGCTCGCCCGCCTGTTGGCGCTCGGTTCGACGGTGCTCGGGCTCCCGGCCCAACAAGGGGCCGTGACCCGCGACCTCGCCGGCACGGTCGCAGGCGCGCCGGCCGGCGAACGGGTGCTCGTCACGCTGTGGCACGACGACATGGAGCGCGACGTCATGGAGCCGCTCGGCGAGTGCTTCGCGGCGACGGACGGCACGTTCGCGTTCGCCGGCACGCCGTGGTTCGAGCGCCAGCAGTGGGGCTCCCACCACGTCCTGTTGCTCGCACGCGCCGGCGATCACGTCGCGATCCGCGATCTGCGTGGCGACGACGTCGCGCTCGATCGGCTCGACCTCGCGCTCGCTCCCGCGGTCGAGGTCCGCGGTCGGCTGTGTGATGGCGAGACGCGTGCGCCGATCGCCGGGGCGTGGGTGTGGCCGGCGATCCTGGGTGACGATCGCCGGAGTCGCGTCTGGCTGACGCAGCCGCTGCTGCCGTGGCATGCGACGACGGCGGCCGACGGCACCTTCGTGCTGAAGGGCCTGCCCGATCTCGCGCCGATGAAGCTGCTCGCCGGCGGCGGCAGCGCGGCGGGGCGCACCTACGCGCGCAGCTGGGTCGACGTCGAGGATCGCAACGCGGTGCTCGGTCTGCTCGAGCTGGGCGGCAGCATCACCGGCCGCGTGCTGCTGCCCGACGGTTCGCCGGCGCGGCGGGTGCCGGTCACGGCCACCGGTCGCGCCGCGGGACTCGGACGCGCGCTCACCGGGGACGACGGCACGTTCACGCTGTCGGCGCTGCCGCCCGACACCTACAAGGTCTTCGCACGGGCGCCCGACCTCACCGTCATCGCGGTGCTCGACCTCGAGGTCGGAGCCGGCGACACGATCGATGGCCAGCAGGTCCGGCTGGTCGAGGGTGGCTTCGTCGTCGGTCGCATCGTCGACGCGGCGACCGGCAAGCCGTTCGTTCCCGGGCCCTGGACCGACGTCGCGATGTACGGACCGGCCCGCGGCCCCGGCGGCTCGTGCGAGTGCACGCCCGTACTGGCCGACGGCACGTTCCGCATCCGCGCGCCCGCCGGACGCAACCGGGTCTACCTGCGCAGCGCCGGTGGCTACACCGAACCGAGCTCCGAGGTCGACGTCGTCGAGGGGCAGGAGACCGAGGTGGTCTGGCAGGTCCGCAAGGGTCGCTGACGCTACGGCGCGAGCCGCGCTGCGAACTCGATTTGCTCGGGTGTTGCACAGCCGCGTTCCACGGCGGCGCGCAGCGCGGCGATGTCCTCGGCGAGCAGCGCGACCGGATCGAGCCAGAGGCCGGGGAACACGCGGCTCTTCAGGATGCCGTCGGTGTCGGGCGGGAGCGCGACGTAGTCATCGTGCTCGAGCACGAACCAGTCGATCGCGCGGTCGTCGACGCGGTGCACGAGGTACTCGCGCACGCCGTTCCGGCGATAGGCGTTCTGCCGGGCCGCGAGCGCCGGTAGTCCGAGCCGGTCGTGCCACTGTTCGTTGTCGAGGTCGAGACGGGCGCTGGAGCCGCTGCTGGCGGTCAGGCCCGGCGAGCACTCCGCGCACGTGCCGGACCACCCGACCAGGACGAAGTGCGGCCGCCGTGCCTGGTAAGGCCGGCATCCCGTTCCAGCGGCGCTCGACCTCGTCGCGTGCCAGCCGATCGCCCGGCTCGAGCCTCGGATCCGGAGGAGTCGACGTGGGGTGGGCCACGGAGGCCTTCCAACCCGGTAGCATCCCCGCAGGAGACCCCTGGCGATGCGCCCATTGACCCTGCTCGTTGCGGCCGAGTTCGCCGCAATCGTCGTGCTCGCGATCCTGTGTGTCGGCGGCACGTCGGCCGAGGCGGCGCCACCGCGCGCCGCGCACCATCCGACGGGCCAATCCGCCGTCGCGCCTCCCGAGAGTACCGCGCCGTCTCGGGACGCGGTGTCCTCGCCCGCCCCGGTCGAGCGCGTCGACGCCGGCGAGGTCGCGGCGGCGTTCCGCGCCGACGATCCGGTCGGCATCGTACTGACCGGCACGGTGCGCGCCGGCGGCGAGCCGGTGGCCGATTCGGGTATCTGGTTGAGCCGACAAGGCGAGAACCGCAGCGGCGAGCAGGCGGTGCCCGGCGTCTTCGCGGTCGCCGGCCTGTCGCCGGGCGAATGGTCGGTGCGCTGCCGCGCCGAGGGCTTCGCCGAGTATGAAGGCACCTGCACGCTCGACGACCGCGCGTTCCAGCAGCTCGACATCGAGCTGCACCGCCAGCTCGTCGTGCGCGTCAAGGTGCAGAACGCCGGCGGCGAGTCGATCATGGCCGAGCTCGCGAAGCAGGCGATGTTCGGCACGCCCTACGTCGTCGCGACGGAAACGCCGTTGACCGGCGACCTGCCGTACACCGAGAGCTCGCGCGTGTCGCGCTTCGGTGTCGGCGAGTGGAGCGGCTTGTGGGACATCAGCAGCCGCGAGCCGAACGAGGAGCTGCGGGCGCAGGGCTACGCCGGCGAACTGCTGCTCGACCAGCCGCCGCCGCTCCACGCCGCGCTGCTGCTGCGAACGACCCTGCTGCAGAGCCAGCGGATCGATCCGGGCCAGGACGAGCTCGTGTTCACGATCGAGACCGCCGACGTGCTCGCGCGACTCGGCACGCTGTCGCTGCGGTTGCTGGACGACGCCGGGCAGCCGATCGCGAACACCATGATCCGGCTGTCGACGGCGCAGGGCGGCGGCTCGGCCGGCAAGACCGACGCCGACGGGCGTGCGCGCATCGAGCAGGTGTTGCCGGGTCTCGACGTGCTCGAGCTCCACTCCCGGCCGGAACTCGAGAACACCTGGCGCTACGTCCGCGTTCGCCCTGGCGAGCACGTCGACCTCGGCGACGTGCGCCTGTCGGCGAAGATCGACGTCAAAGGCGTCGTGCTCGGCGTCGACGGCAAGCCCGCGAACGGTGCCATGGTGCAGTGGACCGAGCTGGATCCGCGCGGAGCGCCGATCCAGCTGGTCACACGCCGCTCCACGCGAGCCGACGCCGAGGGCAAGTTCGACCTCTACGGCTGTGGCCCGCACCGCTACGTCGTGTTCGCGCGGCTCCGGGGCGGCGCCCTCGGTTACGCCGAAGTCGACGCGAGCGGCGGCAGGCCAGCGCCGGTCACGATCACGCTCGCGGAATCGACGATCGTCACGCTGCGCGCCGACTTTCCGCCGACCGTCGGTTACACGATCACGGTGCTCGCCGCGAATCGCCTGCCGATAGCCGTCGCGACGCTCGGCAGCAGTTACCGCCCGAGCTCGCTGTCGCTCGTGCCCGGCAGTTACACGGTCGAGATCCACGACATGCAGACCGACACGCTGCGGCGCAGCTTCGCGCTCAGCGTCGGGTCGGAACCCCTGACGATCGACGTGCCATGACCGCGACCTCCGACTCGAGTTCCCGACTGCTGCCGGCGCTCGCCTGGCTGCAGGCGTTCGCCATCGTCGCGCTCATGGTGGTCTGGCTGCGGACCGGTGACGGCGCCGCGGCGACGCCGCCGTTCGAGCCGGCGGCCGAATCCGGGGCATCGGCTGCACCGGCGGCTGCAGCTGCGCAGCACGGCGGGTC
>JAGQRB010000719.1 GCA_020425925.1 Planctomycetota bacterium
GTCTCGTCGGCCGGGCAGCCGAGTTCGTGCGCGAAGGCCTCGTCGTCGGCGCGCCCGGTCAGACCCTCGAAGCGGATCTGCTGCACGATGTGGTCGGCGCCCGCGAGCCCGCGCGCCAGCGAGTCGGTGGCCTCGACCGTCCAGCCGAGCGGCGTCACGTGTGCCCGCGCCGCCGCGCCGACGAGTGCGAGGGCGTCCCGGTCGCGGCCGACGAGGCGCAGCGCCACGGTCTCCAGCTCGGCCGCGCGCCGCGCCAGCTCGCGGACGAACGCGAGCGTGAACGGGCTCGAGCCGCCGAGGACCGCGACCTGCATCAGCCCGCCGACGCCCCGAAGAACCAGCGCGTCGCAGCGACTACGTGGTCGATCTCGGCGTCGGACATGCCGGGGCGGATCGGCAGCGCCAGCAGCTCGCGGGCGAGCGCTTCGGCGACCGGGAACTGACCCGCGCGCCAACCGAACCCGGCGAACGCTGGCTGCAGGTGGATCGGGACCGGGTAGCGCACCACCGCGTCGACGCCGGCCGCGGCCAGCGCCGCGCGCAGCGCATCGCGCGCGTCGGTGCGCACCTGGAACAGGTGGTAGACCGGCTCGACGTCTTCGGGCGCGTGTTGGAACGTCAGCGGCAGGCCGGCGAGCCGCTCGCGATACAGCGCGGCGATGCGGCGGCGGTCGGCGTTCCAGGCGTCGAGACGCGCGAGCTTGTCGTGCAGCACGATCGCCTGGATGGTGTCGAGCTTGCTGTTGAGGCCGACTTCGCGGTGGTCGTTCTGCGCGGTCTGGCCGAGCGATCGCAGCGCATCGAGCCGGGCGGCGCGCGTCGCGACGGTCGCCGGGTCGCCGGCCAGCACGATCGCGCCGCCGTCCCCGGCGGCCGCCAGGTTCTTGCTCGGGTGGAAGCTGAAGCAGCCGTAGTCGCCGAGCGCGCCGACGCGCCGGCCGCGATGGCGCGCGCCGATCGCCTGGGCCGCGTCCTCGATCATGGTCAGACCGTGCCGCTGCGCGAAGGCGTCGATCTCGGCCATCGCGGCCGGCTGGCCGTAGAGGTGCACCGGCATCACCGCGGCGAGCGTGCGGCCGTCGAGCGCGGCTAGCGCCTGGGGGTCGAGCGTGAACGTCGCCGGATCCGCGTCGACGAGCACGGGTTCGGCGCCGGCGAGCACGGTCGCCGCGACCGTCGCATGGAAGGTGTTGGCCGCGGTGACCACGCGTCGGCCGCGTCCGAGGTCGGCCGCGCGGTGGGCCAGCACGAGTGCATCGGTCCCGGAGTTGGTGCCGAGCGCGCGCGGTGCGCCGAGGTAATCGGTGAGGGCCCGCTCGAACGCCGCGACCTCGGGGCCGAGCACGTAGCTGCCGGCGCGCAGCACGCGCTCGATCCGGGCGACGAGCGCCGGCCAGTCGTCGATCTGGCCGGCGTAGTCGTAGCGCCCGACCTTCATCGCCGGTCGCTGCCGCGGTCGAGCAGCACGCCCATCCCGATCAGTCCCGAGTCGTCGTCGGCCGCGCCGGCGCGGATCCGCGCGTGCCAGTCGGACGGTTCGCCCCAGGCGTGGGCGGCGGCCGCCGTGCGCAGGGCGTCGAGGTAGCCGTCGCCGAGCGCCTGCGCGAAACCGCCGTAGACCACGAAGCGCTCGACGCCGACACCGACGTGGAGCAGCGCGAGGGCCTGGCCGAGCGCGGCCGCGGCGCGTTCGACCACGGCGCGGGCGAGCTCGTCGCCGGCGCGGAACGCGGCGACCAGGTCGTGGTTGGTCGCAGCGGCCGGCAGCCGCGAGCCCGCGGCGAGCTCGGGCGCACCGGCGCGGAGCTGCTGCAGGTGCCACGGCGTCGAGCGTCCCGATGCGATCGCGCCGAGATGGCCGCGACCGCCGCATTCGCACGGCGGCGCGTCGGCGCGGTCGTCGATGCGCCAGTGGCCGATCTCGCCACCGCGGTGCTGCGGCCCGACCTCGACATCACCGGCGAAGAACAGCTTGTTGCCGATGCCCGAGCTCACCGTCACGATGCAGAAGTCGCGTAGCTCGTCGGCGTAGCGGTAGCCGGCAGCGGTGACGTCGTTGACCAGCACGACGCGGGCGCCGTCGAAAGCGGCGCCGAGGCGATCGGCGAGCTGCACCGGTCGGGCGAGCTCGCGGCCCCAGAGCGTCGGCGCCTGCCGCACGCTGCCGTCGCTCCCGACCGGGCCCGGGAACGCGAGTCCGAGCTCAGAAACCTCGGTGCCGCCGGCGACCTCGCGGCCGAGCGCCGTCAGGCGTTCGGTGACGGCGCGCACCCTGGTCTCGTCGTCGTCCGCGTCGCGCTGCGCGACCCCGGGTGATTCGGCCGCGGCCCGTGCATCCAATCGTCCATTGTTCCAGCGGGCGCAGCGCAGCGCGGTGCCGCCGACGTCGAACACGAGCTTCGTCATGCGCAGTGTTCGTACCATCTCGCGAGGCTCCGCACGAGCACATCGCGCGACAGCGCCGAGCGGTCGCGCAGGCAGGCGACCGCGCCGATGCCGGTCGGCAGGAACAGCAGCAGCTGCCCGCCGCGATGTCGGATCGACTCCTCGAGCGCGGCCTCGCAGAGGCCGAGGTCGACGAGCGGGTGGTGTCGCGGCAGCCCGAGTCGGGCCATCAGCGAGAGGGCGCGCTCGAGATCTCCGTCGGTGAGCCAGCCGAGCTCGCTCGCCAGCACGCAGCAGAGGGCCGCGTCGATCGCGACCGATTCCCCGTGGGTCAACTCGTAGGCCGCCGCGACCTCGAGCAGCGGACCGAAGGTGTGGGCGAAGTCCATGCGGCGGACGAAGGTCCGGCGTTCGTAGAGATTCGGCTCGAGCTCGTCGAGCATGCAGACCGCGGCGCGCCAGACGATCGCGCGGAGCTCAGGCTCGGTGAGTGTGGCCGGATCGCGGACGAACTCGGGGCCGCTCCGCTCGAGCGTCGCGAACAGCTCGCCGTCGACTGCCAGCGCGGCCTTGAACACCTCGGCCAGGCCGGAGCGCAGCTCGCGCGGCCGCAAGGTCGCCAGGAAGCGCGGCTCGAGCAGGACCGCTTTCGCGGGGTGGAAGCAGCCGAGCGAGTTCTTGCGCTCGCCGAAGTTGACCGCGCCCTTGGCGCCGACGGCGGCGTCGACCTGACCCAGCAGGGTGGTGGGCACCCGGATGTGCGCGATGCCGCGGCGCAGCAGCGAGGCCGCGACGGTCACGATGTCGGAGCTGACGCCGCCGCCGATCGCGACCAGCACCGAGTCACGACCGAGCTCGGCCTGCTGCGCCCAGCTGCAGACGCGTTCGACCTCGGCGAGGCGCTTGTGGCGCTCCGAGCACTCGAGCACGCGCACGTCCCGCGGCGCGAGCCGGGTGGTGGCCGGGCCGAAGAACGTCTCGGCATGCAGCCGGTGGGGCGTCGGGGTCGTGACCCACAGGCTCGTCCGGCCGCCGAGTTCGCGCTCGAGCGCGGCGATCGTCGCGTCGAAGCCCGCGCACCAGCGAACCTCGTATTCGACCTGCTCGCTGGTCGCGACGCGGCGACTCGGGACGGTCGCGGCGACCGCGTCGACGGGTGCGGCGAGATCGGACGGGGAAGGATCCATGCGAGGCAGCGAGCGGCGGCATCGTAGCCGGCCGCGATCGATCGCGCCCGCGGCGGCGCGGTCACCCGCGGTCGATGGCGGTTGGTGCAAATCGGGTACCACCGGCTCATGGGCGAACGCGGGCCGCACGTTCACGGCAGCTGATCGCGCAGCACCTCGGCTTCGTCGGCTCGCCGCCGCACCAGTGTCGGTTTCCCGTCCTCGACGAGGACCTCCGCCGGCGACGGGTGACTCAGGAAGGCGGTCGGACTGTAGGTCCGGCCGTAGGCGCCGGCATGCAGCACCGCGAGCAGGTCCTCGGCAGCGAGCGGGGGAAGCTCGACGCCGGCCGCGAGTTGATCGGCCGAGGTGCACAGCGGACCACCGACGGTCACCGGTTGCCGTGCGGCCGAGGCGACTGCGCCGGCGTGCACCAGCAGTGGGGGCCGCTTCAGCACCGTGCCCGCGCCGGCCGCCATCGCGCACTGGTGCAGGCCGCCGTCGATCACGACGTGGCGTTCGCCGCCGCTCGTCTTGGTGCGGACGACACGCGTCAGATAGATGCCGGCGGTCGCTACGAGATAGCGCCCGAGTTCGACGAACCAGCGGCGGCCGGGCCGATCGTGCGCCGCGATCAGTGCACGGACCCCGCGGCCCGCGGCGTCGAGATCGAACTCGGGATCGCCGACGTAGGTCGCGACGCCGAAGCCGCCGCCGAGGTCGAGTTCGTCGAGGCGCAGGCCGAGCTCGCGTTCCCACTCGGCCGCACGTTCGACGAGCTCGGTGGCCTGACGCACGAACGCCGCCGCCTCGAAACACTGTGTGCCGCCGTAGACGTGCAGCCCGCGCAGTTCGACCGCCTCGGTGCCTGCGATCGTGCCGAGCAGCGCCGGCACCTGCTCGGCGTCGACACCGAAACGACTGCTGCGGCCGCCCATGCGCAACCGCGAGCCGGCGAGCTCGCCGGGCAGGTTGACGCGCACGGCGACGCCGACCCGCCGATCCCGCCCGGCCGCGGCGGCGGCGATCGTCGCGAGCTCGTCGGCCGACTCGAGGTGGAAGCAGCCGAGCCCGAGCTCGATCGCGCGGGTGATCTCGGCGACGGTCTTGCCCGGCCCGGCGAAGCGCAGCGTCGCCGGATCGTGGCCGGCGGCGATGGCGAGCCGCAGTTCGCCGAGCGAGGCGATCTCGGCGCCGGCGCCGTGGCGCAGCAGGCGCGCGGTCA
>JAGQRB010000720.1 GCA_020425925.1 Planctomycetota bacterium
CGCACCGCGACCGCCGTGATGCCGTCGTTCGTACCGCCGCCGATCGCCGACCACCCGGTGCCGTCCCAGGTCGCGATCCGATCGGCCGCGACGTTGCCCGCGAAGCGGAAGAAGCCGGCGGCGACCACCTGCGGCGCGACCGGCCCGGCACCGTCGGGATCCCACGAAGTCATCGCGGAGACGGTGCCGTAGGTCCCGGGTACCCCGAGTCCGGGCAGCCATTTCGTCGTGCACTGGGCGGCGAGGTCACGGCCGGCGAGCGCCAGGAAGGCGAGCGCGGCGAGCGCGGACAGGTAGCGAAGCGGAGCAAGGCAGGCGTGCATCTGGCCGGAAAGCGTAGCGCGTTTCGACGGCCGCTGTCGGTCGCCGCCAGGCCCCGCGCTACATCTCGCGGATCGTCATCGTGTTCGTCAATCCGGCCTGCCGCACCGTGCCCGCGATCTGCACGATGCGATCGCCGTCCTTGACGAAGCCCTGCTTGCGCAGCATGCGGTCGCCGTTCAGCGTCAGCTCGTGCGACGTCCGGCCCGGCGGCACCTTCTTCGGCGTGATGCCCCAGATCAGCGTCAGCTTCTGCAGCGTGCGCACCGACGGCGAGAACGCCAGCACGTGGGTCGGCGGCCGCTCGCCGGCGAGCAGGCGCGCGGTCGTGCCGGTCTCGGTGTAGACCACGATCAGCCGTGCTGCGCTGTTGTAGGCCGCGTAGGCCGCCGCGCGCACGGTGGCGTGCGCGACCGACATCGGGATCGCGGCGCCGCGCCGCCGGCGCTCGCTGATCTCGGCGTAGACCGCGCGCTCGGCGGTGCGCACGATCTTCTCCATCACGCGCACGCTGCGCACCGGGTGTTTGCCCGACGCGGTCTCGGCCGACAGCATCACCGCGGTGGTGCCGTCGTAGATCGCGTTGGCGACGTCCGAAGCCTCGGCGCGCGTCGGCCGCGGGTTCAGCACCATCGACTCGAGCATCTGCGTCGCCGTGATCACCGGCTTCCTGGCGTCGGCGGCGAGCGCGATGATGCGCTTCTGCACCTGCGGCACCGCCTCGGCCCCCATCTCGACGCCCATGTCGCCGCGCGCGACCATGATGCCGTCGGAGGCGTCGAGGATGCTCTGGATGTTCTTGACCGCCTCGGGCCGTTCGATCTTGGCGATGATCTGCACGTCCGAGCCGAGCTTGTCGACGCGCTTGCGCAACGCCAGCACGTCCTCGGCCGAACGCACGAACGACAGCGCGACGAAGTCGACCTCGTTGCCGATGACACACTGCAGGTCGTCGATGTCCTTGCTCGACAGGCAGTCGGCCGAGACGTTGCTGCCCGGCAGGTTGATGCCCTTGAACTGGTGCAACATGCCGCCGTAGACGACGCGGGCGCGGATCAGGTCACCGTCGATCTCGCTGACCTTGAGCTCGAGGTTGCCGTCGTCGAGCAGCACGCGCTCGCCGACCCGCATGTCGGCCGCCAGCCGCCGGTAGCCGGTGCCGATCACGATCGAGCCGTCGGCCTTGGCCTCGCCGACGACGCCGGGTGTGGTATCGATCGTGATCGTCGCGCCGCGCCGCAGGTAGACCGGCTCGGCGTTGACCAGCCGGCCGACGCGGATCTTCGGGCCCTGCAGATCGGCCAGGATGCCGACCGCGGTGTCGAGCTTCTTGCTGATCTTGCGAACCCGCTGCACCGTCGCCGCGATCTTGGCGTGGTCCATGTGGGCGCAGTTGATCCGGAAGACGTCGACGCCGGCGACGACCAGCTCCGTGATCTTGGTATCCGTGTTCGACGCCGGACCCAGCGTCGCGACGATCTTCGTGCGGTTGTCCCAGTTCATGCCTGCGGTGCCGTTGCCAGAATCACCCACCTCGGGTTGTAGCGAACGGTCGCCACAACACGAGTGAGGATTGGCGTAAGGTGCCGCAGAACGCGCTCCGGCGCCGCGAATTACGGCGACGCCAGAGTCGGGGGCGGGGCCGCGGCGGCCCTCAGCTGTCGAACGCCGCCTTGTTCTTGTCCCACCACTCGCGCCAGCGCTGCTGCTGGCGCAGCCGTGCGTCCTTGCTCGGCGAGGCGGCGTCGAACGGGATCTTCTGGTTGGTCAGCCGCTTCAGCGAGCTCCAGGCGGTGTCGGAGACGTTCGGATCGCCGTCCGCCAGCGCCTCGAGCAGCGCCTCGACCGCGTCGGGGTGGCGGAAGTCGCGCAGTCCTTCGACCGCCAGCCGCCGCACGAAGCCGTCGGCGTCCTTGGTCATCGGCAGCAGGTGCGGCAGCACCGCGACGTTCTTGCTGACCAGCAGGTGGTCGACCGCCTCGAAGCGCACCGCGGCGTCGGGATCGGCGAGCCGCTGGACCTGCGCCGCGAGCTCGGGCGGCAACCCCGGATCCGTGACGGCGGCGACCGGCTCGGCCACCGGCAGCGCGGCCGGCGCCGGCCCGGTGGCCTCGGCCGCCGGCGCTGCGACCTGCAGCTCGGCGATCGCGCGCTGGGTGCGCACCACCTGCTGGCGCAGATCGTCGAACATCGGCCGGTAGTCGACCTTCTGCTTGGTCAGCTGCGCCACTTCCTGCTGCACGCCGTCGAGCCCGCGCCGCAGCTTCTCGCCGCCCTGGCGCTGCTCCTCGGCCGCGAGTTCGAGCTTGCCCTCGAAGCCGGAAACGGTCTCGCGCAGGCCGTCGAGGTCGGACTTGCGCGCAACCCCGTCCATCGCCTGATCGAGCGTGCGCAGCGATTCGGTGCTGCTCGCGAGGCCGGTCGCCAGCGTCTGCTGATCGCGCACCTGCCGATCGGCGAGGCTCTGGATCTGCAGGTCGAGGTAGATCGCCACCCCCGCCATGCCGGCGAGCAGCGCGATCGCGACCGGCAGCAGCAGCCCGTCGCCACGCCCGCGCGGCGCCGGTCCGCCGGCCCCCACCGCGACCGCATGCGCCGGCTCACCGGTCGACGGCGCCGCCGTCACCAGCGGCGAATCACCCCGGCGCAGCACGGTCAGGCAACACGCCCCGATCGTCTTGGCCTGGTGACGGACCGCCGCACCGCTCTCGAGGTCGGCCATCGGCACCGACGTGCCGCAGAGGTCGCAGAACTGGACTTCGAAGTCGTCTTCGTGCATCGCGCCACCTGTTGGACCCGGGAAGGGGTCCGTCCGTAAGCCCTACGACAGTCCATAGTCGCAGCGGACCGCTTCGAAACCAGCCCACCCGGACTTTCTTTCCCGCAGAAGGCTCCCCAAAGCCACCGACCCCCACGCACACCACCCACACGCAAAGCCACCCGGCACCCGAGAACCCCCGCTACACCCGATGGCAGCGCACTCCTGCCTTCCCCGCGGCTTGCCAGTGGCCAGGTCCCCAGCGCCGCCGCGGGGCCGGATGGCCAGGTCCGCCCATCGGCGTTCCCCGCGCTGCGGCGCTGCAGCAAATCGAATCGAGCGGGGTGGCGACGGCCGCCCCGCGGC
>JAGQRB010000721.1 GCA_020425925.1 Planctomycetota bacterium
AACGACATCCTCGACTTCTCGAAGATGGAGGCCGGGCGCCTGACGATGGAGTTCGTCGACTTCGACATCCGCGATGTCGTCGAGGACGTGATCGAGTTCCTGGGCAACCAGGCGAACGGCAAGCGGATCGAGCTGGTCTGCGAGTTCACGCCGGGGGTCGCTCCCGGGGTCAACGGCGATTCCAAGCGTACGCAGCAGGTCTTGACCAACCTGATCGGCAACGCGATCAAGTTCACCAGGTCGGGCGGCGTCGTCGTTCGCATCGTCGACGAGGATGCCCAGCACGTCAGGGTCGAGGTCGAGGACTCCGGCATCGGCATTCCATCGGCGGTGCAGAGCCGCATCTTCGACGCGTTCACCCAGGCCGACGGTTCGACGACCCGCGAGTACGGCGGGACCGGCCTCGGCCTGTCGATCGCGAAGGGCTTCGTCGCGCAGATGTGGGGGAAGATCGGCGTGCGATCGGTCGAGGGGCAGGGTTCGACCTTCTGGTTCACGCTGCCGCGTGCCGCGGGCAATGCCGCGGCCGCGGCGCAGACCGAGTCGCTGCTCGCCGGCGCGAGGGTGGGGCTGTTCGTCCCGGACACGCGGGTGCGCTGCGGTCTCGCCGCGATGCTGCAGCGCTGGCAGATCGAGGTGACGGAGCTGGTCGACGGCCCCGCGGTGACGGAGTGGTCCGTGGCGCAGGACGGCCATGCGCAGGTGCTCATCGACGGCTGCGAGTCCCCGATCCGTGCCGCGGGGGACTTTGCCGTGATCACCCTGGAGTCCCTCGACGAGGGCGGCGCCGGCACGGCCGGAACCGCACTGCGAAAGCCCGTGACCCGGAGGCGGCTGCTCGAGGCGCTCAAGAAGGCGCTCGGGTTCGCGACCTCGAATCCGGTCGAATCCACCGATCCGGTCGATCGTCCGTTCGTGGGTGTCCGGGTGCTGGTCGCCGAGGACAACGTCGTCAACCAGGAGGTCGCGTCGGCGATGCTCGTGCTGCAGGGGTGCGAGGTCGATCTGGTCGGCGACGGTCAGTCCGCCGTCTCCGCCGCGACCACGGGCGACTACGACCTCGTTCTGATGGACTGGCACATGCCCGGCATGGACGGCCTGCGCGCGACGGCGCGGATCCGCGAGCACGAGCAGGCCACCGCCGCCAGCCACCTGCCGATCATCGCGCTCACCGCCAGCGCGATGGCGCGCGACGACCTACGCTGCCTCGAAGCGGGGATGGACGGCTACCTCAGCAAACCGTTCGCCGAGCGGGATCTGGTCGGTGTGCTCGGGCGCTGGACGAAGGCCGCGCGTCGGGCCGAGCGTGCCGCGAGCCCTGCGCCGTCGTCATCGTCGCCATCACCGCACGCGGCCAGCGCGCTCGATCCGACCGCGCTGGCGGCGCTGCAGCGATTGCAGCGACCGGGCAACGAAGGGCTGATCGCGCGCCTGCTCGGACGCTACGTCGAGGAGTCGAGAAAGCACCTCGCGACCATCGTCGGTTTCGACGGTTCCGATCGCCGCAGCGTCGAGATTGCCGCCCACACCCTGAAGTCGAGCAGCGCCAACGTCGGCGCCAACGCCGTGCGCGACCTCGCCGCCGGGATCGAGGCGTTGGCGCGCGGCGACGGCGACCCGGCTGCACTGCGCGCGCGGATCCCGGCGATCGAGCGCGCGACCGAGGCGGCCATCGCCGAGATCGAGAGGATTCGATCGCAGCAGGCGCCGCGATGAACGGCGCAGCGCGGTCGTTCGTGTTGGTGGCGATCGGCGTCGCCGCATGCTCCACCGGTGGCGACGCACCCGGCGCCGATCGGTTGCCGTCCGAGCCGCCGGAGGCCCCGCAGCCGACACGGCCCGCGGCGCCCTCACCGTCGAACGGGCCGGCGCTGCCCGCAGCGTTCCTCGGCAGGTGGTTCTTCGCCGGCGCGAGTGGCGGCATCACCGGCGGGCGAACCGACGAGCCCGCGACCGGCTACATCGAGATCCACGCCGACAACACGCTCGCGACGTTCGGCGAGGACGGTACCGCGCTCGGCGCGACCTCCTTCCGCGTCACCCGCGGCCGCACGATCTTCTCGACCGCGGACGAGTGGATGCTGCAGCTCGGCCTCGGGTCCCCGCTGGTGGCTCGCGTCGCGGCCGACGGCAGCACGCTGTCGCTCGACGAGAACGTCTACGACGGCCTCGGGCGCAGCTACGTGCGGCGGCGCTGATCGGGCCGGCGACGTCGAGGCCGCCGCCTCAGCCCCGGCGGCAGACCAGCCAGGTCGCGAACAGGGTACCGGCCGACAATCCGATCTGCAGCAGTGGCGCCGGCGCCAGGACGGGCAACACCGAGAGCAGCAGCCCGGCGACAAGCTGTGGCATCCGACCCTGCTTCTTGCCGTAGACGAACAGGCCGACGCCGATCGAGCTGACGAACAGGCCGGTGATCAGGGAAGCAGGTTCGAGGTCCATGGTGACACCATGGTCTGCTTCGGCTCGCGGCGGCGTCGTGATCGGTCCCGTTCCGGGACGAAGACTCAACTGCCGGTGCCGAACCAGCGCTCGACCAGCTCGGCCCAGCCCGTGCTGAAGCCGATCGGGCCGCCGATCACGACCCCGAACGCGATCACGCCGATTCCGATCCAGGTCGCGCCGTGGACGCGCCCGAGCGTGCGGCGGTCGTGGCAGGGGCCCGGCAGCCAGAGTGCGATGATCGGCAGCACCGCGGTCGCATCGGGCAGGCCGAGCGCCTGCACCAGGCGGACGAGCGCCGGCGGCAGCATCGCGATGCTGGCGTAGAGCATGAGGCGCTTGTGCACCGCCGGACGCCGAACCGTGGCGATGGCTGCCGAGAACAGCCCGGCGAATTGCGTCAGGTTGAGCGCATTGAAGAACACCAGCGGCGCGTTGCCCTTCAGCCGGTAGTTCGCCGCCATGATCGCGACGCCGGTCCACAGCACCGCGACCGCCAGCAGGGGGCTGGCATAGCCGATTGCGCGGTGGAGGCGGAGGCGCCGGCGGCCGATCCAGGCCGCCTGCAGCAGGAACAGCAGGTACCACGCACCGATGCAGATGGCGTGCGGGATCAGGATCGCCGGCGCCGGCGGTGACGTCTCGCCGCGGGCGAGCGCGCGGCCGCCGAAGCCCGCGACGATCAGCGCGATCATCAGCAGAGCCATGCGAACGAACCACCGGCGGTCGGATGCGGCGCGGGCTACCACGCGCCGATCCTACGCGCCGTGTGCCGAGGTGGGTGCTACCGTCTCGGGATGCGCGTCATCGCGACCCTCGCCTTCCTCGCCCTCGCCGCCGGCTGTTCTTCCCAGCAGGGCAGCGCGTCCGCCGATCCGTCGATCGGCGCGGCAGAGGACCCGTCGGCGGGCGAGCGCATGGCATGGTGGCGCGACGCGCGCTTCGGCATGTTCATCCACTGGGGGCTCTACGCCATCCCGGCCGGCGAGTGGAACGGCAACATGGGTCACGGCGAGTGGATCCGGGAGAGCGCGCACATCCCGGTGGGCGAGTACGAGAAGTTCCAGCAGCAGTGGAACCCGGAGCACTTCGACCCCGAGCGGTGGGCGAGCCTCGCGGCGGCGGCCGGCATGAAGTACCTCGTGATCACGAGCAAGCACCACGACGGGTTCTGCCTCTGGGACAGCGAGCACACCGATTGGGACGTCGGCCACACGCCGAACCCGCGCGACGTCCTCGGCGAGCTGAAGGCGGCCTGCGACCGCCACGGCGTCCGGTTCTGCACCTACCACTCGATCATGGACTGGCACCACCCCGACTACCTGCCGCGGCGCGGCTGGGAGCTCGGCGACCGCCCGGTCGGCGACGCCGACTTCACGAAGTTCGAGCGCTACCTGCACGCCCAGGTCGGCGAGATCGTCGACCGCTACGCGCCGGCGGTGATGTGGTTCGACGGCGAATGGGAGAGCACCTGGAACCACGATCGGGGCTTGCGGCTGTTCGCGCTGTGCCGCGAGCTCGCGCCGGCGATGATCGTCAACAACCGGGTCGACGTGCACCGCGGCGGCATGGGCGGCTTCTCGGCCAGCCGCGAGGCGTGCGGTGACTTCGCGACGCCCGAGCAGGAGATCCCGGCGACCGGCGTGCCCGGCGTCGACTGGGAATCGTGCATGACGATGAACGACCACTGGGGTTGGAACCGCGCCGATTCGCACTGGAAGTCGACCAGGGAGCTGTTGCACAACCTCGTCGACGTCGCCAGCAAGGGGGGCAACTACCTGCTCAACGTCGGGCCGCGCGCCGACGGCACGTTCCCGCCGCGCGCGGTCGAGCGCTTGCAGCAGCTGGCGGAGTGGATGCAGGGCAACGGCGAGTCGATCCACGGCACGACCGCGAGCGTGTTCGACGCACTGCCGTTCGGGCGCTGCACCGTGAAGGCGGGCGCCGCGGCGACGAAGCTCTATCTCCATGTGCTCGAGTGGCCGGACGACGGCAGGCTGCGGGTTGCCGGACTCGGCAACCCGGTGA
>JAGQRB010000722.1 GCA_020425925.1 Planctomycetota bacterium
CTTCGGCGCGAGCTTGCGCTGCAGCCGATCGCCGAACAGGCCCTCGCGCTCGCGATCCTGGCCGTCGTCCGACCAGTCCTCGGGCGCCGGATCGTCGCGGCGGCGCGGATCCTCGACCTTCTGCTGTTCGACGACGTAGCGGATCCGCCAGCCGGACTCCGACGAGCCCTCGTCGAACATGACCTCGGTCCGCAGGCGGTAGCGCGACACACCGAAGATCGGGGTGTTGCGCGTCCGCCAACGCGACTGCCAGGTGCCCAGGCCCCGATCGCAGTTCGGGTGGTCCGGGGCGAAACCGCCGCTCTCGGCGACGAAGACGACGCCGTCGTAGCACTCGGCCTGGGTCATCGGCGCGGTCTGGAGCTCGTTCCAGTCGTGCACGGTGGCGCACGCCGGCAGCAGCGGCAGGAGCAGGAACGACAGGCTTCGGGACTTCATTGCGCGGCCGGAGTATACCGGCCCGGTGCCGAGCGCCGCGCCCGCATTCCTGTTCGACCTCGACGGCACGCTCGCGGACACGCTCGCGGACATCGCCGCCAGCACCAACCACGTGCGCGAGCGCCACGGCCTGCCGCCCGCCGATCTCGCCACCGTGCGCACGTTCGTCGGCGACGGTGCGCGCACGCTGCTGCGCCGTGCGCTCGCCGCCGCGCTCGACAGCGCCACCGATCCCGAGGCCGCACTCGACGACGCATTCGCGACCTACGCCGAGCATCATCTCGCGCAGTGCATCGAGCTGGTGCGGCCCTATCCGGGCGTGCGCGCCCACCTCGAGTCGCTCTGCGAAGCCGGCCAGGCGTGCGCGGTCGTGACCAACAAGCCCGAACGCTTCGCGCGCCGCATCGTCGACCACCTCGAGCTCGCCGCGCTGTTCCCGGTCGTCGTCGGCGGCGACACGCTGCCGGTCCGCAAGCCCGATCCGGCACCGCTGCGCCACGCGCTCGACCGGCTCGGCGGCGCCGAACGCGCGGTCACGATGATCGGCGACGGTGTCCAGGACCTGCGCGCCGGCAAGGCGATCGGCGCCCGCACCGTCGCCTGCCTCTACGGCTTCACGCCGGCCGAGCGACTGCGCGCGGAGGGTGCCGACACCTGGTGGACGGCCTTCGGCGTCGAGTCCACCGAAGCTACCGGAACAGCTTGACGAGACCGGCCGCGATCGCGCCGTCGAAGCAGTCGCGGTAGGCCATCGCGAGGATGCGCAGCGCGTCGAAGACGCCGACCTTGGGGTTCTGTGTGTTGTAGACTTTGTCGACGGTGTCGACGAGGTCGACGTTGTGCGTGAACTTCGGGATCGCGTCGCGGGCGAGCCCCTGCGGGAAGCCGGTGCCGTCCCAACGCTCGTGATGCGAGCGCGCGGCCTGCACGACGGGTTCGGGCAGCCCGAGGCTGTGCAGGTACTCGGCGCCGCGTACCGTGTGCCCCTGATCCTCGTCGCTCTCGACGCCGATTCCGTCGGGGTCGATGCGGCCGACGTCGTGCAGCAATCCGGCCAGGCCGGCGACCATGATGCCGTTCGCGTCGGCACCGAGCACCTCGCGAGCCAGCCCCATGCTCAGGAAGCTGACGGTCAGCGCATGCCGCGACAGCGAGGTGCTCACCGACAGCGTCCGCCGGATCGCGGCGAACCCCTGCGACTCGCGCAGCAGCAGGCCGCTGGTCGCCATCATGACCTTCTGTGCCTTCTGGATGCCGACCCGGTCCGGCGGCGTCGCGAGCAGTTCCTCCGCCATCTTGACCGCGACGCCGTGCAGCACCTCGGCACGCCGCTCGACCGGCACGTCGCGCGCCTTCAGCAGCTTGTCCAACGAGTCGGTGACGCGTTCGTAGTAGAGCGCGCGATCACACTCGCGGATGAACAGCTCGGCGACGCCTTCGGCCTGCAGGCGACCGAGATGCGAGGCGTCGAGGTCCGAGGTCGCCGGCCGGTAGAGCACCCAGACCTGGTCGGCGGTGCGCAGGTAGAGCGGAAACGCCAACGGCTCGCTGGCCGCGAGACCCGACAGCGGGATCGCGGCGTAGCTCCCCGGCTTGGCGGGGGCTTCCAGGGTCGTCGGCATCGCTCGATCCCATCGGCGCGCGAGGGCCCCGCCTTGAAACGCGGCGGGGCGCGCCGTTGGCAGCGGCGCTACTGGTCCTCGAGCCAGATCGCGAACTCGCGTTCGATCGCCGCGAGATCGCCGCCGAACAGTCGCTGGAACGCGGCCTGCGCCGGCGCCGAGCTGCCGACGCGGACCGTCGACTGGGTGCCGTCGAGCTTGCCGCGGCACTCGTCCTCCCACCACTGCAGCCGCGCCGACCACTTGTCGGACTGGCGCAGGAACCGCAGCAACAGCTGCGATTGCGCGTAGAACAACATCGCTCGGTCGTGATCCGTAGCGATCAGCCGCAGCGCATCGATCGCCATCAGATCCGCCAGCGGCAGCATGGCCGCCTTCACCGCGGCGACCCGGTCGGGCCGCATCGGACCGCCGGTGGTCAGCGTCTTGCCGTCCCAGGTGAACGTGCCCTGACCACCGAACGTCTCGGCGAGGCCCTCGGCGAAGAAGTCCGGCATCGCGACCGGCGAGCTGCCCCAGAAATAGAGGTGCGTGAGCTCGTGCAGCGCCAGCGCGTGCAGGTCCTCGGGTGCGAGCCCCTCGGCACAGAGCAGCGTCTGGTAGCCGCCGTAGTCGCAGAGCCCGCGGGCGGCGATCGCGTCGCCGTGACCGCGCGCGGTCAGGTAGGCTTCGTAGTCGGCACGCCTGGCGAACACGATGAGCTGCAGCGCCTTGACCGGCATGCCTTCGAGGCGCTCCTGCAGCGGCTCGAACAGCGCCTCGCCGAGCGCGGCGAGATCGGCCGCGACCGCGAAGTCGAGATCGGTGCGCACGACGATGCGGTCGTTGCTGGCCTCACGGAAGCCCTCGAGCTGCGGCGCCTTCGCGGCCGCGGGTCGGGCCGCCACCTCGGCGCCGCCAGCATCGAAGCGGGTCTGACCGTCGACCTCGATCGTCAGCCCCGCCAGCCACTCGAGGTAGTCGGGGTCGACCTTGTCGCCGCCGATCCGGGCCTTGCGATCCTCGCCGCTGCCGGTGATCTCGAGCTCGGCGCCGAGGCGCAGCGCCATCAGCCAGTGCTCGCGCACGCGATCCTGGAGCTCGGCGCGCTGCGCCAGCTTCGCGAGCTTCTGGTGGCTCTTCTGATCGTCGACCTCGAGCCGACCGGCCTTCTTCTGGTACTGCAGCAGCGACGCCTTCGAGGTGTGCTTGCGCTTCTCGCGCCAGAACAGCTCGCCGAGTCCGCGCATCAGCCCGAGCACGGTATTGGCGTAGGGGTAGTTGCCCTCCGACAGCTCGACGGCCCGCACGAACTGGAAGGTCGCCTGCGGCACCAGGCCGCTCTTGCGCAGCGCGAGTCCGTACATCGCGTGGCGCTTGCCGATCTCGGCGAGCTCGGCGCGCCGCTCCTTCTCGTAGGCGGCGGCATGGGCGCTGCTTTGCGCCGTCGCAGCGCTGACGATCAGACCGAACGCGAGGACGAACGGCGCGCCGCACACGGCTACCCCTTGCCCGTCGGCTTCTTGACGGCCTTCTTGGTCGCCTTCTTCGCCGCCGGCCTGGCGGCGGCATCCTTGCCGTCCGGCAGCTTCTGGATCTTCTGGATCAGCTTCGCGGTCGAGTGACCCTTCTTGTCGCCGACGAACACCGCCTTGATGCCGAGGGCCTTGACGGTGTCGCGTTCGGGCAGCGTCTTGATCGTGTAGTCGGTGCCCTTGGCGTAGAGCGTCGGCTGGAACTGCTCGAGGATGCCGTCGGCGGTCGCGTCCTCGAACACGGTGACGTAGTCGACGAACGACAGCGCGGCGAGCACCTCCATGCGCTCGGTCGCGGGCTGGATCGGACGTCCCTTGCCCTTGAGCGCCTGCGCCGACTTGTCGCTGTTGACCGCGACGACCAGGTAGTCGCCGCGCGATCGCGCGTCCTCGAGGCTGCGGGTGTGGCCGACGTGCAACAGGTCGAAGACGCCGTTGGTCAGCACGACCGTCTTGCCGCTCGCGCGCAGACCCGTGAGGATCGACGCGAGGTTCCGGCGATCGGCGATGACCTTGTCCTTGGACCGCTGCTTGCGGGGAATGACGACCAAACGAGCCTCCCTGGGGGTTTCTGGATCTGGAGTTCGGGATCCGACGAGCTGGCTTTCGGCTGCGAAGGATGCCACGCGACGGCGGCCGCGGCAACGGCGGGGCGTCCCGGACTTCGCGCAGCGGCCGCAGCGCGCGCTACTTCGAGCCGGCGCCGGCCGCGGCCGGCAGCGCCAGCAATCGCTGGCTCTCGGCCAGCAGCCAGTCGATCGCGGTGAACGGCTCGTACGAGATGTCCTGCCACCGCACCCGCCCCTCGCCGTCGACCAGGAAGGTGCCGTGCAGCGGCATCGCTTCGAAGTCGTCGTAGCAGCGCCAGGCCCGGAACGCGGCCTGCCCGGGATCGGCGAGCAGCGGGAACGGGAAGCGCTCCTCGGGCGTCAGTGCCGCCAGCGACTTCGCGGCCTTCTCGGCGGGATCGGTGCCGATCGCGACCACGCGGATGCCGGCGGCGGCGAAATCGCCGGCCTTCGGTCCGATCGCCTGCAGCTGCTCGATGCAGTGCAGACAGCCGAAGCCGAGGTAGAACACCACCAGGGTCGGCTGCCGGCTCGCGGCGAGGTCGAAGCGCGCGCCGTCGGCGCCGGCGATCTCGAGCTCGAGCGGCGGCGCCGCCGTCGGCTGCCAACGGAACGGTCCGAGCGCGGCGAGCGGCGGGCGTTCGCCGAAGTCGGCGCCGAAGTCGGCGATGCCCTTCGGGATCGCGGCCAGCGCGGCCTCGAGCTCGGCGATGCGATCCGCCGCCTCCGGCCCGGCGGCAGCGCGATGCGCCGCGATCAGACCGCGCAGCGTCGGCACCCGCCCCGGGTTCTTCTTCACTTCCTCGGCGAGCAGCGCAACCGCCTCGTCGGCCTTGCCGGCCGCGATCCGCGCTCCGGCGAGCAGCGTCTTCGGCAACCCGCGGACGGTCTCGAACTCGGCGAGCGCGGCGACGGCATCGCCGTCGCGGAGCAGGCGCTCGCCGCGCAGCTCGCGCTGCAGGTCGAGCACGAGCCGCACCAGATCGGTGCCGGCGCGCTGGGCCCCGGCGAGCGCCTCGTCGATCTCCTTGCGCTCCTTGGCGGCGGCGACCGCGGCGTCCTCGGCGGCGTCGAGCTTGTCAGCGCGCTCGCGGCGGGCGCGGACCAGCAGCTCGTCGACCTCGGCGATCACCGCCTCCGCTTCGCCGTCACGCCCGAGCCGGAACAGCGCGCGGCCGAGCAACCCGAGCCGCATCGCTTCGCTGCGAACGTCGCCGCCGGCGAAGTAGCCCGCCCGGCAGAGCTCGACCGCCTGCGACCAGAGCTCGTGATCCTCGCAGACACTCACCAGCCGCTGCTGGGCGTAGCCGGCGATGTCGGAGGCCTCGTCCGGACGGTTCTTGGTCGGGTGGCGCGGCAGCTCGGCCATGTTCTTCGCGAGCTGGAGCGCCTCCTGCCAGCGACCGACGTGCGAAAGGCTGCGGCAGGTCCACTCCTGGTTGTGGCCGTAGTTGTGGATCTGGAACGGCATCACGCGGTCGCGCTGCATGTGCGCGTGGTCGGCGCGGCTGCTCGCCTCCTGCTGCCACGCGGCCTCGGCGTGGCGATGCAGCTTGTCGTAGATGTGGCCGGCCATGTGCCACTGGTGCGCGATCGCGGGCGCGGAGGCCCCGATCCGTGCCGCCGACGCGAGTGAACGACGCGCGTCCTCGCGGTCCCAGAGGTGGATCCGGTAGTGGTGCGCCGGATGCATCGGCTTCTGCGCCAGCACCTGATCGATCAGTGCGTCGATCGCGGTGTGGGAGACGATCTCGATGCCGCTGCCCCAGGCGTAGGCGTGCCAGTTCTGGATCGCGAGGAACGCCTTCGCCTCGATGTCGTCCGGGAACTCGTAGACCAGCGTGCCGAGGTCCTTGAGCAGCTGTCGATCGCGCTTCGTCTTCGCCGCCTTGTCCGGCCCCTTCGCGGCGCGTTCGGTGAGCGCCTTCTTCGCCGCCGCGACGCGCTCGGGCTCGCCCGACCACAGCTCGGAGCGCACCGCGTCGTCGATGCCGAAGTAGCCGGCCCAGGCGTCGATCCAGAGCCGCTCGCGCTGCGGCACCTCGCGCTCGCGCTCGACCGCGTTGGCGATGAAACCCGCGGCACGCTCGGGCAGATCGATGTTCGCGACCGTCATGCCCCAGTAGGCCATCGCGCAATCCGGCTGCAGCATCGCGACCTGGCGGAAGCTGCGCTCGGCCTCGTAGTACCAGAAGCCGTGCTGCTGGGTGACGCCCTGGTCGAAGAACGCCTGCGCCTCCGCCGACAACCCCGCGACCGGGAAGTGCACCTGATCACCGAGGCCTTCCATCAGGTAGGCCGCCTGCCGCGGTCCCTCGTCGAACTCGGCGCCATGACGCGAATGACCGAATGGGTCGTTCGCGTCGGCGTTCGGCTCCTGGGGGATCGGCTCCTGGGCGGCGAGCCCGGCACCGAAGAGCAGCGGCAGCAGCAGCGGAACGGCGGAGTGGAGGCGCATGGGACAGAATGTCGACGAACGGGCGACCCGCGGCAAGGTGACGAAGGCCGTATGTTGCGGACATGCGACACCGCGA
>JAGQRB010000723.1 GCA_020425925.1 Planctomycetota bacterium
AGCCGATCAGCAAGAACGTCAGGGCTGACGGAGTGTTCGTCAGCAGAACCTGGCCGGTGGTGTGGATGGTCGGGGGTTGGTTCGTGTTCGGCGACAGGTCGAGAGGCGGGCTGCCGCAGCCGGTGCCATAGCTGGTGGCGATGCCGGGGGCGCCGTGCCACTCGTAGGTTCGTCCAGTGCAGTTCCCAATGTGGTCCCAGCCGCCGAACATGACCGACCGGCTGCGTGCGCGGTCGTAGACGACGGCATGATCGCGGAATGCCGAACTGTTGGAGCCGAGCGCGTGCCAATCGCTGCCGCGGTTCCAGCTCCCGAACGTGTCTCGCAGGGTCTGCACGTTGGTAGACACGTAGCCGGCACTGCCAGGGGTCCACCAGCACGTTGGAGGGGGCGGGCCTATGTTCCCTGCGTGGAAAACCGCCTGGTCATCGCGCCCACCAATGATCAGCAGGCGTTCCCCAAGGACGTCGTGGACCATGGCGTGTCCGGCACGCACCTGGCTTGTTGAAGTGGTCTTGGAAGCCCAGCCCGTGCCATCCCACGACCAGACATCGGCGAGTTGGACTGCATAGGTGATGCTCCATGTGGCGAGGTGGCAGTTCTGGAACATCGGTCCAGGAGCCCAGTAGCTTCCGGATTGCGACACGGGATACTCCCCGCCGATGAGAACGATCTCGTCAGCCTGCGCGTCGTAGGCCATGGCGTGCCCAGACCGAGCCGTAGGGCCTGTGATCGACACCTGTGACCAGGCCGTCCCGTCCCAGGTCCAAGTGTCGCCGTTGAACATTCCTGCTTGCCCGCCGAACAGAACGCTGACCCCGCGTTGCTCATCGAACGCCATCGCGTGCTCTGCTCGAGCGCTCGGCCCTGGCGTGAACAGGTAGGGGATCCAGACGCTCCCGTTCCACTCCCAGGTGTCTCCAGCGAGACCGCTGGTCGTGTCCCCACCGAACAGGACTGCGACGTGACGCCCGCTGTCGTAGGCCATCGCGTGCTCGGTGCGACCTGATGGTCCCGTGGTCGATCGCTGCGTCCATGAGGCCCCATCCCAGGCCCAGGTGTCCCCGAACTTCGTGGTCCCATCGAACCCGCCGAACAGGATGACCTCGGACCTCTGGTCGTCGTAGACCATCGCGTGGCCGGCTCTGGGCGACGGTCCACTCGAGGCCACCTGAGTCCAGGCTCCCTGAGCGGTCAGGGCAACTTGGAGCAGCGCTAGCGAGAAGAACGTCCCGATTCCCTTCCGGTGCAGCATGGTGATCTCCTGGCGAGCGGTGGGGGCCGGGTCGCCTCGAGAGGCAGCGTAGCCGGTGGGGTCTCAGGACGCGCGAGTTGCGGCCTCCGCGAAACCGAACAGGGCTCGTAGGACGGAAGGTCGCACGTCCGCCCTTCTCCTGCACCAACTCGACCCGGACTCCGCTGGGTCCGATTTTGGGTCCATCACCAGGACATCCGAGGGCTTCTCAGGACACCTGAAGGCATCCTCTGCTTCCCCTGCTGGTCCTTCTCATCTGCCCGAACTCAGGCTCGCAGGGCCTTCTAGACCCGCTCCGACACACTCAGCAACTTTCCGACAGAAAAGGCTTGAGTGGTGGAGAGTAGGGGAGTCGAACCCCTGACCTCTACAATGCCATTGTAGCGCTCTACCAACTGAGCTAACTCCCCGCCGATTCCCGCGTCCCGTTCACCGAGACACCGCGGATCCGGGGGACGCCGGAGGGGCAGAGACACTAGCTTCGGCGCGCGCAGGATCAAGCACGAAGTGCGTTCACAGCGCCGCGCTTACCGAACACTTGACGAAACGCCACTGGCGGCGAAAGGTCATCGCGCTACTCTGGACCGCACTGGTCGACGACCGTCTAGGCGCGGTTCGCTTCGGCTGTCGGGTGGTTCCGGCAGCGCGGGCCGGGGCGTCGTCGACCCCGAAATGCTCGCCGGGTCGTGGTGTCGCGACCCCGCCATCAGGTCAACATGGTCAAACAGGCTTCGTTCTTCCAGCGCCTCAAGGAGCGCTGGGGATCTTCTTCGCGCGTGAGGGTGGATCGCGGTCTCTCGAGCGCCCCGGTGACCGGCGGTAGCCGCCCGAACGGTGGCAGCTCCAACGGCGGCAGCCCGAACGGTGGTAGCCCGAACGGAGGCAGCCGACCTGCCGCCGCGCCGCGGCCGTCCCCTGCTCCCGCCCCCGCTCCCGCCGTCGAACGCGTGCCGGTCGGCCGCGAGCTCGCCGAAGGCCCGCCGGCCGAACGGCGCTCGTCGCGCAAGCTGTCCGAGCGCGAGGAGGCGATGCTGGCGCTGAACTCGCAGTTCCAGGAGCTGACCGCGCTGCTGCGCGGCTCGAGCGATCGGGTCGACGACAAGCTCGGCAAGCTCGTGACGGCGACGGGCGCGCTGTCGGCGTTGCCGGCGATCAACGAGCAGCAGCTCGCGGCGCTGAAGTCGATCTCCGTGCACATGGAGAAGCAGAACGCGCTCGGTGAGCAGATGGCGGCCTCGGTCACCAAGCTGCCGGCGATGCTCGAGAGCGTCGAGAAGGCGCTGGCGCGCGCGGCCGCGACCGACGAGCGTACGGCCGCGACGGTCCGCGAGTTCCACACCACGATGGACCGGATCCACTCGGCGATGAACCAGCAGGTCGCCGCGACCCAGCAGCTCGTCGAGCGCAAGGACAACGCGATGCTCGACATCGCCAAGGGCATCGAGACCTCGCAGGAGAACGCGCTCGGCAAGCTGCGCGAGACCACCGACGAGAGCCTGAAGTCGCTGCGCCGCACCCACGAGGACCAGTCCAACCGCCTGCACAAGGTCGTCGAGCAGAACGCGACGTGGAACCGTGCGGTGCTGATCGGCCTCGGGCTCGCCGTGCTCGGCATCGGCGCACTGATCGTGCTGCAGCTGGTGAAGTGACGCGGGTGTGACCCGGCGCCTCTGGCTCGTTCGACACGGCGAAACCGCGGGTCAGTCGTCGATCCGCTTCCACGGCAAGAACGACGTGCCGCTGTCGGACGAGGGCCGCGCGCAGATCCGCGCGCTCGCGCCCTGGCTTGCCGGCGCACAATTCACCGCGATCGTGCACAGCCCGCAGTCGCGTGCGGTCGAATCGGCTGCGATCCTCGCCGAGGCCTGCGGCTTCGCCACGGTCGAGCGACGGGCCGACGAACGGCTGCGCGAGATCTCGTTCGGCGACTGCGAGGGCCTGACGGCGGAGGAGATCGAGGCGCGTTTCCCCGAGTTCTGGCGCGAGCATCGCGCCGGCCGGGCGCTGGCGTTTCCGAACGGTGAGCCGCGCGCCGACTACGCCGCGCGCGTGGCGGCGGCGGCGCGCGAGCTCGTCGCCGAGCCCTGGAGCGGCGATCTGCTCGTCGTCGCGCACCGCGGCACCGTGCGCCAGTTCGGCCGCGCCCTGCTCGGCTTCCCGTCGGACGCCGAGGACCCGTTCGCGGTCGGACTCGGCAGCCTCACGATCCTGCGCCAGGATCCCGGCAGCGCCGCGTTCCGGCTCGAACTGCTCGGCGCGCTGCCGTAGCTTCCGCCGGCGATGACCGCTCCGCGACTGCGTTTCGCTCCCTCTCCGACCGGGCCGCTGCATCTCGGCGGCGCGCGCACGGCGATGTACAACTGGGCGCTGGCGCGCGCGCTGGGTGGGGCGTTCGTGCTGCGCATCGAGGACACCGACTGCGAGCGCTCGACCGACGCGTCGCTGCAGATCATCCTCGAGGGCCTGCGCTGGCTCGGCATCGACTGGGACGAGGGCCCCGAGCTCGGCGACTGCGGCGGCGGCGCGCACGGGCCGTACTTCCAGATGCAGCGGCTCGGGCTCTACCGCGAGGCCGCCGAGCGGCTGCTGGCGTCGGGCCACGCCTACAGGTGCTACTGCACGCCGGAGCGGCTCGCCGAGCTGCGCGAGGAGCAGAAGGCGAACAAGAGCCCGTTCATCGGCTACGACGGCCGCTGCCGTGACCTCACGGCCGAGCAGTGCGCGGCGCACGAGGCCGCCGGTCGGCAGCCGAACCTGCGCTTCCGGATGCCGACCGATCGCGTGATCCAGGTGCACGACCTGATTCGCGGCGACGTCGAGGTCAATACCAGGCAGCTCGACGACTGGGTCATGGTGCGCATCGACGGCGTGCCGCTCTACAACTTCGCGTGCGTCGTCGACGACATCGCCATGGCGATCACGCATGTCGTGCGCGGCGAAGAGCACTTCCTGAACGGCATCAAGCAGCTGCTGGTGTTCGAGGCGCTCGGCCACGAGGCGCCGCGGTATGCCCACATTCCGCTGATCCTCAACGCGAAGGGTGCCAAACTCAGCAAGCGCGATCCCGGTGTGAAGAGCGTGCTCGAGTACCGCGATCTCGGCTACCCGCCCGAGGCGGTGTTCAACTACATCGCGCTGCTCGGCTGGGGGTTCGCGGCCGATCGCGACGTGTTCACGCGCGACGAGATGGTCGCGGCGTTCAAGATCGAGAACGTCGGCAAGGCCGGTGCGCGTTTCGATCTCGAGAAGCTGCACTGGATGTGCGGCGAGTACGTGCGACGCTGGACGGTCGAGCAGTGCGTCGAGCGCAGCCGGCCGTGGCTCGAAGGCGTCGTGCCCGCGGACGTGCTGGCGCCCGGCGGCGCGCACCAGGGCTGGCTGCGCAACATCGTCGCGTGCTACCAGGAGCGCGTGCAGATCCTGTCCGAGTTCGGCGACAAGATCGGCTGGCTGTTCGCCGACCCGACCGAGCTCGACGACGGCGCGCAGAAGAAGATGCAGAAGCACGGTGAGCTCGCGCCCGAGTGGCTGCGCGCCTTCGCCGAGCTGCTCGCGGCCGGCAACGCGCCGCCGAGCTGGCCGGCGGACCGCAGCGCGGCCGATCGCGCCGTGAGGCTGCCGTCACCGAGCGGCGGTCAGGCGCAGGGTGATGCCCCGCCGCCCGCAACCGACTGTCCGTTCGATACTCCGGCCGCGATCGAGGCACAGACGCGCGCGTTCTGCGACCAGCGCGGCATCAAGTTCGGCCACTTCGTGCACCCGCTGCGCGCCGTGCTGACCGGCACCGATCGCGGCCCCGGCCTGTTCGACGTCGTCTTCCTGCTCGGCAAGGAGACCTGTATCCGCCGGGCCAACAAGTGACCGGGATCGCGCCGCGTATCCGACGACTCTCGGTCACTTGAGGAAGCGCGTGCGGAAGGCGGCCTCGTCGATGGCGCCGATCTCGAGCTTCTCGACGTAGTCCATGACGGCCGCCCGCCGCATCGCGTCGCCGTGTGCACTGCCGTCACCGACGGCGCCGTTCCAGAGCGTGTCGTAGCGCGCGGCGGGCGCGATGCTCCAGAACAGCAGGCCGCAGCCGAGCGCGGTGAGTGCGACGCGGTAGCGCTTCAGGGTCGGGGTCGGTTCGCGGCCCGGGTCGAGCCAGAAGAACAGCAGGCAGAAGCCGGCGATCAGGCCGCCGACGTGGCCGGCATTGCTGATGAACGGCAGCACCATGCCGATCACCAGATTGACGACGATCAGGCCGACGAGGCGGCGGGGGCCTTCGAACTCGAGGAACGAGAACAGGTGTCGCCCCGAACGCATGTTCTTCGCGAGCAGCGCTCCCATCATGCCGAACAGCGCGCCGGAGCCACCGACCACCGGCTGGAACGGCTGGTTCGTGACGCAGACCGCGATGCCGCCGCCGAGCGCCGCCACGGCGTAGACCAGCGCGAACCGGACGCTGCCGAGCGCCGTTTCGAGCGCCGGCCCGATCGCGAGCAGCGCGAAGGTGTTGAAGCCGATGTGGAGCAGGCCGCCGTGGACGAACGCGTAGGTCAGCAGGCGCCAGGGCTCGCCGCTGGCGGCGAGCTGCGGCGTCAGCCAGCCGTGTTCGGCGAGCGCGGCGACGATCTCGTCGTCCGGGGTCTGCAGGTTGGTCAACGCGAACATCGTCACGTAGGCGATCGCGACCACGAGCGTGACCGGGATGCGGTCGGCCTGTTGCAGCAGGTCCTTCACTTCGCCCCTCCGCGCCACAGCCAGACGCGTGCGAGCGCGCGGAACCAGTTCTCCTCGGCGGTGAGCCGCTGCTTGTCCGGGGGCGCCGCGGCGTAGCTCATCGCGGCGCTGGCGCCCGGCAGGTCACCGGTGGCGTGCTTCGCCTTGCCGAGCCAGTAGTGACTCTTCCGGCTGCCGCCGTGCCGCCGCTCGTGCTCCTCCAGCACTCGCGCGGCGCCGGCGTTGTCGCCGAGCAACAGGGCGCACTTGCCGAGATTGAGCAGCGCGTCGCCGAACGCGTGGCCGGGATCGAGCTGCTCGGCGCGCTGGAACTCCGCCGCCGCGCGCGGCACCTGGCCGATGCGCAGCAGCAGCAGGCCGAGCTGATGGTGGCTGCCCGCGATGCTGCCGTCGAGCTCGACGGCGCGCGCGAGGTGCTGCGCGGCGAGCTGCAGCTCGGAACGCAGCAATGCCAGGCGCCCGATCTCGAGATGGCGCGCCGCCGACTCGAAGTGCTGCAGCTCGGCGAGCGCCTTCAGCAGCGGACCGCGGTCGCTGGCGAAGTTCAGCCGCAGACGCTCGAGCATCAGCCGGATCCAGGCCGGGAACGGTGGGAACAGCA
>JAGQRB010000724.1 GCA_020425925.1 Planctomycetota bacterium
CTTGGTGACCTTCGACACGTCGCCGACCGGATCGACGAGGACCGGCGCGAAGTCGCGCTCGACGATGTCCGCGACCGACGACCCGGCGGAGCGCTGGCGCAGCAGGCTCTTCGGGGTCATCACGATCAGCGGCTTGCGCTCGGGGTCGAGTGCCTGCCGGCGCAGCAGGTGGCAGTACTGGGCCGCGGTCGTGACGTTCGCGACCCGCATGTTGTTCTCGGCCCAGAGCTGCAGGAAGCGCTCGAGCCTCGCCGAGCTGTGTTCGGGGCCCTGCCCGTCGAAGCCGTGCGGCAACAGCAGCGTCAGCGATGACCGCTGGTTCCACTTCGCTTCGCCGGCGGCGACGAACTGGTCGATCTGGATCTGCGCGCCGTTGCAGAAGTCGCCGAACTGCGCCTCCCACATCGTGAAGGACTCCGGCCGCGCGATGCTGTAGCCGTACTCGAAGCCGAGCGCCGCCTCCTCGCTGAGGAAGCTGTCGACGACCACGTACTTGGCCTGGTCCTGGTGCACGAAGTTGAGCGGGATGTGCTTCTCGCCGGTCGTGCTGTCGATCAGCACCGAGTGCCGCTGCGAGAAGGTCCCGCGACCGCTGTCCTGTCCGGCGAGACGGATCGGTCGACCCCGAGCGAGGAGGCTCGCGAACGCGAGCGCCTCGGCGGTAGCGAAATCGAACGGGTGCTCGTCGTGCACCATCGCGCGTCGACGCTCGAACAGCCTCACGATCTTCGGGTGCGGCACGAACGTGTCTGGCCACGACGCGAGCGCGAGCCCGAGCTCCTCGACCGCCGCGGCATCGATGCGCTCGATCGCGACGTCCCACTCGCGCTCCGGCGTCGGTTCGAGATCGACGGCAGCGGGCTCGTGCGGCTTCGACTCCCGCACCTCGGAGAGCGAGGCGCGCAGCCGCTCGTCGAGTGCGTCGGTGAACTGGGCCGCGTCCTCCGATTCGAGCACACCGGCGCGGACCAGGTAGTCCTGGTAGATCTCGCGCACGCTCGGGTGGGCCTCGATCTTCCGGTAGAGCAGCGGCTGGGTGAAGCTCGGCTCGTCGCCCTCGTTGTGGCCGTGGCGACGGTAGCAGACGATGTCGAGCACGACGTCGCGCTCGAACCGCTGTCGGTAGTCGAGCGCCAACCGGATCATCCGCACCGCGGCGAGCGCGTCGTCGCCGTTGACGTGGAACACCGGCACCTGGAAGCCCTTGGCCACGTCGCTGCAGAACAGCGTCGAGCGCGCGTCGACCGGGTTGGTGGTGTAGCCGATCTGGTTGTTGACGATGACGTGCACGGTGCCACCGGTGCGGTAGCCGTGCAGTTGCGACATGTTGAGGGTCTCGTTGACGACTCCTTGGCCGGCGAACGCCGCGTCGCCGTGCACGAGCACGGGCAGCACGTTGGTCCGTGGCTCGTCGTCGTCGAGCATCTCCTGCCGCGCCCGTGCCATGCCCTCGACGACGGGGTCGACCGCTTCGAGGTGGCTCGGGTTGCTCGCGAGCTCGAGCAGGATCTCCTGGCCGTTGCTCGCCCGGAAGGTCCCGGTCGCGCCGAGGTGGTACTTCACGTCGCCCGAGCCCTGCGTCGTCTGGGGGTCGATCGACCCCTCGAACTCGGAGAAGATCCGGGTCAGGCTCTTCTGCATGACGTGCGCGAGCACGTTGAGCCGGCCGCGGTGCGCCATGCCGAGCACGGCGCGTTCGACGCCGCGCTCCGCCGCCGCGTCGAGCAGCGCGTGCAGCGTCGGCATCAGGGTGTCGCCGCCCTCGAGCGAGAACCGCTTGTGGCCGACGAAGCGGGTGTGCAGGAACTGCTCGAACGCCTCGGCCTCGACCAGCTGATCGAGGATGCGGAGCTGGATCTCCTTGCCGAGCGGCTCCTCGTTGCGGTTCTGCTCCATGCGCTCGCGCAGCCAGTGGCGCTGCTCCTGGTCGGCGATGTGCATGAACTCGGCGCCGACGTGACGGCAGTACGTCAGGTGCAGCGTCTCCTGGATCTCGCGCAGCGTCGCGAACGGCGCCTTGGTGACGCCGTCGCTGTAGAACGTGCGGTCCTTGTCCCAGATCGTCAGCCCGTAGGTCGACATGTCGAGCTCGGGCCAGTCCGCGACCGCTTCGTCGGCGAGGCCGTCGCCGAGCGGATCGAGCGCCGCGAGCACGTGGCCGCGCACGCGGTAGCTGCGGATGTAGGTCATCAGCCCGGCGGCGCGCTCGAGGCTCTCGGTCTCGCGCAGGCTGCTGCCTAGCGGCGCGCGGCGATCGCGCGCGTTGCGGACCGGCCGGTACGGCACCTTGAGCGCGCGGTAGACCTCGTCGTAGAAGCCCTCCTCGCCGAGCAGCAGCCGATACATCCAGTCGAGGAACAGCCCCGACTCGGCGCCCTGGATGACGCGGTGGTCGTAGGTGCTCGTCAGGGTCATGACGCGCGCGACGCCGAGTTCGGTGAGCGTCTCCTGCGCTGCGCCCTGGAACGCACCCGGGACCGTGATCGCGCCGGTCGCGAGGATGAAGCTCTGCCCGCTCATCAGCCGCGGCAGCGAGCTCATCGTGCCGATCGTGCCCGGGTTCGTCAGCGTGCAGGTCGTGCCGGCGAAGTCGTCCGGGGTCAGCTTGCCGCGCCGCGCCTTGTCGATCTGGGCGTTGAACGCGGCGAAGAAGCCGGCGAAGTCGAGCGCACCGGCGTCGCGCACGTTCGGCACCACGAGGCTGCGGCGCGCGTTCGGGTCGTCGCCCTTCGGCGCGAGGTCGACCGCGATACCGAGCTGCAGCGAACCGTCGACGCGCCGGAACGGCTTGCCGTCCTGCTCGACGAACACGCCGGTCATCGCCGGCACGCGCGCGATCGCGCGCACGATCGCCCAGCCGATCAGGTGCGTGAAGCTGACCTTCGGCAGGTACTGACCCAGCTGGTGGCGATTGATCGTGTGCCGGTTCTCCTCCAGCACCTTGACCGGCACCTCGCGGGTCGAGGTCGCGGTCGGCACCGCGACGCTCTCGGTCATGTTCTGGACGATGCGGGCCGCGACGCCGCGCAGCGGCTCGAGCGCCGCGCCGGCCGCCGCCGCGACTGCGCCGTTGGTCGCGGCGCCGTCGTGTGCTTCGCCGGCCGGGGCCGCGGGCGCGACGATCTGTGCCCGCAGCTCGGGCGGCAGCGAGGTCTCGAACCAGTGCCGCCACTCGGCCGGAACCGACTCGGGTGATGACAGGTACTCGCCGTAGACCTTCTCGGCGTAGGCGGCGTTGACGCCGAACACTTCTTCGAAGTCGGGCGCGTGCATCGTCGTGAACGGGTTCGGCTAGCGCTTGCTGAGCATGAGGACCATGCGGCGGCCCTCCATGCGGATGCCGGTCTCCACCTTCGCGATGTCCTCGAGGGACTTCACGACGTTCATGACGACCTCCTCGCCGACCTCCTTGTGCACCATCTGTCGCCCGCGGAACAGGCAGCAGACCAGCACCTTGTCGCCATCGGCCAGGAACTCGCGCGCCCGCTTCAGTTTGACGTCGAGGTCGTGCACACCGATGCCCGGTCGCACCCGCAGCTCCTTGACCTGCACCTGATGCTGCTTGCGGCGGCTCAGCTGCTCCTTCTTCTTCTCCTCGTACTTGTACTTGCCGAAGTCCATGATGCGGCACACGGGGGGCCGCTGGTTCGGCGCGATCTCGACGAGGTCGAGTTGCTTGTGGACCGCCAGGGCGAGCGCGTCGGCGGTCTCCATGATGCCGAGCTGCTTGTTCTCCTCGTCGATGACGCGGACCTGGCGGATGCGGATCTGGTGGTTGATTCGCGGACCTTGCGGGGCACGGCGGCGCGGATCAGGTCGCCCGGCCATGGATCCTCTGGAAACTCGACTTCACGTGCTAGCGACTCCTCGGTTCGAAGAAAGCGCGGCCGTTCACCCGGTGTGGACGCCGCGTCGGGGGCAGGAAGGGTAGAGCCCTGGGGGGCCCACCGCAACGGCGTATCGGCTCCCGGCGCACGGGACCTTCAGACCGCCCAACCGACCGCACCCGGGCGATCGCCCGGCACCGATTCCGACCGCGAACCCACCACGCACCCCGACTCGTGACTTCCCCGCGGCTGCCCGTGGCCAGGTCCCGCGCCGCCGCGGGGCCAGCTGCACCAATCTGCCCCCGGCGTTCCCCGCGCTGCGGCGCCAGCATCGTCTCTGATGTCGTCCCGCTCCGCGGGACGACATCAGAGCCCGAGCACACCGGCGCCGCCGTTGCTGGCGGTCAGGCCGAGTTGGTTCGCGCCCGCGTCGATCGCGAAGGCCTGCTGGTAGAACGGCAGCCCGAACCACGCCTGCGAGCTCGGGATGCTCCAGCTCCAGGGCGCGGTACCGCCGCTGCCGAACAGGAACTGGATCGCGACCGGATCGGCGAGCTGGAAGCAGCCCGGCATGCCGACGCCCGAGAGGTCGGCCGGCAGCGGTTGACTGGTCGACGAGTTGAACGTGTTGCTGAACCCGGTCGTCAGGATCGCGAGGTTGGCAGCCGGCAGGTTGCCGATCGTCGCCTGGAACGTCGAGCCGAGCGCGGGCCGCGAGCCCGGCACGGCATCGAGCACGGGCACGCCGTTGGTCCCGGCGCACCCCGCACCGAACTGCGCGTAGGTCGCCAGCGGCGACGCCTCCTGCCACGCGGTGGTGTAGACGTTCCACGCCGGATTCAGCGTCACGTTCTGCAGCAGCGCGCCGGTGTAGGCGTCGATCACGACGAGGTTGCTCGGCGAGCTCAGGTTGGTCGGCGTCGCGCTGACCGCGAGCCGCTGCCAATCCGGCGACAGCGAGACCGCATTGCAGTTCGGCAACAGACCCTGGCCGGCCAGGTACTCGGTGTAGAACGTGTTGCCCGGGTTGTTGTAGTCGAAGTCGACACGGATCGCCCAACCGCCGCCGCCCTGACCCGAGATCACCGCGAACGACTTGTCGAGCGCCAGGTCCATCACGTTCGGGACCGGGAACGGCATCGTGAAGTCCTGCTGCCCGGCGGTGCCGGCATCGAAGTCGAGCCAGGCCATGTTGGCGAGGTCGAGCACCGCGAGACCGCCGACGACCGTCGTGCCGGCGATGCCGGTGTAGAGCACGTAGACGTGCAGATCGTCGATCGAGATCGCGACGTCGCTGGCGATCGCGAAGCCGATGCCGCTGGTACCCGGCACCGTCGTCGAGACCACCACCTGGGTGAACGTCGGGCTGCCGGGATCGGTGTCGACGATCTCGAGCAGGCCACCCGAGATGAACGCGTGCGGCACGGCGGCGAGGTTGCCGCTCGGCGACAGCTCCCAACGCTCCCGCGCCACGGTGCCGAGCGTCGTCGTCTGCGTGATGAGGCCGCCGTAGCCCGGACTGTTCGGATCGGCGTCGAGGCAGTGGAGTTCGCGCGTCGAGCCCGTCGCTCCGGTCAGCACCCAGAGCCGTTGCCGGAAACGATCGAGTCCGAGGCCGTAGCACGCGCCGGGGGCGGCGTAGAACGTCGACCAGGTCGGCAGGCCGGTCGGGCTCCACTCGCCGCGCGTGACGCGGTTCTGCAGGCTCGAGGCGACGTAGACGTTGCGACCCGTGTCGTTCCACACCGCGTCGGTGCAGTTGTCGGTGAACGCCGACGTGGCGCCGATCGACGCACCGGTACCGGACTCGACGAGGTGGTACGGATCGGCACTGCCGCCGACCGACGTGCCGACGAAGATGACCTCGTTGCCCGACTGGGCGAGAACGGCAACGGCAGCGACGCTCGCCGCGGCCACGAAACGCATGGACTGGAGCATGGGTTCTCTCGAACGGGGAAGCGCATCGGCGCGGCCCCTCGGCAAGGGCAGGACACGGCCGATCGCTGCCCGCTCCTATGCCGCAGGCCGGCGAGCTGTGACACGCGCACGCAAAAAGACGGCGCCGGCCCGGCGCATCGCCGGGGCTTGCGGTGCGCGCCGCTCTGCCTAGCTTCGGGGCACCATGCACCGACGCAGCGATGAGGAGCTGTTCGTCGCCTACCGCCGACACCGCGACACCGACGCGCTCGGCGTGCTGTTCCGACGGCGCGTCGAAGAGCTGCTGCGGCTCGCGGTGTTCCTCGCCGAGCGCCCGAGCGACGCCGAGGACCTGGTGCAGGCGACGTTCCTGAGCGCGATCTCGCGGGCCGAGACGTTCCACGAGGGCAGCCGCGTGATGAGCTGGCTCTGCGGCATCCTCACCAACCATGCGCGCATGCTGCGTCGCGCCGAACGCCGGCGGCTCGCCGACCTCGGGGCGGCGGATTCCGATCCGGCGCCGCAGCCGATCCACGCCGCGCTGCGCGCCGAGGTCCGTCAGGCGCTCGATCAGGGCATCGGCAACCTGCCGGAGCCGTACCGCTCGGTGCTGACGCTCTACCTGCGCGAAGGCCTCGACAGCCGCGAGATCTCGCGCCGGCTGGCGCGGCCACGCGCGACCGTGCGCAAGCAGATGGAGCGCGCGCTCGACCGGCTGCGCACCGCGCTGCCGATCGGGCTCGCGACCGCACTCGTCGCCCGGATGAACCCGGCCCAGCTCGCGCTCCGCGCCGCCGACGCCGCACGCTTCGTCGAACCGTGCGAACCGCTGGCGGACGGACCGCCGGCGGACGACGGCGCGGTCGGCGCGCCGCGATCCTCGGCGTTGCCGATCGCCCTCGCCGGCCTGCTCGTGCTCGCGCTCGTCGCCGCGACGTTCCCGTTCCATGGCTCCACCGCCGCGGCGCCGGTCCCAGCCGACGAGGTCGCGTCGGCGCCGGGGCAGGGTGTCGCGATCACGGTCGGCACCGCACTGGCGCCGGTGGGTGTCGCCGCCGACCCGACGCGCGCCGCCGCCGACCCGGCCGCCGAGCTGCTGGTCGAGGCGGTCGGCTGCGACGGCGCGCCGCGGCCCGGGATCGTCGTGCTGCTCGCA
>JAGQRB010000725.1 GCA_020425925.1 Planctomycetota bacterium
TCCTGGCCATCTGGTAGTAGCGGTGGCTCTCGTCGAAGCGCGCGGATCCGAACACCGTGATCGTCGGCGGAAGCCCGCGGAACGCGCGGAATCCCCTCACGAATTCGCCTGCGATCCTGAGCACGCGTCCCAGGTCCCTCAGGCGGCTGCCAGGACCAGCCAGGAAGTTCCTTTCCGAGTGATCGGGTGAGTGGCTGGCCCACTTCGCGTGCCCGAACTGGCACCAGTCAGCCGCGCGCTCGGCGCAAGGCGGGGACGCATCTTCACCGCGGGGGGCTTCTCGGTCTCGATCCATCAGCCCGTCCTCGCGGTCTGGCGACCCAGCCGGAGCTCCTTGATGGCGCAGTACAGCACGGGCACGACGAACACCGTGAGCATCGCGATCAGCATCCCTCCGAATGACGGGATCGCCATCGGGACCATGATGTCGGATCCGCGGCCGGTCGAGGTGAGGACCGGGATGAGCGCGAGGATCGTCGTCGCGCTCGTCATGAGCGCGGGGCGGATGCGCTTTCGAGCGCCCTCCACGACCAGGTCGCGCACGTGCTCCCGTGAACGTGGGGACGTGCCGTGGAAGCTCTGCTCCAGGAAGGTCGCCATCACGACTCCGTTGTCGGAGGCGATGCCGAACAGAGCCAGAAACCCGACCCAGATGGCGACGCTCAGGTTGATCGTGTGGACCTGGAACAGCTCCCGCATGTTCTCGCCGAACAGGTCGATGTCGAGGAACCCGCCGACGCCGTACATCCAGATCAGCAGGAATCCTCCTGCCCAGGCGACCACGATGCCCGAGAAGACCAGCAGGGAGGTCGAGACGGAACCGAACTGGAGGTAGAGGATCAGGAAGATGACGAACAGGGCCACCGGCAGGACCAGGGCGAGCGTCTTCTGGGACCGGATCTGGTTCTCGTAGCTGCCCGAGAAGCTGTAGCTGACCCCCGCGGGCAGCACGAACTCGCCGGAGTCGAGCTTCTGTTGCAGGAATGCCTGGCACTCCTCGACCACGTCGACCTCGGCGCGGTCGGCTTGCTTGTCGAATACGACATAGCCGATCAGGAACGTGTCCTCGCTCTTGATGGCCTGGGGGCCGCGAACGAAGCGGATCTCCGACAGCTCCGAGAGCGGCACCTGCGCGCCGGTCGGTGTCGGGACGAGGATCTTGCCGAGGCTCTCGGGTGTGTCGCGCAGCTCCCGGAGGTAACGGACGCGCACCGGATAGCGCTCGCGCCCTTCGACCGTGGTAGTGATCCGCTTGCCGCCGATGGCGACTTCGATGACCTGCTGCACGGCGCCGATGTGGAGGCCGTACCGGCCGAGCGCCTTGCGGTCGAGCTCGATCTCGAGGTAGGGCTTGCCCACCAGCCGGTCGGCGGTCACGGTCGGTGCGGAGACGCCGGGGACCTGCTTGAGGTAGCGCTCCAGCTGCACGGCGACGCCCTCGATCGTCGCGAGGTCGGGCCCCTTCACCTTGATGCCCATCGGCGCGCGCATGCCACTCTGCAGCATGACGATCGGCGCCGCGATCGGCTGCAGCTTGGGGGCGGAGGTCGTCCCGGGGATCTCCGACGCCGCGACGATCTCGTCCCAGATGTCGTCAGGCGACTTGATGTGGTCGCGCCACTGGCGGAACGGGCGACCGTTCGGGTCTACGATCAGGTCGCCGTCGTCGCTCCTCTCGAACTCGTTCGCGGCCTCGTCGAATCGGAAGTTGACGCGGTCGCCGCCCTTGTCGGTGATGTACTCGGGTCGGTAGTTGATGACCGTTTCGATCATCGAGATGGGTGCCGGGTCGAGGGGGGTCTCGGCGCGACCGAGCTTCCCCACGACGGACTCAACCTCGGGGATCCTGGCGATGGCGGTGTCCTGATGCTGCAGGACGTCCATGGACTCCCCGATCGATGCGTGGGGGAGCGTGGTCGGCATGAACAGGTAGGACCCTTCGTCCAACGGCGGCATGAACTCCTTGCCGAGCCCGGGGAACACGTTCGCCATGCGTTGCCAGGGCGCGCTCTGTCTGACGAAGTCGGGGGCGAAGCCGAACACGCCATCGAAGCCGAACCAGGAGCATGCGCCTAGAACGGTGATGAGCGTGGGGGCCGACAGGAACAGCAGCTTGTTCCGGAGGCACCAACGAAGAACGGGCGCGTAGACCCGCTGGAAGAGGACGAACGACCCGAGAAGTCCGCCGATCAGGATCCCGACGAACGCGAGGTTCCTGAGGAAGCCGCGGCTGGGACCGAGCGGCAGCCAGGACTGCGTCAGCTCGATCAGGACGAACAGCGCGACGACGATGCTCACCACGAGCGGGCCAGAGTTGCCGGTCCAACCGGGCAGCCGGTGCTTCACGAGCTGGTAGGCGGCGAATGCCAGCAGCAGGACCCCTCCGACGATGCTCGTCGTGAAGGCGAGCACGAGTCCCGATGCGGCCAGGCCGCAGTACATGAGCGCCTTGGTTCGCGCCGAACGCACCGAACCCGTGAACAGGATGTGGGCCGCCGGCGGGATCACGGTCAGGGCGACGATGATCGAAGCGACCAGCGCGAACGTCTTGGTGAAGGCGAGCGGCTGGAACAGCTTGCCCTCGGCGCCGGTCATCGTGAACACGGGCAGGAAGCTGACCACCGTCGTCGCGACCGACGTGATCACGGCGCTGCCGACCTCGCGTGTCGCGTGGAAGATCGTCTGTACGGTCGGCGTGTCGGGGTCGGCTGCCTTCAGGTGGCGCAGGATGTTCTCACAGATGATCACCCCCATGTCGACCATCGTGCCGATCGCGATGGCGATCCCGGATAGCGCGACGATGTTCGCTGCGACGCCGAAGGTCCGCATCGCGATGAAGCACATCAGCACCGCAACCGGGAGCAGCGCGCTGATGAGCAGCGAGCTCCTCAGGTGCAGCACCATGATCAGCATCACGATCATGGTGACGAGGATCTCCTCGACGAGCGCGGAGTTGAGCGTGCCGAGCGTCTCGTAGATGAGGTCGGTGCGGTCGTAGAACGGGACGATCGTCACCTGACTGAGGTTCACACCCGCCGGCCAGGACGACCTCTCATGGGACTTCAGGAACGGCACCCACGCCGCCTGGTCGAGATCGTCCCCGTCGA
>JAGQRB010000726.1 GCA_020425925.1 Planctomycetota bacterium
CTCGCCGCCGAACAGCTGGCTGTAGACGGTCGCGCCCGACGCGGCACTGCCGCTGATCGCGAGGTCGAGCGGACCGGCGCCGCAGCCATAGCCGTAGCTCGCGATGCTGTTGACGATGACCGGCGGATCGACGTCGGTGAACAGCAGCTGCACGTCGATGTCGTCGAGCACGCTGCGATAGACCCGCACGTCGTCGATCAGCCCGAGCAGCGGCGCCGCGATGGCCGCGTTGCGTACGACGGCGCCGATCGTGACGCTGTCGAGCGAGAAGGTCGTGCGCAGCGACGACAGCGGGCCGAAGGTCCAGTGCGAGTAGTCGACCGCGTTGTCGAGGACCCCGTCGATGTAGATCTTCGAACGCCCGGCGTGATCGGTGTACACGACGTGGTGCCAGCTGTCGTCGAAGACGACGCCGAGCGACGTCGCGGTTGTCGGCGTGAGCGTGCCGGTGTCGCCGCGGATGTAGACCCGCAGCTTGTCGGTATCACTGCCGCTGCCCGAGCCGAGCGTGAACAGCGGGCCGCCGCCCGAGGGTGCCGCCTGCTGCTCCGAATAGATGCGGCGATCGCTCTGTGCCGGGGCCTTGACCCAGAACGAGATCGAGAACGGCGTGCCGAGGCCGTCGTAGACCGGCACGACCGGGTTCGACGGGATCAGCACGTAGTCGGAGGAGCCGTCGAACGAGAGCGCGTTGCCGAACTGGCCCGCGACCCACGACGTGACCGCGAAGCCGACCAGTTGGCCGTTGTTGGCGTTGGCGCTGCTGTCGCTGGCGACCACGCCCGCGGTCTCGTCGAACTGCCAGTGGGCGAGCAGCGGCGGTGCCTGGGCGAGAGCGAGGGGGGCGACGAGCGACAGACCGAGCGAGGCGAGCAAGCTTGTTCTCATGGTGTTCCCTTTCTGCGGTTGGTGGTCGACCTCCCGATCGACGCGCGCCGATGATAGCGCGCTGAACCGGGCGCTGTCCGAATCCGATACAGTCGGGAGACGTGAGGAGATCCTCGCGTTGGAGGTCCACATGCCATCTGCACGATCGATGTATCGAGGCCCGCTGACCCGGTCCTGCCTGCTCGCAATCGCCGTTGCCGCCGCCGTCGGAGCGCAGGATCCGGCCGCCCCGCCTGCGTCCCTGGCCGAGGCCTACGAACGCGCCCTCGCCGCGATGAAGACCGACAAGGCACCCGGCCTGGTGTTCGTGCTGCCTCCCGCCGATCGCAAGGCCGACGCCGGCAAGGTCCCCGAACTCGTGACGGCGTTCGCGAAGGTGCAGTGGGGCCAGCGGCCCGCGCTCGAGCTGAAGACCGCCCGCGACGTCCTGCTGGCCCAGGTGCAGCTGCTGCGCGCGCGGCGTGACCCGGTGACGGTGGCGCTGCGGCTGCTCACCGTTTCGATCGTCGCCGAGCCCGAGCAGTGTGGCGCCGAGCCCGGCGAGACGATGGTCCTGCTGTCACCGACCGGCAAACGGCTGCAGGGCTTCGACGTCGACCTCGGCGACGCCGAGGCCGTGATCGACGCGCTGACCCCGAAGGTGCTCGCGCGCAGCGCCGTCGAACCGCGCCGCGCCAACGTCGAGCCGAAGCTCGCCAAGGCCGTCGCACGTTATCGCGAGCTGTGGGCCGCGGCGGTCGCGCGCCGACGCAGCGGCGCCGATCCCGATCAGGAAGAGACCATGGAGCTGAACACGCTCTTCGAGCGGTTCACGGCGCGCCTGACCGCGGCGGCACCGGCGCTCGTCGAGTTCGACGCCGATCGAGTTTCCGGCGAGCCGTCGCCCGACGATCAGGCGACCCTCGCGGCCGCAGCCGACACCTCGTGGCTGCTGCGCCGCGACGAGCCGCTGCCGTACGGAACCGCCACCGACAAGCAGTGGGACAACTGCCCGGGCTGCGGCATGATGGCCGCCCCGCTGGCGGCGCGCTCGACCCTCAAGCTGCTCGCGAAGTGATCGCGGTTCCCGATCTCGGCGCGGCGCGACCGCTGCTCGGTGTCTCGCTGCAGCCGGATCCGGCCTTCCTGCATCACAACCGCGCGCTGCTCGCCGAACGCGCCGAACTGTTCGAGGTCACGCCCGAGACGGTCTGGCGCGCCGGCGCGTTGCCGGGTCCGCGCCATGCCGAGCTGCTGTCGCTGGTCCGGGCGGCCGGACGGCCGGTGACCGGACACGGCGTGCTGTTCGGCCTCGGCGCCGCGCCGCCGGACCGGCGCGCCGCGTGGCTCGCGGGATTGCGGCGCGATCGCGACGCGTTCGGCTTCGCTTGGTTCAGCGAACACCTCGGCTGGGCCGATCATGCCGGCGCGCACTCGGCGTTGCCGCTGCCGCTGCCGCCGACCGAGGAGGCCGCCGCCACCGTCGCGGCGAGCCTCGCGGAGCTGCGGGCGGTGACTCCGATCGTCGCGTTCGAGAACAACGCCGATCTGTTCTGCCTCGGCGAACCGCTGCAACAGACCGAACTGTTCGCGGCAGTCTGCGAGCGCGCGGACGCGTTCCTCGTGCTCGATCTGCACAACGCGTTCGCGTTCTGCCGCAACCTCGGCGTCGAGCTCGACGCGTTCCTCGAACGCGTGCCGTGGCAGCGCGTGCTCGAGATCCACTTGAGCGGTGGCAACGAGAGCGATCCGGACTGGCTGGCGAGCCGCCGCGTGCTGCGACTCGATTCCCACGACGGGGCGGTCCCCGAGACGGTCTGGCGCGCGTTCGAACGCTCGTTGCCGCGCGCGCCGAACCTGCGTGCGGTCGTGCTCGAGTGGCTGCCCGACGGTTTCGGAGCCGGCGAGGCCGCGGTGCTCGCCGCCGACTTCGAACGCGCGAGGGCGATGCTGTGCTGACCGACGTACAGCAGCTGCTCGCCCGCGCGTGCTGGCAACGTGAGCCGATCGAATGGCTGCGCGCGACGCTGCGCGACGCTGCGCCGGCGCGGCTCACCGCCGCCGAGCAGGCGATGTTGCTCGCGCTCGACGGCGACGGCCTGCGTGTGACGCGCCTGTTGTTGCAGAAGCTGCGGCTCGAACGGCTACTGCGTGCCGACGCCGCGGCGGCCGCGGCGCTGGCTTCCGACGAGGCGGGGTTCGTCGAGCGCTTCCGCCGCTACTGCGATGCGGTGCCACCGACCGCGGTGTTTCCGAGCGAGGAGGCGGCGCTGTTCGCTGCGTTCGCACGCTCGGACACCGGTAGCTGACCTCGCGACGAACCCGGCTCACTCGTCGATCAGGGCCGCCTTCGCCGCGCGCACCGCGGCGTCGGCCTGCAACAACCCGGCACCGTAGACCGGGTCGCGGCCCTCGTCACCGAGATCGGCGCAGGTCGCTTCGAGCAGCGCCTTGACCCGCCAGGCGGTGAGCTCGGGTCGAACGGACAGCACCAACGCGGCGACGCCGGCGGCGTGAGGACCGGAGAACGAGTTGCCGCGCGGCCCCTGGATCAGGCCGTAGCCGGCCGCGTCCTGCCACAGCACCTCGACCGACCGGCCGCTGAACTTCGCGCGGTGCCACACCGGGAAGCCGGCGGCGCAACCCGCGACGTCGGGCTTCCGCAACGGCGCCTCGGGCGGGTAGTCGGCGAAGAACGGCACGTCGTTCCACGTGCACGGGCCCCGGCTGCTGAAGGCCGGCGCGGCGCGCGTCGCATCGATGCCGCTCGCCGCGATCACGCACGGGATGTCCTTCGGCAACGCGATCTGACGGCCCGCCGGCGACGACTGCCCGAAGTTGCCGGCGCCGCCGACCGCGACGACACCGCAGGCCGCCAGATGCTCGTGTGCGGTACGGAACACGCCGCGATAGCTGCCGAGCTCGATGTCGATCCACATGTAGCTCATCGACAGCACGTCGGCGCCCATCGCCGCCGCGTACTCGTACGCCCGCAGCGAACCCATCCCGCGCAGCACCATCAGCCGCGCGCGCGGTGCGACGCCGGTGACGGTGCGCGGCTCACCCCAGGGCCGGCCCGCGACGATGCCGCCACACATCGTGCCGTGCGACCTGGCGCCGTCGCCGACGACGAAGCGCGTGTCGCCCGCGAAGTCCCAGCCGTAGAGATCGTCGACGAAGCCGTTGCCGTCGTCGTCGATGCCGTTCGGCCGTTCGCTCGGATTCTGCCACAGCGCGTGGGCAACCGGCTCGGTCGCGAGCAGCCCGCTGTCGAGCAGGGCGACCGTCACGCCCTGCCCGGTCGCGCCGAGTGCCCACGCACGGTCGGCGTGCACGGCCTGCAGGTTCCATGGCACCGTCAGCCCGGCGGCATCGAACTCGCCTTCGTCGCCGCGGCGTTCGAGCATCGCCCGCGCGGTGCGTTCGTCGTCGGCGCGCGCCTCGCGCCAGGCCGCCGATCGCGCCTGCGTGCGGTGCTGCTTGCCGCCGCGCTGCGTCTGCACGTGAACGAAGGCCACCGTCGGCAACCGGCGCAGCCGCTCGACCGCCACCTTCGACGCATCCGCCGCGAAGCCGTTCACGATCCAGAACCGTTGCACCTCCCGCAGCTCGCCGCCCGTCTCGAGTTCACCGACTGCAGTCGCGACGTCGGCCCACGACTGCTCGGCGCGCCGGCGCAGATCGGCAATCGCCTCGCGGCGCAGCTTCGAACGCGGCGTGTGCGCCGCCGCCGCGCAGGACGCCTCGAACTCGCCGCCGCGCGCGAAACGCTGGTCGTGCATGCGGACGAACACCGGATGCGGCCCGTCGGTCGCCAGCAGCGCCGGGTCGCACGGCGCGGGTTCGGCAGCGGCAGGTTCGACGGGCTGCTGTGCCGTCGTGGGGACGGCGAACGCCGCGAGGACGAGGCCGAGGCCCGGGATCAGGATGCTCCGCGCCGCGCGATACGACATGGAGACAAGTCTAGCGCCGCCGGTGTGGTCCAATGGTGACGCATGAGACCCTCACGTCAGGTCGCGATCGTGCTCGGCACCATCGCCTGGGCCCTGCCAGCCGTCGCCCAGGGCGATCCTGCCCGCGTCGCTCGCGAGGTCGCCAAGGCATTCCGCCGCAGCGGCGACGCGCGGGACCTCGCATCGTGCCGCGACGCGCTCGCCGCGACTGCCGGCGTCGATTCGGCGAAGGTCGCGGATGCGCTGATCGACGCCTACGTCAAGCTCGAGCGCGAGGCCGACGAGATCAGCGCCGACCGTGCGAAGGTCTTGCAGACGATGGGTGGCAGCGCCGTGCTCGGTCCGCTGCGTCACCGCCTGCGCCCGATCCGCGAGCTGCAGGACGGCATTCTCGGCCGGCTCGCGGAGGCGCGCGCCGCGGAGACCGTGACGCTGATGCTGGACGGTGTCCTGCGCGGCCGCAACCTGCCGTGGACGCTGCGCGCGTTGCTCGCCGGCCACGCGCGGTTCGCCACCGACGACGACCTCGAGAAGCTGGTGACCGCGGCCGGCCGCACCCACGACGGCGACGCCGCGATGTCGCTGCTGCGCGCGGTCGCGTCGCTCGGCGAACGCGCCCAGGCGGTCGGTGAATGGGCCGTCTCGCTGCTCGCGAGCAGCGACGCCGCGGTGCGCGCCGAAGCGGCGACGACGCTCGGCAAGCTCGGCTGGCGCGGTGCCCTGCGGCCGATGATCGATCGCCTCGACGCCGAGACCGGCGCCGGCCGCGAGGTGCTGCTCGACGCGCTCGTGACGCTGACCGGCGTCTACCCCGGTGCGACGCTCGACGCGTGGCGGCTGTGGCTCGAACAGGAAGGTGGGCCGTGGCTCGACGGCACGCGCCGACTCGGGCAGGGCGATCCGTCGATCCGCCGGCGCGACTCCGACTCCGGCACCCGGACCACCTACTTCGGCATCGCCCAGGACGGCGGCTCGCTGCTCTACGTCATCGACGTCTCGATCTCGATGCGACAGGAGATCGGCGACGCGACCCGCTGGGACCTCTGCAAGCGCGAGCTCTCGGCCGCGCTGCGCGGGCTGCGAACCGATCAGAAGTTCAACATCGTGGCATTCGCCAACCACGTGCGGAAGCTCGACGACGAGCTCCAGCCGGCGACGCCGGAAACGATCGAACGCGCGATCGACTGGGTCGGGCGCCTGCAGCTCGAGGGCGAGACCAACATCTACGACGCGCTCGAGCTCGCCTTCCTGCTCGCCGGGCGCGGCGCGCGCGATCGCTACTACGAACCCGAGATCGACACCGTGTTCCTGCTGACCGACGGCGCGCCGACACTGCCGCGCGACCCGAACGAGAAGCGGGAGCCGCGCACGGGCGCAGGCAACGGCGGTGGACGCGGTCCGGGGCGCGGCGGCGGCATGCGATTCGATCGCCCGGCCGACATCCTCGCCGAGGTGCGGCGCTGGAACGCACTCGGCCGCGTGGCGATCCACACCATCGGACTCGGCCTCGACGCCCCCCAAGGAGCCCCCCAAGGCGGCGGTGGCCAGGGCGGTGGCGGCCGGCGCGGCGGCGGTATGGGCGGCGGCATGGTCTCGCGCGAGGCCCGACCGTTCCTGAAGGATCTCGCCGCCGAGAACCGCGGTCGCTTCGTCGAGCCGAAGTAATACTGAACCGCAGGGCACCGCCCGCCGTTGGGCGGGCCATGCAGAGGGTCCGGTTGCTCGTCGCCGCGGCGCTCGCCCTCGCCGCCGTCATCGCCCTGATGGTCTACGCCGGCAGCGGTGGCGGGCCGCAACCGGTGCCCGCCTCGGAGCCGACCGCCGCAGGGGGGGCCGACCCCGACAGCGCGGCGCCGCCGACCCCGATCGAGCCGGACGCTCGCGAGACCGCTCCGCCCGAACCGGAACGCGAAGCAGCGCCGGCCCCGGAACCGGATCCTGAACCGGCACCGGACGCTACCGGTGGACTCGAGGTGGAGTGCGTCTGGGACGATGGCGAGCCCGCGGTCGGCATCGAGATCACCTGCTACCGGGTCGACAACGGCGTGCTCCAGCAGGCGACCGCGAAGCCGATCGCCGGCACCGACGGATTCGCCCGGGTCACTGCCATCGCGCCGGGCACCTACGAACTCCGCGCCGAGCGGGCCCACGAGCGGATCGAGGTCGTGGCCGACGCGATCGCGAAGACCCGCTTCGAGTTCCGCGCCTTCGGCCGCGTCCGCGGTCGAGTCATCGACGGCGACGGTTCGCCGGTGCCGGACGCGGCGATCGAGTTCACCGGGCTCAGCGCGATCCCCCGGGCCGTCGCGACCAGCGGCGCGGACGGCACGTTCGAGTTCCGCGCACCGTCGTCCGGCGTCGCGATCGCGCGCAAGGCCGGCTTCATGCCCGGTGGTCGCGCCAAGGTCGAGCGCGGCGAGCGCACGATCGAGCTCACTCTCGTCGCGGGCGGCGCCGCGGTTTCTGGTCTGGTCGTCGATCCGGGCCGGGTGCCGGTCGCCAATGCACTCGTCGTCATCGCGCGCACCGACGGCAAGAACTCCGATCTCGTCCCGGTGGTCTGCCACACCGACGCTGCGGGCAGGTTCGCAGCAACCGGTGTGGCCGTCGGCAAGTGTGCCATCTACGCCCATGGCGACGGCTTCGCAGCCGGCGAACTCGCGATCGAGACGTTCCCGGGCGCCCAGGCCGACGTGGTCCTCGAGCTGCGCCGCGGCGCGACCGTGCTCGGCGTCGTCCGCGACCGCAGCGGCAAGCCGAATGCTCGTATCGGCGTGCAGGCGCATCGCGAACAGACCTTGCCCGGCCTATGGGACGACCTGTCGTCGCACTTCACCTACCGCTTCACGATGACCGACGCCGAGGGGCGCTACGAGCTCACGGCGGTCCATCCGGGACCGATGTGGCTGAACGCCATGCTGGCGCAGCCGAAGAACGAGAGCGTCGTGCTCGCCGACGGCCAGGTCCTGGAATGGAACCCGCGTGACCAGGCCAACGGCGAGTTCGCGATCCGCGGCACGGTGCTCGGCCCCGGCGGTGCGCCGGTGACCGGTTGGCGCGTCTACACCAGCTTCGTGAACTTGAAGACCGCGCAGATGGAGAACTCGATGGAGACCACCGACGACGGCGGTCGCTTCGAGCTGAAGGAGCTGCGCGACCGCGCCTACGACCTGTTGTTGCTGCCGCCGGGTTCGGCCTGGGAGCCGCTCGCGAGCCTGCCGAACGTGCACGCCGGCGGCCCCGAGATCACGTGGCGCGTGGCGTTCGGCCTCGACGACCTCGGCAGCCTGCACGGCCGGGTGCTCGCAACCGACGGCGAGCCGGTGAAAGGTCTGCGGGCGACCGCCGAGCAGGACGGAGTCAAGCGGCCTGGCACCGTCTCGCCGGAGGGTGAGGTGCGATTCCAGGCGTTGCCGCCGGGCAGCTGGAGCGTGCGGGTCTCCGAGCGCAGCTATGGCAGCGCGGTACTCGGGTCTTGGGAGCTGGCAGCCAACAGCGACGTCGAATTCGGTGAGCATCGACTGCCGGCGCGCGGCCGCGCCATCGTGCGCTGCGAGGATGCGAGCCTGCTCGCGAGCACGACGCTGCGGCTGCGCGAACGGGACGGCAGCAACCGCGCGCTCGCATTCGCGGACGTCGCCGGTGGACGTGCTTCCGAACACGTACCGCCGGGCCACTACGACGTCCTCACCTTCGGTCCGGGCAGCGCACCGCAGCGCCTGCCCGTCGAGATCCGCGCCGGTGCCGACGCCGAGGTCACGATGCTGCCGAAGCCGGCGACGGGTGTGCAGGTGACCTTCGTGCCGGCGAACCTCACCGAGGCGCGATGGACCGGGTACCTCGAAGTCGAGGTCCGCGACAGCGCCGGTGAGAAGGTCATCAGCCACACCGAGAAGGTCGACTGCGAGACCGAGTACCGCTGGCCGATCGCCCTGGCTCCCGGCAACTGGGTGATCTCGGCGCACACCTTCGCCCAACCCCGACGGCGCGGAGAGCTCCAGGTCACCGTACCGGCAGGCCGCGAGACACCGGTCGAGATCCGGGTCGTGCTCGCGATCGAGTAGCCGTCGAACGGCATCTCCGGCCGGCGGCGCGGTATCCTTCCCTCGAAACCGCCATGGCCGACCCGCTGGATGCGACCCCGTTGCTGCTCGAGCGCTGGTCGCACGGCGACGACTCGGCGCTCGCCGAGCTCGTCGAGCTGCACCTGCCGTGGCTGCGGCAGCAGCTCGCGCACCGCGTCGGCGGGTTCCTGCGCCAGCGCGGCGAGCCCGACGACTACCTGCAGGACGCGATGCTCGACTTCCTGCGCGATGCGCCACGCTTCGTCGTGCCCGATGCCCAGCGCTTCCGCGCGCTGCTCGCACGTGTGCTCGAGAACACGCTGCGCGATCGCAACGACTGGTTCCGCCGCAAACGGCGCGATCTCGGCCGCATCGTCGGCTCGGCGAACGACAGCGTGCTGCAACTCGACCCGGGGCTGCAGCGGAGCTCGACGCCGAGCCGTGCGGCGATGCGCACCGAGGTGCGCGACTGGGTGCGCCTCGGGCTCGAACTGCTCGACCCCGAGGATCGCCGGATCCTCGTCGCCCGCGAGTACGAGGACCGTTCGTTCGTCGACATCGCCGACGAGCTGCAGATGACGGCGAACGCGGTGCGCATGCGGTGGGTGCGCGCGATCGCTCGCCTCACCGATGTGTTGCGGGAGCTGCGCGGCGAAGCGCCGGCCCCGCCGTGAACGGCGTGTTGTTCTCCACCCCTCCGCCGCTGCTGCTCCACGGATGCACAAGCTCGAACGCGCCCTGACGATCTACGAGGAGTGGCTCGCCGCCGACCGGTCGCCGCCGAGCGAGGAGCTGCTCGCGCGACATCCGGATGTCGCCGAGCTGCTGCGGGCGATGGTCGCCGACCGCACCGGCGTCGAACACGCGGCCGCCGAGGCCGAGCGCGAGCAGCGTGTGCTCGGCGAGTTCCGGATCGTCGCCGAGATCGGTCGCGGCGGCATGGGCGTCGTCTACCGCGCGGTGCAACGGTCGCTCGGACGGGAAGTCGCCCTGAAGGTACTCGCGGCCCACGTCACGCTCGCGCCGAGCGCGGTCGCGAGGTTCAAACGTGAGGCGAACCTCGCCGCGCGGCTCGAGCACCCGGGAATCGTGAGGATCCTCGCGGTCGGCGGCGACGGCGACACCCACTGGTTCGCGATGGAACTCGTCGATGGCGTCCCGATGGCGCGGGTCGACCCGACGACCGGCGCCACGCGATCGATCCGCGACTGCGTCGAAGCCTGCGCCGCCGTGTGCGACGCGCTGGCACACGCCCACGCCCACGGCGTCCTGCATCGCGACGTCAAGCCGTCCAACGTGCTCGTTCGCGCCGACGGCCGGGTGGTGCTCACGGACTTCGGCCTCGCGCGCGAGCTCGACGACCCCGGCATCACCCGAACCGGCGCGTTCGCGGGCACGCCGCGCTACGCCGCACCCGAGCAGATCGCGGGCCGTCGCGAGATCGACGCCCGCGCCGACGTCTTCGCGCTCGGTGCGATGCTCTACGCGCTCGTCACCGGCAGGCCGCCCTTCGCCGGCGACTCGGTCGCCGAGGTGCTCGATCGCATCGCGCGGACCGAGCCGGCCGATCCGCTGCGGCTCGAGCCCGAACTCGCGCCGGATCTCGCCGCGATCGTGATGAAGGCGATCGAGAAGGAGCCGAACCGGCGCTACACCTCCGCCGCCGTATTCGGCGACGACCTGCGCGCGTTCCTCGAGTTCCGACCGATCGTCGCGCGGCGGGCCTCACCCTGGACCCGCATCGCGCGGTGGGCGCGGCGCGAGCCGTTCCGTGCGGCGCTCGCGTTCACGTTGCTCATCGGCGTGCCAACGACGACCGGAGTGATCGGCTACCTGCTCGCGAACCGGACGACGCTCGAGCTCGGCGCCGAACGCAAGCGAGCGCTGGCGCGCGAGGAGCGGCTGGCCCGGATCACGATCGACTACGAGGCCGGCGACTATCCGAGCGCGCTCGCGGCCGCCGACCAGGCCGTCGCGGCAGAACCGCGCGACATCGAGGCACGCGTGCTGCGGGCGCTCGCGCAGCTCGCTGGCGGCCGGCGCGACAGCGTGCTCGAACAGCTCGCCGCGGCCGACAGCGGCGACCCCGCTGCCGAAAAGCGCGGCCGCGCGCTCGTCCTGGCAGCGCTCGATCGCGGCAACGAGGCCGCCGCTATCGAGGCGCAGCTGGATTCACCGCGAACACCCGAGCAGTACTTCCTCGCCGCGTGCACCGCGACGCTGCGCGCGCAGCAGCAGGGCAGCGATGCCGGAGAATGGCGTCACGTCCGCGACCTGTTCACGAGCGCGATGCTGCTGCTGCCGACACCGCGCCTGCACTACCACCTGCGCTGGGTCGCCGCGACGCAGCAATGCGGCACCCCCGACGAGGTCGCCGCCGCCGTTCGCGTGCTGCGGACGCTCTGGCCCGATTCGCCCGCTGCGCTGCTCTACGTCGCGTACTCGCTCGTCAGGAGCGATCCGGCGCAGGCCGTGGTCGACTACGAACGTGTGCTCGCCGCCGGCTACGACCATCCCCGGATCCACAGCACGATCGGCAACTGCCTCGAGCGCCTCGGCGACAAGGATGGCGCCGCAGCGGCACGCCGCCGCGCTGTGGCGAGCTTCCGCGCTCGCGTCGCAGCGGGCCGCGCCACCCCCGACGACCACGTCAATGTCGCAATCACGCTCGCGGGCCTCGGCGAGCGGACCGAAGCGATCGCTGCGGCGCGCGGCGCGACGGTTGCTTTCCCGAAGCTGGCGCGCGCGTTCACCGTGCTCGGCTGGCTGCTCGAGGAAGACGGCGACCGCGAGGGCGCCGCCACCGCCTATCGCCACAACACCGAGCTGATGCCCGCCGACCCCGAGCCGGTCCAGCGGCTCGGGCGGGTCCTGCTCGGTCTCGGCGACCCGAACGGCGCGGCCACGAGCTACCGACGCTGGTGCGAGCTGAGGCCCGACGCACCGGCCGCGCACTACAACCTCGGCCGCGCGCTGCTGGCCGGCGGCGATGTCGCCGGCGCCCGCGCCGCGTTCGAACGCGCCCTCGGACTGGCCAAGACCGACGAGGAACGCGGCACGATCGAGACCGGGCTGCGGGGTCTCGAGCAGCCGCAGGGCCGCTGAGGCGCGAGCCCGGATCGGGTGTGTGCTTCGCGCGCATTCGCCGCTGCTGACCGCATGAACCCAGCCAGCTCCTTCCCGCTGACGGCGATTCTCACCGGACTCGCTGTCGTGTTGCCCGCCCAGGCGGCTCCCCAGTTCACCATGCCATCGGGCGTCGTCCATGTCGATCGACCGAGCGCCGACATCGACACGGTGTGGATCCGCGGCGACGCCTACAAGGCAGCCATCGCACGCGATGTCGTGACGTTCATCCCGTTCCTCGGTGGCGGCGCGCCTCGCAACCAGCCGCTGCGGCTCTCGCTCGAATCCGTGCGCTGCGGCGATCGCCACATCGACGCCGTCGCCGCGACAGTCACGGCCGAGGGCACCCGGGTCACCGTTCGGCGCCGTGGCTTCACCGAACTCTACGACGGCAGACCGGAGGGCCTCGAGCAGAGCTTCCGATTCGACCGTCTCGACGGCACGACGGGCGATCTGACGATCACGCTCGCAGCGAACGGTGAAGCGGTGCCGGCCGCCGACGGGCCCGATGTCGTGTTCCGCGGCCCGCTCGGCAACGTGCGCTACAGCGGACTCGTGGCATTCGACGCGGTGGGGCGGCGGCTCTCGCTGCCGATCGGCGTCGACCGCGACCGCCTGCGGCTCACAGTCCCGGGCGAGTTCGTGGCACAGGCGGTGCTGCCGCTGACGGTCGATCCCGTGCTGACGTCGACGACCACGGTGTCGCCGACAGCGGACCAGCGCATGGAACCCGACATCGCATGGAACGAGGACGCCGGCGAACACCTCGTGATCTGGCGCGTGCCGTTCTCGGCCACCGACTGGGACGTTGCCGCGATCCGTACCGACTTCTGGATGAACCCGATCGGTGCGAGCTTCTGGATCGACTTCACGTCGGCGCACTGGGAGAGCTCGCGCGTCGCATGCAAGCGGCTCGAGGGCATGTTCCTCGTCGTCGGCCAGACCAGCATCGGCGGCGCGGCGCCGTTCTCGATCATGGGGCGGCGCTACGAGGCGATCGGCGCGACGCGCACGCTGTACCCGCAGTTCGACATCCAGCGCGCATCGGTCGGCGGCCATCTCGCCGGTGAGGCCTATCGGCCCGACGTCTCGGGCGATCCCTGGACCCTCGGCGGCCAGGCCTACCTCACGGTGGTCTGGGAGCATCACCCTCCGGGCGGCAACGGCGACATCGTCTTCCGGCAACTGAACGCGGACGGCACGTTCGTGTCGACCTCGCCGATCACCCTCAACAGCGGCCCCTACGACGACCGTGCGCCGGCGATCTCGAAGTCGTCGGGCGAGGGCGACTACGGCATCGTGTGGACGCAGTACAACCCGTTCTCGACCGGCGGTGACATCGTCGGGGCGGTGCTGAACTACCTCGGCGGGACCGTCGTACCGGCGTTCTACATCGACTCGTCGTCGGACGACGACACGCGGCCGCGGATCTCGACGCCGAGCCGTCTCGGCACGCCATCGGCGGGAAACCGCACGTTCATGGTGACCTGGCAACGCAACTCGGATCCGTTCTCGAACTACGGCCGGCTGCACTGCGCCGCGATCACGACGAACCCGATCCAGCCGCTGATCCAGCGTTGGGACCTCAGCGCACTGCTCGGCATCCCGACCTCGACCTGGTGCTACGAGCCGACGGTCGACTGCGACGGCACGCGGTTCGCGGTCGCGCACGGCGAGGTACCGGCCGCGTCGCCGGGTACCGGGCATGCGAACCTCTACGTCTCGACCGTCGCGGTCGACGGCGCCCAGCTGCTCGTGCACGAGTCCAGGGCCGTGCTCCAGAACGCCGGCCCACAGACGTTCTCGCCTTCGCTGCTGAGCCGCTACGGCGGCAACCTCGGCAACACGCGGACCTACTCGATCGTCGGCGGCACCGATGCGATCAGCGTCGTCGGCTGGATCTACAACGGCCACCAGCCCGGGTCGTTCTGGAACGTGCGACCGGTGTCCTGCGGCGCCCTACCGATCTCCTATACCGGGTACCCCACCCTCGGCGACGAGCTGCGTTTCGACCTCGGTGGGACGGGCCCGCTGCGTGGCTTCCTGTTCGGCTTCCCGACGCCCGCGACACCGATTCCCGGCTGCGCGTCGTGCGCGGTCGGCGTGACCGGCGGCGGCAACGTGCCTGCGCCCTACGTCTGGAACGTCCCGTACGTGCCTGGCCTCGTCGGTCTGACGCTGTCGGTGCAAGGCTACGGCATCGGCAGCGGACCGTGCTTCGGTGCGATCGAGATCAGCGACATCGTCGACTTCACGCTGCGCTGAAGGTCGCGGCGCTTCAGTCGCCGATCGCGACGCGCAGCCCCTGACTGAGCGTCAGCGGCCCGAAGCTCCCGTGCGCGGGATCGACCACGACCGATTGGGCAGACAGCCCCGCGCCGAGCACGGCGGCTGAACTCGGGATCGACAGAGCGACGCTCGCCTCGCCGGCAGGCGTCGTCGTCGTGACGAACAGCGCGTAGAAGTCGGAGACGTGCGCCTGACAGCCGGCTCCGATCGGCGTTGCGATCGAGGTGGCGCCGATGGCCGTCAAGACCGGGACGTTTGCGGCGAATGCCGTCGTCGCGAGCGTCACGACGGTACCGCGGCCCGGTCGACCATGTGCCAGGAGCGCCGGCGCCGGCCCGTTCGCGCAACCTGCGCCGTAGGAGGTCGCCCCGCCCGGAATCGATGTGAACACCCTGGTCCCCAACTCGCTGACCGCGAGCATGCGACCGAAGCGGGAATCGGCGTGGCGAGTCTCCGAGGGCGACAGATTGCCCGACGCGGACGCCAGCGCGGTCCACTGGCTGCCGTCCCATTCGTAGTCGGGGTCACCGTTGACGAACAGCCGCCCCGTATCGGGTCGGAACGTCATCGTCTGCGCAAGGCTGTAGGAGATCACGAACGGTGTCGCGGCGTGCTGTGTCCACTGGACACCGTCCCATTCCCAGGTATCGGTCAGCCCGTTGGTCGGCGAGCCGTAGCCGGAGGCGAGAACGAGCACGCCGCGCAGGGGATCGAATCCGGCGATGGCCTCGGCACGCGGAGCAGGCTGCACCGCAGGCGTCATCTGCTGCCAGTTGCTGCCGTTCCAATGCCACTGATCGCCAAGATACGCGCCGTTGAGCAGCCCTCCGAAGAGCATCACGCCTCCGGCCGGATCCGTCGCCATCGCGGGCCGCTGGCGCCAGGGCGGCGAGTTCGCCGGCGTGCGATCGACCCAGTCGGAACCGGTCCAGTTCCAGGTCGACCCCGGTCCGTTGAAGACCAACACCATCTGCTCCGCCGACGACCAGGCAGTCGCCGGCGTTCCCCACGCGGGTCCCGGCCCTCCGCTCGTGCGCCGAAGGTGCCAACGCCCGTCGAAGGTCCAGGTGTCTTCGAAAAACGGACTGCTCGTGTAGGACCTGAAGCCGGAGTGGACGACGATCTCGGCCCGCTGCTCGTCGTACGCGACCCGGGCGTGGTAGCGCCGCGGCAACGAGCCATCATCGATGCGCCGCCACGCGTTGGCCTGGAATCGCCACATCGAACTGCCGAGCACCGGATCGCCGCCCCGGACGACGATGCCGAAGCCGTCGTGGGCGAACCGGAGGTTCGCGCGTTCACCGGGGTCGTTGGCGGTCGCGACGCTCGACCAGTTGCTCCCGGTCAGCGCCCACGTCGTGGCACCCGACTCGCCACCGTAGAGGATCATCCGCCCGGTCGCCGGCTCGAACTCGAGCGCGGCTCCGAAGCGCACTCCGGGAGCCGCGGCGACCTGCAGCTGCGTCCATTGCGCACCGTCGAAGGCCCAACACTCCGCTGTGCCGTTCGAAGCCGGAATCCGGTCACCACCGTAGAGGATGCACCGCGCGCCGATCGGGTCGTAGGCGAACGCGAAGCCCCGACGGAAGCCGGCCGGACCGTTGCTCCCGAGCGTGGTCCACGAGTTGCCGTCCCAGGCAACGACCGTTTCGCCGTCCGTCGCGATCACGCGTTGCATGCCGCTGTCGAACGCGCAGGTGTAGAATCGATACGGGCTCGGCGCGCTGGTCCAGGTCGCGCCGTCCCACTCGTGGACCCGGTATTGGGACAGCACGACGATCCGGCCGCGGGCCGAATCGTAGGCGACACCCGCATCGCTCGGCAGCGCTCCCGGCGACGGTGGGATCCCCAGCACCGGACGCCAACCCGCGCCGTCCCAGTGCCACACCCCGAGCGAGGAGTCGACCGCGGTCAGACGACCGTGGTTCGAGTCCCACACGATCGCGCTCGGCGCGGCCGGATCGAGCGGCAGGCGGACGAGACTCGGCACCTGGGCAGCAATCGCGCCAGCGAGGGCAGGCAGGAAGACACCGCAGAGGAAGGATCTCATGGGTTCGCCGCCATAGCCCCGCGACGCGCGCAGGTCACGACTCAGCGGTAGTCCGCCGGCGGTCGCGGCCGCACGCCGAGCTTCTCGTGATCGAAACCGCTCGCCAGCGGGACGTAGTCGCCGACGAGCTCGACCGACAGATCCGGCCGGATCCGGTCCTCACGGCCGAGGCACCAGAGCGCCGCGTTGAGGAACAGCCGGCGCAGGCCGGCCGATTCGAAGTCGCGGGCGCTGCCCATCGTGGTGTGGAAGATGCGCGCCGGCTCGCCGCCGTTGCCGGTCCAGGTCTTGATCCACGCGATCGGCAGCGCCTGCTTGTCGGTGTTGGGCTCGTCGTCGTGCGAGCGCCCCTTCAGCGGCTGGCCGAGCAGCAGCGCGGTGCAGCCCTCGGGCAGCCCGTCGTCACCGGCGTAGGTGCGGTAGACGTCGGACGGGCCGAAGACGTCGTCGACCCCGCGCAGGATCGGATGCGAACGCTGCGCGTCGACGACGAGCCCGCGTGTGGCCTCGTGGTGCCAGCCGCCGTGATGGCCGCGGAACGTGCCGCCGAGCACGTCCTCGCCGAAGCGTACCCGTTTGCCGTCCACGACGTAGTTCCAGCGGTCGCGGAAGCCGTGGTTCGCGGTCCGGATCGCGATCAGCGGCTTGCCGGAGTCGAGATAACGATAGACCTGCGCGAGCTGCTCCTCGGGCAGGGTCAGGAAGCGCGTGAACCAGACCACGAGATCGGCGGTCGCGAGATACTCGAGCCCCGGCACGTCGTGCTCGACCTCGGGATCGTCGGGGCGCGTCTTCTGCGACGGATCGACGAGGCCGTCGTGCTGGGCGAACAGCACCGTGCAGTCGAAGCCGTGGCGCTCGCTGAGCAGGCGCGCGAGCATCGGCAGCGCCTGCTCGGCGCGGTACTCCTGTTCGCCGGCGACGAAGACGACGTGCGCACCGCGGCCCACGGCATCATCGGCTCCGGCGCCGGTTCCAGCGCCGGTTCCAGCGCCGTGGTAGACCAGCCAGCGCGGGTCCTCGGGCACCGGGTGATCCTGGGCGGCGGCCATTGCGGCGCTCGCGGCGACGGCGACGGCGACGGAGGAGAGCTTCATCGGGGGATCCTGTTCAACGTGTAGTAGGCCATCGTGTGCAACAGCGGCGTGCCATCGGCGGCGCGCACGCCGGCGAAGTCGAGGTCGTGCACGTGACCTTCGACGAGGCCGTCGACGACCAGGTGCACGCCCTGCCGATCGTCGTCGAGCTCCGCGCCCGTCACGACCGGCGTGGTCTCGTCGATCTCCGGGCTGCCGTAGAACTTCTGGTAGTAGTGCGTGAAGCTCCGCAGCCGGTAGCTCGCCGGCGCCGTGGCGCTGGCCCGGTCGACCGGCTTCGTGAAGCGCACGTGGAAGCCGTCGGAGCGCGCCGACACCCGCAGCACATCGAACGGCAGCACGCCGGTGTACTCGAGGCGTTCGAGCACGAAGCGCTTGTTGCCGCGCACGGGCCAGCCGCGGTTGGTGCCACCGGTGACGAGGTAGCCGTTGTCGGAGAACTCGATCGCGAGCACGCCGTTGCCGAGTCCCTCGCGGAACGGATAGCACGCACCCTGCCAGACGCCGTCGATCTCTTCGGTCGTCGCGCGCATGACCAGGCTCAGGCTGTAGTCGCTGACGAACAGCTGCCCCGCGAACGGCCCGAAGCGCCCCGCGGTGCGATCGACGCGGAACGCGGTGATCGACTGCCCCATGCGCCGGTACGGGAACACTACCGCATACGGATCGAGCTGCTCGATGCGGCGACTCTCCGCAGCGAGGCGCGACCGGTTCTCGGGCTCGAGCGGCGTCGGCCCGAGCTCGCGGCCGAGCGGCAACTCGTAGCCCGGATAGCAGATCGGATGGCCCAGGAAGGCGCCGCGACGAAGCCGCTTCAACGAGCACGAGCCGTTCCACGGTCCCTGGCTCTCGACGTAGAACATGGCGCCGGTCTCGTTCGGGCCGACGCCGCCGGCGCTGCGCACGCCGCTCGCGACCGGCTCGGCGCGACCGTCCGCGGTGATGCGGAACGCGAAGCCGCGGTAGTCGGCCTTGTAGTGATACGACTCCGACAGCCCGAGCACGACCCAGACGCTGCCGTCGGGCTGCACCCCGGAGCCCCAGGCGAACTCGTGGTAGTGCCCGAAACCCCAGGCGTCGCTGAGGTTCTCGAAGCGATCGGCGCGACCGTCGCCGTCGACGTCGGTGATGCGCGTGAGCTCGGTCTGCTGCGTCGCGTAGAACGCGCCATCGCGATAGCCGAGCCCGAGCACCTCGTCGAGGCCGGCGGCGAAGCGGTGGACACGTGTGGCCGGCAGCTCGTCGAACGCGCCGTCGACGATCAGGATCTCGCCGCGGCGCGTGCCGATCGCGAGTCGGTTGTCGGGCAGCGGACACATGCTGCCGCACTCGAGCGCGAGCTCGGGCGGGATCGGCAGCTCGACGATGCGGTAGTGCGCGGCCTCGGCCGGTCCCGTGCCCCAGGCCGCACCGAGCTCCTGCGCGCCGAGGGTGCCGGCGAGCAGCGCCGCGAAGAAGACGTTCGCAGGGCGAGTCATCGACCATCCTCCTGCCAGCGGTATTCGAGCTCGAGCGATGCTCCATCCGGTGCGACCTGCACCGCGAAACGCAGCTCGCGCGCGTCGTCCCCCGGGATCGCGACGATCTCGGCCGGCGTATCGCTCGCCACCAGCAGCGCGCGGCCTACCCGCACGGTCCGCGCGTCGAGACGCTCGATCCGCGCATCCCGCGCCGCGCGGAACCACAGCGATGCCGCCGGCCCGGTCAAACGCAGCGTCCGGCGGAGTGTGGTCCTGCCCCCGTCGACGCGCATCTCGCTCGGCGTGTCGGCGATAGCGACGTCGCCGAAGGTGTAGCGCAGCGTCGGTCGCCGCGCCGCGTCGAGGTCGTAGCCGCGCCACGCATCGCCGCGTTCGCGCCGCGTCGCCGCCGGCCAGGGCGCATCCGCGGCCGGCAGCGCGGCGAAGGCGGGACCGTTCGGCAGCTCGGCGCGATCCTGCGAGAGGATCTGGGCTTCGCCGCTGCCCTGCGAGGTCCAGACCGGCCGCGCGTCGACGAACCGTCCCCACCAGACCTGGTTCAGGCCGAGGCGCTCGGCGTCGAACGTGACGTTGACGCCACCCGGATAGCCGACGCTGATGCCGCGCTTGCCGGTGTGCTGCACGCTGCGTCGCAGCATCACGGCCTCGTCGGCGACCGTGAGCTCGATCGGCGGCGGCCGCAGGCCGGTCGGTCGCCGGACATTGCGGCCCTCGGCGAGGTAGTGCCACAGGCCCGCGATCTGGCGGTCGACGTCGCCGTCGGCGATCGCGGGTCGCGTCGAGCGCCCGTCCGGAAAGAAGTGCGGCATCAGCGTGTTTGGCTTGAAGCGGAACGGATCGCGCAGAAAGCGCGCGAACCACTCGGGGCGGAGGCGCTCGCCGGTGCTGTAGACCAGGTCGATCGCCGCCATCGAACCGGCCTGCTCGCCGGCGAAGCGATGGCAGCTGATGCAGTTCATGCCGCCGTCGGAGACGAGCTCGCGTCCGACCGTCTTCACCGCCTCGGCCGCGTCGCGGTCCTCGGGCAGCGGCGCGATCCCGTCGCCGGACTCCGCGTCCACCGTCGTCAGCAGGTCCGCGAGCTGCGCCGCGAACTCCACGCCGAAGCCCGGCATGCGCATGTGGAGATAGGGCCGCTCGCGCTGACCGTGCGCGATCGCGCCGGTGAGCCACTCGCGCTGCAGCTTGGCGCCGACGCCGGTGAGCGGCGGCGGCATGCGGCCCTCCTCACCGAGGGTCGGGTCATCGGTGCCGAACAGGTCGCGCGCCAGGCCGGCGGTGACCGCGTCGACGTCACCGCGCCGATGACAGACGAGGCAGCGGCGGCGCGCGAGCAGCTCGATCGCGAGGTCGTTGCCGGTAGCCGGAGTGCCGAGGGCCGCGAGCGCAGCGCGCAGGTCGCTGCGCTGAGCGGCGGTCAGATCGTATGCCGGCCCCGTTCCCGCGGTCTCGGACAGGCAACCGCGCAAGGCATCGAGCTGGTCGAGTGGCTTGGCAGCCGGGGCATCGCGGCGAGATTCGTCGGCGAGCTCGTGGCACGCCGCGCAACCGCGCGCTCCAAACAGCGTGCGCCCGGCAGCCGCCTTCGCCGTATCGACCGGCAACGGCGCCGTTCGCGCACGGGGCAACGTCTGCAGGAACTGCGTCAGATCGTGAGCCTCGGCAGGTGCCAGCCCGAAGTCCGGCATGCGCTGCGCGGGCCGTGCCGCATGCGGCGCCAGCAGGAACGCGTTCAACGCGGCGGTCGAGTACTTGCGGTCGAGATAGCGGCGCGCGTCGTCGTTGTCGTGGCACGCGCGACAGCCGACACGCCGGTAGAGCTCCTCGCCGCGCTGCCGTGCCGCCTCATCGACCTCGGGCTCGGCAACGTCGGCGTCGACGTCCCCAACGCTGCCGGACGAGAACGAGCGCAGGTAGTGCGCGAGCGCGTCGGCGGCAGCAGCGAGTTCGGGCCCTTGCATGTCGCGCAGCAGGTCCGGCATCGTCGTGCCGGCTTCGACCGTACGCGGATCCTGCAGGAACTCGACCAGGTAGCTCTGGTCGATCCGCCCGGCGACGGTCGTGAGGCTCGGACCCGACGCGGCGCCGAGCACGTGATCGCCCGACGCGTGACACCGGACGCAACCGAGCTCGCCCAGCAGCACGCGGCCGCGCAACGCTCCGGTCAGGCCCGCCGCATCGAGCCCGGCGATCACGGCTGGCGCGCCGGTTCGCGGCATCGCGCCGCCGGCACCGGCCCCGCAGCCGGCGAGCCCGGCGACGGCGAAGAAGACGCCGACGCGTCGGAACGAGAACGCCATCGCCGCGAGTCTAGCCCGGCCGATTCGCCAGGGAACGAGTGAGCGCCTACCAATCGCGCTGGAACCGGTAGCACTCGCAGCGCAACCGCTCGACGCACGCGGGCTTCGGGGACCAGGCGAGCACCGGATCCTCGCTGCGGCGCCGCTCGGCGCGGTAGTACGCGCATGGTGCGATCTCGCGCCAGCCCGCCCGCTGATACAACCGCACCGCGTCCCGTTCGGCGTGCAGCACGACGCCGTCGAGCGCCAACGACGGCGCGTCGGCCTGGACCTGCCGGAGCAAGCGGGCTCCGAGACCGCGGCAGCGCCACGCCGGCAGCGTCGCGCAGTAGGCGAGGTGACCCAGCCGACGAAAGCGCCCGGTCCGACCCTGGCGACGAACGGCGACGTGGCAGGCGATGCGGCCGTCGACCCGCAGCAGCCATCGCCAATCGGCGGCCGCCGGCTCTTCGTCGGTGCGGCAGCAGGAGAAGCACGCGGCGAACAGTGCCGCGAGCTCGCGGCGCTCCGCCACCCCGAGCACGAACGACTCATCGACGCGCTCGAGCGACAACGGGCCCTCCACGGGCGCCAGATCGAACGAGGAGGAGCTCACGTGGTGCCGCCACTGGCGCGATACCACGCCGGCTGGCCCAGCAGCGCGAGATGCTCTGCATCGTAGGCGTAGTCGATCAGCAGCTCCTCACCGGCAGCGATCGGGCGCAACGTCCGGAACACTATCGCGAGCCGTTCGGGCTCGACGCGGAACGTGGTGTTGGGTTCGGGGTCGTAGTTGAAGAGCAGGCCGTGGCCGGTCGGCAGCGCGTAGCGTCCGCCCTCGGCGTCGTCCCACCAGAACAGGTAGTGCGCCAGCACGCCGGGCCCGACCTCGCGCGCCGGGATCAGGATCACCGGACACTCTTCGAGGTCGGCGTCGGCTGCGAACGCCTGCAGCGCAAAAACGCCACGCCCTCGCGCCCCCTCGCCGACACGCAGAGGGGAGCGCGGCACCGCGCCCGACGGGATCGCCGACCCGGTCATTTCGCGCGGCAATTACGCTGCCGCTCGTCGCGAATCAAGTGCGGCGGTGCCGCGCCAGCGCTACCGGATCACCGGAGGTCGGACGACCGGCGGTTCGGGAACGCGGGCCGTCATTCCGACGGCGACATCCGTCAGGCGACCCGCCGTCACGACGACGCCGGCGTGCACCTTCGGTTCGTAGCCCTCCCTGGCGACGACGACCGTGTAGCTGCCGGCCGGCACGCGCGCGAACACGTAGTTGCCGTCCGTGCCGCCGGTCGCCTGCGTGCCGGTCTCCCGCAGCGTGACCCGGGCATCCGAAACCGGCGCATCGAAGTCGGTGTCCTGCACGTGGCACCGAATCACGCCCGGCTTCGCCGCGGAATCTCGCCGGCGCTCCGCCGAGCGCTGTCTCTCGACCCAACCCTCGAGCAGGTGCACTGCGCGGTCGAGATCCGCCGCTTCGCCGCCGCGCTCGCGCAGCCGCGCCAGCAGCTCCTCGATGCGTTCGCGCAGCGGACCGTCGAGCTCGTTCGGCAGGTCGCTCCGGCGGGCCTCGAGACTCGCCTCGAGAGCATCGAGATCGAGTTGTTCGGACGCGGGGGCTGGCGGCGCCGCCGGATCCGGAAACCGCAGCGGGACCCGCAGCCTCGTGGCCACCGGCTTGCCGTCGCGTCGGGCCGGCTCGAAGCGCCACTGTTCGACCGCGCGCAGCGCCAGCTCGTCGAAACGCGGATCGGTGCTGTCCTGCACCGTCGGCTCGATGACGCTCCCCGCCGTGTCGACCGTGAAGACGAGGTGGACGGTCGCCGGCAGATGCTGGCGCAGCTCGAGCGGGATCGCCGGCGAGACCTGACGGATCGCCAGCGGCCGGTTTGCCGGCGCCGTCGCGATCGCGACCTCTTTGGCACCGGCGAGCTTGGCCTCGTCGATGACCCGGACGAGCAGGCCCGCCGAGACCTCGCGAGAACAGACGACGACGACCGAACGAGGCCCATCGGCGAGCAGGCGCTCGACGGCGGCTCGGACACCGTCGACCCCGATCTCGCGGTCGGCGTGCAGCACGTCGCCCTGCTGCGTCACGACGAGCCGGATTTCGGTCGGCACCGCGGCTTCGCGCGGCGGCGGCGGCTCGCCCTGAGCGACCGCGTTCCCGGTCGCACAGAGCAAGCCGAGAACGAGAACCAGGACGCCGGTGACGAATCGGTCGAACAGGTGCGGTCGCCCGCGCGCGCCGTCGATGCGGAGAAGGGCGCGGACGCGCGCCTCGAGCTGTGAGATCGTGGTCATTGCCAGAACGGGGGGGCGGTCGGAGTTGTTGGAACGCACCGCACGCGCGACCGCGACGAGCGCCGCGGCGTAGGTCGCGGCGGTGAAGCCGTCGTCGAGCGCACGGTCGTCGCAAGCCTGCTCGCGCAGCAGCGCGAGGCGACGGGCGAGGACCCAGGCGAGCGGATGCGGCCACCACAGCGCCCGGACGGCCTGTGCCAGCAGGACCGCGAGGCCATCGCGTCGTTCGACGTGGGCGAGTTCGTGGGCCAGCACCGCGCGCTGGCGCACGAACGACCATTGCAGGAACGCCGGGGGCACGGCCACCCGCGCTCGCAACAGGCCGGCAGCAACCGGTTGGTCGGTCGCCGGCGACAGTCGGACGGTCCGACGATCGACGCCGAGCCGAGCCAGCAGGTCCACGGGGAGATCACGCGCGGTAGGACCGAACAGGCGATGCACCGCGAGCACGTGGCCGATGGCGGCCCGCGCGAGCAGGATTCCCGCACCGGCGATCCAGACGAGCATCGCGAAGTAGGCCAGGTCGATCAGCGCCGAGGCCGGGTCCGAAGTGCCCATCGCCTCGAACTCGCTGCCGGCAGCCACGAGATCCCGCGCTTGGAGTAGCACCCGGTCGGCCGACCCGACATCCGTCGCGCTGCCGAACGACGGCAGGATGCCGATCGAGAGACCGCTGGCGGCGAGCAATGGCAACAGACAGAGCGCGACGAGGAACCACCGCCCGACGAGCTCGCGCAGCGCCGCGCTGCGCCCGCGCGACAGGGCCAGCGCGCCGAGCGCGATCGACAGCAGCACCGTGGCGCGCACGAGCAGCCATCCGGCAGCGGCGAGGCTCATCGCGTTCTCCTCCGATGCTCCTCGATGAGCTGCGCGAGCCGGTCGAGCTCCTCGTTGTCGAGATCGCCGCGATTCGCGAGCAACGCCGACACCGCCTGTTCGATCGAACCGTCGAAGAACGTGCGGACGAGGCGACGCAGCGCCGTGCGCTGCGCGCGGCCGCGCGACGCCGTCGGCGCCCAGGTCGCGCGACCGGCGCGGTTGACCTTGCGCAGCAGTCCCTTGCCCTCGAGCCGAGCGAGCATCGTGCGCACCGCACCGTCGGTCGGCGGCTCGCGCAGCCGATCGGTAAGGTCTCGCACGGTGACACCCGACAGCTCGTAGGCGAGATCCATGATCTCGCGCTCGCGGCGGCTCAGCTTGTCGTTGTCGTCCGTCGGCATCGCCCGATTCGCTACATTCGTAGCGGTGCGCTACAGATGTAGCGGAGATCGCGCTGCCGTCAAGTGGGCGGCGCAGGGCCGCCCCGGGATTCACGGACCCTTCATCGTCGTCAGCGCCGACCGAGCACGGCGTGGCCGGCGTTCGTCAGCAGCACCCGGGTCTGCGAATCGAGCATTGCGGCCTGGGCGTAGAAGTTCAGGCCGACGAAGGCGTTCAGCTTCTTGGGGAAGTTCATCGTGATGGTCGCGACGCCCGCGCCCGAGGCGAAGATCGGCGGCAACGCGAACGGCCCGAAGAGGTAGGACCGACAGTTCGGACCGAACGGCAGCGGGATCGGCGTCGGCGCCTGCAGGATGGCAACGGCCGGAGCCACGAAACCGCCCGCGGGCGCGTTGCTCACCCGCAGCTCGAACGAAGCGTCGAGCCATGGCAACGTGACGGCCGTCAGCGATGGCACCGCAGCGGTCGCGGGAGCGCAACCCATGCCGATCGGCGAATACGACGCCGGCGACGAGGTCAGCGGCGACCAGACGTCGAACAGCAGACCGAAGTTCGCCTGCTGTCCGCCGTAGAGCACGACTCCGCGCGTGGGGTCGGACACCATCGCCGCTTCACGCCGACCCTGCTGCAGGCACCGCGTGTCCTGCCTGGTCCAGGTCGCGGTCGTGCCGTTCCACTCCCAGACCTCGTCCAGCGCGAGCGCGTTGGCGGTGTCACCGCCGACGAGCACCACGACGCCGCGACCCGCGTCGAACGCCATGGAGTGGTTCGAGCGCGCGGCCGGCGGCTGCGTCGGGAAGAACTGCGTCCAGGTCGACGATGCGAGGTCGAGCTCCCAGGTGTCGCCGAGCTTGCCAGTCGAGTTC
>JAGQRB010000727.1 GCA_020425925.1 Planctomycetota bacterium
CCGCCCGATCGTCTGGGATGCGACGCCGAAGGAGCGCTTCGGGCTGCCCGACATCGGCCCGGCCACGGGGCAGGCCGAGTCGTTCGCCGCGGAGACGCCGGCCGACTGGCGCCAAGAGCCCGCCGATCCGGCCAACTTCAAGGACCTGATCTGGAGCGTCCCGGGCGATCCGGGCGCGCAGTGCTGGCTGACCGGCGGCGTGCGCGGCGGCCTCGCCGGCAACATGGTGCGCTGGTATCGGCAATTCGGTCTGCAGCCGGAGATGCCCGAGTCGCTGCCCGAGATCCCGTTCTTCGACGGTCGCGGCCGCCTGCTCGAACTCACCGGCACCTACAACGGCACCGAGGGCCAGGCGATGCTGCTCGCGTTCAGCAACCGCGGCGACCTCGTCACGTCGCTCAAGCTCGTCGGTCCCGAGGCCGTCGTGCTGTCGAACAAGAACGCGTTCCTCGCGCTCGCCGGCTCGCTGCGGCGCGGTGCCGGCGGCGGTCCGTCGGGCGGAATGGCCTCACCCGGTGCCGTGGCGCCGGGCACGCCGAATCCGCACGCCGCCGATCCCCAAGCCGGCAACCCGCACGCCGGCAATCCGGGCGGCGCGGACGGGCTCGCGACCGGGCCGTTCACCGCCGATGTGCCGGCGGCGTGGCAGCCGAAGGCCGGTTCGCCGCGATCGCTGCACCACGCGTTCGGCGCCGCCGGCGACGGCGAGGTCTACGTCTCGCAACTCTCCGGCGACATCCGGCCGATGCTCGGCGTCTGGCGCGCCGAGCTCGGCGACACGACGCCGCTCGGCGACGCCGAGTTCGCGGCGCTGCCGAAGTGCGAGATGCTCGGCCCGGATGCGCTCTGGCTCGACATGACCGGCAACTACGACAACCCGATGAGCGGCCGCAAGATCCCGAACGCGCGCTCGATCGTCGCGGTCCGCAACGACGGCGGCACGATCACGTTCGCCAAGCTGATCGGGCCGGCGACCGATGTGATGGCCGAGGTCGAGGCGTTCCGGACGTTCTGCGCCTCGCTGCGGAGGAGCCAGTGAACGGGCCGCTCGGTCGGATCGTCGCGTTCTTCGCGTCGATGAAGCTCGCCGTCGTCGTGCTCGTCTTGCTCGGTCTGCTGACCTGGCTCGGCACGCTGGCGCAGGTCCAGAAGGGCCTGTTCGTGGTCCAGAAGGAGTACTTCGAGGGCTGGTTCGTCATCGCCGACCTGCCGCTGTCGTTCTGGGGCAAGGAGCTGTTCGCGCTGCGCGTGCCGCTGCCCGGCGCGATGCCGCTGATGGCGGTGCTGTTCGTCAACCTGATCGTCGGCGGCTTCGTGCGCCTGCGGTGGAGCATGCGCAACGTCGGTGTGCTGATCACACACCTCGGCATCGCGTTGCTGCTGGTCGCCGGCTTCGTCAAGCTCGAGTACTCGACGTCGGGTGCGGTCAGCCTGTTCGAGGCGGCGCAGGACGGCGGCTCCGACGGCGGCCGCGTCGTCCGTAGCGGCGACTACGTCAGCTTCCACGACTACGAGCTCGCGCTGCTGCGCGACGACGGCGCGACGATCGTCGAGCGCACGATTCCCGAGGACGCGCTGCTGCCGGCGAAGGACCGCACCGTCACGATCACCGATCCCGACCTGCCGTTCCGGATCGAGCTGCACACCTGGTTCGACAACTGCGAGCCGATGCAGAAGGGGCCGATGTTCGCGGCCTCCGCGCCGGTCGTCGGGGGCGTGTTCCTGCGGCAGTTCGAAGTCCAGCCTGACCGCGAGCTCAACGTCCCGGGTTGCTACGTGATCGTCACCCCGAACGACGGACCGCGCCAGGAGGGCATGCTCTGGGGTCGCGAGCTGCGGCCGCAGACCGACCTGCGGCTGCCGTTCGTGTTCGAGGTCGGTTCGACGCGCTACGCGCTCGACCTGCGCCGCGTCATGCGCGAGCTGCCGTTCCAGGTCCAGCTCAAGGAGTTCCGCAAGACGGATCACCCGGGCACGCTGACGCCGGCCGACTACCGCAGCTTCGTCACGGTGTTCGAGGCCGGCAAGCCGCCGCAGGACGTGCAGATCTACATGAACACGCCGCTGCGGCGTGAGGGCTTCGTGCTCTACCAGACCGGGTGGGGGCCGCAGGACGGTCGCGGCGCGCCCGACTTCACGCGCGGGCCGCCGTGGTACTCGGTGTTCGAGGCCGCCGAGAACCCCTCGGACAAGTGGCCCGAGTACGCGTGCTACGTGATCGCGCTCGGTCTCGTCGTGCACTTCCTGATGAAGCTCACCAGGTTCCTGAAGTCCTCGACCCGTGAGGCGCTCGCGTCGTGAAAGCCATCCAGCCGTTGCTGCTCGTCCTGTTCGCGTTCGGTGCCGCGCTCGCCGGTGGCTGCTCGCGGCCGTCGCCGGCCTACGACGGAACCATGCAGCGCACCGCGCCGTGGGACCCCGACCTGGTCGAGACGATGGCGTCGCTGCCGGTGCAGGAGAACGGCCGCGTCAAGCCGCTCGGCTCGTTCGCGGCGTTCCTGCTCTACGCCGTGCACGGTCGCCGCGACCTCAAGTTCACCGTCGGGCAGGGTGAGGGCGGCCGGGGTGAAGGTGGCCAGGGTGAGGGCGCGCAGCGCGTCACCCTCGAGCCGACGGAATGGCTGCTCGACGTCTGGTGCTACCCCGACCAGGCCGCCGACTACCCGCTGTTCCGGATCGAGAACACCGGCGTGCTCGACGCGCTCGGCATCGAGAACGCCGGTCAGACGCTGAACTTCGACTACGTCACCTTCCGCGAGGTCGGCAATCCGACGACCCGCGCCAGGCTCGAGGAGCTCGCCGACCAGTATCTCGCGATCGACGCCAAGGAGCGCGATGCGGTGCAGGAGCACGTCGTGCAGCTCTACCGCCAACTCCGGCTCTACGAGAACGTGCACCTGCAGCTCGCGGCGCTGCACACCGTGTTCAAGGTCGAGGGCGACGAGCTGCGCACCGCGCTCGGCGGCGAGACCATCCGCATCGGCGACATGGTGCGCCGCAGCGAGCCGTTCCGCGAGCTGGTCAAGAGCGCCAACCGCAACCTGCAGGACCCGAAGCTCGGCAACATGATGGCGATCTTCGGCGAGCTCGACGAGCTCGCGCGCCACGCCGCGCTCGGGCTCTTCCCGCCGGCGGCCGGCCAGGAGACCTGGAACAGCATCGACGCGCCGATGATGACGGCGTTCCGCGGCGACACCGAGAACGGTCAGGCGGCGATGTTCCTGTCGCTGCAGGACGCGATCGCGGCCGACTCGCAGGCGGCGAAGGCGACCGGCCTGCGACAGTTCCACGACGCGGTCGTGGCCGCCGCGAAGGCGCGCGGCGAGTACGGCGCGATCGACACCGAGACCGAGTACTACCGCGCGAGCTGGCACTACAAGGCGCTGCACTGGTTCATCTTCGGCTTCCTGCTCGCCGGCGTCTGCTGGCTGGTGCCGAAGAACCGGCTGCTCTGGTGGGCGTCGTTCGGCGTGACGTCGTTCGCGCTCTGCCTGCTGTGCTACGACATCTACCTGCGCTGCGTGATCACCGGCCGACCGCCGATCACGCGGCTCTACGACACGTTCCTGTTCATCGCGGCGTTCAGCGTGCTGACGCTGCTGGTGGTCGAGTGGATCCTGCCGCGCCGCATCGCGCTCGGTCTCGCGCCGCTCGCCGGAGCGCTCTTGATCATGCTGGCCCGCATGTTCGAGGTCTCCGACGGCAAGGACACGCTCGATCCGCTGGTCGCGGTGCTCGACAGCAACTACTGGCTTGCGACGCACGTGACGATGATCAACACCGGCTACGCCGCCGGCCTGGCGGCGTCGGCGCTGGCGTTGGCCTGGGTCTTCGTGCGCGTGACGCGCATCGCGCATCCGAGCGATGCGCTCAGCAAGTCGCTGGTGCGCGGCGTCTACGGCGTCTCGGCGTTCAGCCTGGTGTTCGCGGTCGTCGGCACGATCTGGGGCGGTGTCTGGGCCAACGACTCGTGGGGTCGGTTCTGGGGCTGGGATCCGAAGGAGAACGGCGCGCTGATGATCTGCCTGTCGCAGATCGCGATGGTGCACGCCCGCATGAGCGGCATGATCCGCGACTTCGGCACCGTGATGTGGGCCGCGTTCACCGGCATGGTGGTGATGTTCTCGTGGTTCCACACCAACCTGCTCGGCGTCGGGCTGCACAACTACGGCTTCAGCAGCGGCCTGCGCGACGGCGTCTGGACCGGCTACAGCGTGCACCTCGGCTTCATGACGGTCGGCGCGATCGATGTCTGGCTGCGGCCGGACCCGGTTCGCGCCGCGGCTGCGGCGGCGCCGTTGCCGGCCGAGTCGTGATCGCTCGCCGCTGGCGCGGAACTCGGCGCCGCTGACGCTCAGGGCAGCGGCAGCACGGCGCCGTCCGCCCCGCGCGGCAGCGTCGCCCCGCAGTCCGCGAGCTGACGGCGCAGCAGCGCACGCAGTCGCGTCGTGACCTCGGGCAGCTCGGCGGCGAGGTCGTGCCGTTCGCCGATGTCGGCGATCACGTCGTAGAGCTCGGCGCGGCCGCCGGCGTAGAACCAGAGCAGCTTGTAGCGGCCGTCGCGCACCCCGCTGTAAGGCTCGATGCCGGGCCCGGTCGCGCCCCACCAGTGCGGGTGGTGCCAGAACACCGGGTGCGGCGCGAGCGGCTGGCCGCGCAGCGCCGGCGTGAATGCGACGCCATCGGGGCAACGCGGGTCGGCGCCGGCGAGCTCGCAGACGGTGGGGAACACGTCGTCGACCGAGACCGGCACGGCGAGCTCGACGCCGGCCGGCGTGCGGCCGGGCCAGCGCACCGCCAGCGGCACGCGCACACCGCCCTCGTAGGCCGAGCCCTTGCCGCTCCTGAGCGGCGTGTTGTGGGTGTGCGGCTCGCCGGCGCGGCCGTGCGCGCTGAGACCGCCGTTGTCGCTCAGGAACAGCACGACGGTGTCCTCCGCCAGCCCGCGCGCGTCGAGCCAGTCGAGCACACGGCCGAGCGAGTGGTCGGCGCCCTCGATCAGCGCGGCGTAGCGCGCCTCGCGCTCGGGCAGGCCGGCATCGCGGTAGCGCGCCGCGAAACGCTCGTCGGCGTCGAACGGCGCGTGCACCGCGTAGTGCGCCAGGTAGAGCAGGAACGGCTGCTGCGCCGCGACGCTCGCGCCGGCCGCGGCGAGCGCCTCGGTGGTCAGCACATCGGTCAGGAACAGGTCCTGACCGTGGTAGCGCTCGAGCCCGCTCACCTGCCAGATCGGGTCGTCGCCGGCGCGCAGGAACGCGGTCTGCGCCAGGTAGCTCGACGGCGCGCCGTTGGCCCAGCCGGCGATGTTGACGTCGAAGCCGAGCTGGCACGGATCGGCACCGGGCGTGCCGGCGGCGCCGAAGTGCGCCTTGCCGGCGAGGATCGTGTGGTAGCCGGCGGCGGCGAGGCGCTGCGGCAGCGTCGCGGCGAGGGTCGCGTTCGCGGTCGCATCGGTGTCGGTGAGGCCGTTCCAGTTCCAGACCGGCCGCCGCAGGCCGCCGCGTTCGGGGTCGGTCGGCGTGTCGGCGCGCAGCGTCCAATGCGTCACGCGGTGGCGCGCCGCCGCCATGCCGGTCAGCAGCGAGACCCGCGTCGGCGTGCAGACGCAGTGGGCGTAGGCGGCGGTGAACTTCGTGCCCTCGCGGCAGAGCCGTTCGACGTTGGGGGTGTGGTAGCGCTCGTTCCAGGGCGTGCGCTCGCGCCAGAACGGTGCGCTGAGATCCTGCCAGCCGAGGTCGTCGACCAGGAAGATCACGACGTTCGGCGGTGGCGTGCGATCGGCGCTCGACGTCGGTGCCGCGGCGCAGCTCGTCGCCAGCGCGGCGAGCAGCAGCGCGGCGCGGCGGGCGCGGTTCCGAGCCGCGCCCGTCAAACCAGAGCCCCGGCGGCGCGCAGCGTATTGCGCATCAGCATCGCGACCGTGACCGGCCCGACCCCCCCCGGCACCGGGGAGACCCAGCCCGCCACGCCGCCGACACCTTCGAAATCGACATCCCCCACCGTCACCA
>JAGQRB010000728.1 GCA_020425925.1 Planctomycetota bacterium
GATCGACGACACCCGCCTGCAGCTCGCCCGCGCCGAGGCGAGCACCGGCTCCGCTACCGAGCTGCTCGTGGCGGCGACGGCGGCGAGCGCGCGGGCCGTCGAGCTCGCCCGCGAGCGCGGCCAGCTGCAGGCCGCGGCAGCCGAGATCCGGGCTCGGAGCGTGGCGCTCGAGGCCGCCGCTCGCCGCGAGCAGCATCTGCTCGCGGCGATCGAGACCGCGCAGCGGGTGCATCTGTCGACCTTCGACTGGTCGGCGCTGAACGCGGCCTACGACCGGGCGTTCGCGTCTTTCGCGTCGCAACCCGAGGAACTCGCCGCGGCGGTGCGCCAGAGCCTGCGGCCCGCCGCACTGATCGCCGCACTCGACGATTGGGGCCTCGTGCAGCTCAACGCCCGCGTCGACAGCGAGCGACTCGATCGCGTGCTCGACGAGGTCGATCCCGATGCCGACCGCCGGCGGCTGCGCACGGCAACCGGGGACGTCGCGCTCGCCGAGTCGATCCTGGCACGTGGGCTGCACTGCCTGTCGCCGCGCACTTGCGTCGTCGCGGCCGGGCAGTACCTGCAGTGCGGCCGGATGGAAGACTGGTTGCGCGTGCTGGTGGCGGCGCACGCGGTTCACCCCGACGACTATTGGGTCGCGTTCTTGCTGGCCGAGGAGTACGGCCGGCGCGGCGACGCCGAGGGGCGGGCGCGGGCCGCTGCGGCCGCGGCGGCGATCCGACCGCACAGCTTCGGCGCGGTGAATCTCGCGGCCGCGTTGTGCGACGCCGGACGCTGGCACGAGGCCGATGCACTGACGCGTGAGCTGCTGCGGCAGCGGCCCGACGGCGCGCTCGAGCGCGCGCACCGGATCCGCGTGCTCGCGGATCTCGGGCACGAAGCCGAAGCCGTCGCGCTGCTCGCGGACCTGCCGGACGGACCTGAGCGGCTGCACGCCCTGATGCGGCTCGGCCGGCCCGAGGAGGCCGAGATCGTCTGTCGTCGACTGCTCGCGCAGCGGCCCCGGGACCCGGACCTGCTGCTCGATCTCGGCCGGCTGCACGCCGCCGGCGGCCGCGCCGCCGATGCGCTGACCTGCTACCGCCGCGCTTTCGAAGCCGATCCGACACATGCCGATGCGGCGATCGCGTTGGCCGACGCGAGTCGCGACGCCGGCGACCCCGAGACGGCGTTGAGCGCGGCGCTCGCCGCATCGGAACTTCTTCCGGACTCGGCGCAGGTCGCCGCGGTGCTCGGCTACGTCGACCGCGAGCGTGGCGAACTCGATGCGGCGCTGCAGCACTACCGGCGTGCCTGGCTTGCCGAGCCGGACCTGCCGGGGCTGTGGCGTGAGTTCTCCGCGTGCCTGCTGCGGCGGGGCGACTCCGCCGCGGCCGACGAGGCGCTGCAGGTGCTCACGGCGGCCGTGGCCGACCGGCCGGAGGATCCCGAGGTGCGCTACACCAAGGCGTTCCTGCACTGGCAGCGCGGTGAGCACGAGCTCGTGCTGGTCGAGACCACGTCGCTTCTGCGCGGCCACCCGGAGCACTTCGAGACGTTGCGGCTGCGATTCTACTCGGCGCAGGAGCTCGGCTGCCGCGACCTCGCCGCCGACGCGATCGATGCGATCGCGCGGCAGCGCACCGACGACATCGACCTCGCCTGCGCGCAGGCGGACGCGCTGCGCGCGGCCGGCCGACTCCGGTCTGCGCTCGCGGCCGCCGATCGCGCGTGTGCGCTCGACGGAACTCGGGTCGAGCCCCGCGTCAGCCGTGGGCGGGTACTGGTCGCGATGGGACGGTTCTCGACGGCGCTCGAGGTCTTGCGCCCGCTCGCGCAGCTCGAGCCAGCGCGCGCCGATGTGCAGGCACTGCTCGGGCGTTCGCTGCTGGCGGTGGGACGACCGTCGGAAGCCGTGTCGGCGTTCGAGCGCGCGCTCCCACTCGACGGCGAGCCCGAGCTGCCGGTCGGCTCATGGCTGAACGAAGCGCGCACGAGGGCCGCGGCGGGCGGAAACGTCGGCGGGCGGCCTTCGGGCCAGCGCTGAGGCCGCTGAACGAGCGCAGAAACGTGACCCCGTGGGGGCGAAGTCGGCGGCTGCACGGAGGTGAGGGTGCTTGTCACGATCCAGTTCGCTCTCCGAGGAGGTCCGATGCCTGTTGCGTTCCGATTCTCGATTCTCGCTCCGATCACGGGGCTCGTCCTGGCCTGCGGCAGCGCCGCCCAGTTCCCGGGTGCCTGTCTCGTCAACGACCCGGCATTCCAGACCGCCGACGGGGGCTGCCAGGATCTGAGCAGCGAACTCATCTGGTCCGCGACGGTCGCGTGCTGCAGCTTCTACGACGACGCGCAGGCTCTGGCCGACGGACTCCTCGATGGCGGCTACGACGACTGGCGGCTACCGACCGTGAGCGAACTCGTCGAAGTCGTGGCCAACGGGGGATTCTCGCACCTCGCGATCGACCCCGCGTTTCGGTGGTACTGGCCGAGCGGCCAGCGCGGCGCCTGGCTCGATGCGGTGAACCTCGAGACCGGTGAGGTGATGAGGATCCGGTCTGGCAGCTTCATCAGTGTGATCTGTGTTCGCGGCGCAAGCAGTGGTAGCGGCAATGGCCACGGCAATGGCCACGGCAATGGCCACGGCAACGGCGGTGGCGGCAGCAATCGCAGCGCGCAGCCCGGCCGAGGCGATCCTGGGCGCCGGCGAGTGACCCGTGTCGTCGATGGCGGCGGCGACACCTTGCACGTCCTCGCGGGCGAGCATGCCGGCCAGTCGTACTCGATCGTCGCCGGGGTCGGCGCACCGCCGTCGACGTTCGCAGGGCCGAAGCTCGGGTCGACCTCGCTGGCGGGGACCGTAGTGGTCGGTGATCGACTGCGTCGGTTCGACGGCCTCGGGCGCACGGCGCTTCGACTCGACGGCGAGGCCCGGCGGGCCCTGACGACGGCGGGAGGCTGGCTTGCGCTGGTTGTGCTGGATCCCGAACTCGAGTCCGGCATCGCCGACGTGATGGTCGTCGTTCGCCCGCTGCCCTGACGCGCAGGGGGCGGCAGCGCGGCGGGCTAGGCGAACAGCTCGTCGATCAGATCGCGATAGCGTTCGGCGACGACGTGACGTTTGACCTTGAGGGTGCGCGTCAGCAGCTCGTTCTCGGGCGTCATCGGCTCGCCGACGACGCGGAACGCGGCGATGCGTTCGCACGCCCGGCAGCCCTGCTCGCGCGTCATCACGCGATCGAGCTCCGCGCGCAGCGCCTTGCGAACGGCCTCGCTGCGCAGCGCGCCGCCCTGCTCGTCCCACGCCGTGCGCGGGACCTCGTGCTCGAGCAGCTCGAGGTTCGGCACCAACAGCGCACCGAGCGACTTCTGGTCCTGGCCGAGCACCACCGCCTGCTCGATCAGCGGTGAGGTCTTCAGCAGGGTCTCGAGCGGCTCGGGTTCGACGTTCTCGCCGCCGGCGAGCACGATCGTGTCCTTGGCGCGGCCGGTGATCCAGACGTGACCCGCGGCGTCGACGTGGCCGAGGTCACCCGAGCAGAACCAGCCGGCCTGCAGCACCTCGGCGGTGCGCTCGGGGTTGTTGTAGTAGCCGCGCATGATCTGCGGCCCCGCGATCCAGAGCACGCCGGTCTCGCCGACCGCGCACGCGCTGCCGTCGCCGCGGCGCGGCTCGATCCGGGTGTTCGGCAGCGGCGGACCGATGTGGCCGGGATCGTTGTTCTCGGCGCGGCGCACCGCCGCGACCGGACTGGTCTCGGTCAGGCCGTAGCCGTTGAGCAGCGGCAGCCCCATGCCGAGCAGCGTCTCGTCGACGTGGCGCGGCAATGCACCACCACCGCTGACACACAGCCGCAGTCGGCCGCCGAATGCGGCGAGCACCTTCGACAGCACGATTCGGCGCAGCACCGCGTGCGTCAGCTTGTCGCCGAGACCGGCCCGCCGGCCGCCGACCAGCCGGCTGGTGTCGAGCGCGCGCCGGAGCAGCTTGCCGCCGAGGCCCTCGAGCTTGCGCGACTGGTTGACGACGCCGTCGTGCAGCATCTCCCAGATGCGCGGCACCGCCGCGAACACGGTCGGCTTCACGCTCGCGAGATCGGTCTTGATGTTGCGCCGGTCGGTGTAGACCAGCTGACCGCCGGCGGCGAGCGCGAGGTAGTCCATGATGCGCTCGTACATGTGCCACGCCGGCAGCACCGAGAGGAACACGTCGTCGCCGGTGATGTGCAGCGCTTCGGTGGTGTCGCGCACGTTGGCGAGCACGTTGTCGTGCGTCAGCATGACACCCTTCGGGTTCGCCGTCGTACCGCTGGTGTAGACGATCGTCAGCAGGTCCTCGGGCACGACCGCATCGCGCGCCGCCTGCAGCTCGTTCGCGCCATCGGCGAGCGCGGCCTCGCCCTCCTGCAGCAGTTCGCCGAGCGCGAGTGCGCCGTCGATCGCAGTGCTGTCGGCCATCACCGCGACGCCCTCGAGCCCCGGCAGGCGCTCACGCATCGCGAGCACCTCGCGCGCGGTGGCGTCGTCCTCGGTCAACACGAAGCGACAGCCGCTGTGCTCGAGGATGAACGCCATCTCGGGCAGCGAGGTGTCCGAACCGCGCGGCACGCTCGGCGCGCCGATGCTGGCGAGCGCCTGGTCGATCAGCAGCCACTCGTAGCGATTCTCGGCGAGGATCCCGACGCGGTCACCGCGCCGGATCCCGCGCTGCAGCAGCGCCAGCGCCAGCCGGTCGACGTCGGCCAGCAGCCGCGCGAACGTGATCGGCTCGTCGCTGTTCGCGCGCCGGCGGGGCAGCAGCACCCGTTCACCGTGGGCTCGCACCCGGTCGGCCAGCAGCGATGGGAACGTGCGTCGACAGCTTTCCGTCAGACGGAAGCGGGGCGCCCCGCGTGCCTTGGAGGCGGCCTCAGGAACCTGGTTGGAACGCTTGACATCCACGGCGTGCGCACATACGAAAGCGCCCCCTCGTTCGCAGGGTCAAGCCCTGGCGGACGTGTTCTGTGTGAATTCCGAGAGCGGGTGTAGCTCAGTGGTAGAGCATCACGTTGCCAACGTGAGGGTCGTGAGTTCGAATCTCATCACCCGCTCCATTTGTTCGGCCCAGGGCCGAACAAATGGAGCTCGGATTGTCCGCAGAAGCTAGGCGAACCACGCTGCGGGCGGGGAGGCCGGCTGGCGCCATACGCTTCTGCGGGAGTGTGTGCCTGTGACGTTTCTGCATGGGCCGGTTGCTCGGGATCGCTCCGGTTGTTCGGCCCAGGGCCGAAGGAATGGAGCTCGGATTGTCCGCAGAAGCCAGGCGAACCACGCTGCGGGCGGAGAGGCCTGCGCTGTTCCTGGCGCGGTTGTCGTCCGCGCGCGGCGATGGTCGCCCTCAGGCCTGCAGGTTCATGTCGCCGGCGCTGCTGACCAGGAGCACGTTCGGCAGATCGCGGGACATCTGGTCGAGTCGATCGAGGTAGGCGCCGCCGTCGTCCTCCTCGGGCACGGCGAAGCCGAGCACGACGAGAGCGGCGCCGGCGCTCTCGCGGCGCAGCGTCGCGAAGAAGTCGTCGGCGACGAAGACCTCGCAGTCGGCAGGGATGCGCGCTTCCTTCGACAGGTCCTCGAGGTGTTCGAGTGTGTCGGCCCGCCCCTTGTCGTTCGGCAGCAGGCGCAGCAATCGGATCTCGGCCTCGTCCCAGCCCTGGCTCTGGCGCAGCAGGTGGGCGAGCAGCAGCATCAGCGCGCCGTTGCCTTCGCCGCGCCACCACAGGTCGATCGTGCCGGCGGGCGCGATCCACGGGTCGGACTCGTCCTCGACGACGCGCAGGATGCCGATGCTGCGACCGAGCTTGTGGATCACGCGGATCGCCGCGGCGAAGTCCTTGCGGCGTTCGGGGTCGTCGCTCCAGCCGAGCACGACCATGTTCGGCCGCAGTGCGCCGATGCCGCAGCACTGCACCAGCGCGACCACGCCTTCGGTCAGGCCCGGTGCCACCGTGATCGCCGGGAAGGCCTCGAGCTCGTGCTCGGCGATGAACTTGCGCAGCAGGCGCTGCTGGTTGCGCTGGCGCTCGAGCAGCGCAACGGGTGAGCCCTGGATGACGTGGCCGAGGAACAGCAGGCCGCGCGGGCCGGCGAGCCAGCGGGTGTAGACCGCGAGATGCAGACGTTCCTCGTTGCCGGCGCCGAGCACGAGGATCGCGGGTCGCCAGTTCTTCGGGTGGTAGCGCTGCTCCTCGAGCGTGATCAGGTTGCGCCGGGCGCGTTCGAACGCCGCGCCGCCGTGCACGTCGGCGAAGTTGGCCTGGATGTCCTGTCGCTGCAGATACTCGTAGAGCAGCGCCATCACGACGATCGCGACCGCGGCCCACACCGCGTCGATCAGGATCATCGCCGACAGGCAGCCGAGCGCGCCGATCAGCGCGACGCTCCAGTGACACCAGCGGAACGTCGGGCGATAGCTCGGATTGCCGCTCACCGCCTCGGTGAACGTCGCGAGGTTGAGCGCGCCGTACGTGATCATGAAGAACATCGTGATGATCGGCGCCACCGCATCGAGGTTGCCGAGCAGGATGCCGCCCTCCGCGATCGCGAACGACAGAACGGTCGCGATCCGCGGTTCGAGGTTCTTGCCGCTGCCCTTGGCGAACACGTTGAGGAACGGGAAGACGCGGTCGCGGGCCAGCGCCTGCAGGATGCGCGGTGCGCCCATCATGCTGCCGAGCGCCGAGGACAACGTCGCGGCGAAGACCCCGACCGTGATCAGCACGTCGGACAGCGCGAGGTCGCGCACGACCATCGGGTTGCCGTGCAGGACCTCGCGCGGCGCGCCGGCGCCGAGCAGGACCGAGAAGCCGAGGTAGATCGCGCCGGTGAACACGATCGCGAGCAGCGTGCCGCGCGGGATCGACTTGCCGGGATCGGCGAGGTCGCCCGACATGTTCGCGCCGGCCATGATTCCGGTCGCGGCCGGGAAGAACAGCGCGAACATCGTCAGCCAGCCCTGGCCGGCAGGGTATTCCGGCTGCCAGTTCGCCTCGAGGTGCGCGAGGCTGGCGTGTTCGAGCGCGCCGGCGAAGAACGCGACGATCGACGCCAGCAGCGCGGCGAGGATCCCGTACTGCAGCTTGATGGTCCATCCAGCGCCGATGTAGACGCAGACGAAGACCGCGAGATTGACCAGGGTCGAGAGCCCGCGGTCGTGGCCGGCGAGGCCCGGGAACGTCGCGGTCAACGCCTCGGTGAAGCCGATCACGTACATCGCGACCGACAGCGCCTGCGACAGGAAGAACACGATCCCGATCGAGCCGCCGAACTCGACACCGAGACTGCGCGAGATCAGGTAGTAGGCGCCGCCGCCCTTGACCCGGGTGTTGGTCGCGATCGCAGACAGCGACAGCGCCGTGATCGTCGTGATCGCCTTCGCGGCCAGCACGATCGTCATCGCGTGCCAGATCCCCGCGTTGCCCACGACCTGGCCGAAGCGCAGGAACATGATGACGCCGAGAATCGTCAGCGTGCACGGCGTGAAGACGCCGCCGAGGGTTCCGAACCGGACCTTCGTTGCTGGGGAGGTGTCCGCCACGCGCGGGACAATGTAGGCGCGGCGTCGTCGTGAGGCACAACCGATTCGCGGCGGAGGTCGGCAGCCGACCGGCCGCGCTCAGCGGCCGAGGCCGAGCTCGAGGCCGCCGCTGAGCGACACGTTCGCGCCCACCGGGTCGAGCACGGCGGCCTGTACCAGGATCGCGAGGCCGAGGAACGTGTTCCCCGCCGGGATCGGCATCGCGAGGCTGGCCGTTCCCGCCGGTGAGCCGGCCATCGCGGCGATCGTCGGCGTGTCGACCAGCAGGCTGCAGTCGCCGAACAGATCGACGCGCCGAGCCGCGAGGCCGAGCGCGAATGCCGCGAGCTCGTTCGAGGCCGCCGGCACCGTCAGCGCGAACGACGCGTTCCCCGTGGTCGGCAGGCCCGTTGCCGCGAGCGCGCGCGCGGTGCCGCTGCCGGTGCAGCCGGCACCGTAGGGGGTCACGCGTGCGCGTGGCAGGCCGAAGATCCAGACCCCCGGTGTCGCCGAGCTGCCGGTCGGTGCGTTCACGATGCCACCGAACAGCGCGAGCTCGCCGGCGGTCGGATCGAGCGCGGCGATCGGACCGCGGCAGGCGAGCGGGCTGCTCGGCAGCTGCACCCAGCTCGAACCCTGCAGCTCCCAGAGCTCCTCCGACATGCCGCCCGAGACCGTCGGCAGCACCTGGCCGCCGAACATCCGGACGCGGCTGCCGTCGGCGAGCAGTGCGGCGGAGTAGCGGCCGGTCGGTTGCGGACCGACCATCGAACGCTGGCTCCAGGCGCTGCCGTTCCAGTCCCAGACGTCGTTCTCGAAGGCCGTCGTGCTGAACGAGCGCACACCGCCGAACATCGCGATCGTGCCGCTGCCGAGGTCGTACGCCATCGCGGCGCCGAGGCGGGCGCCGGGGCCGGTGGCCAGGACAGGCGTCCAGTCGAGCCCATCCCATTCGAAGAGGTCGCCGGTGACGCCGGAGCTGATGACGCCGCCGTAGAGCACCGTCCGGCCGCGCGCGATGTCGTAGGCCATCGCCGCGAACTGGGTCGGCGGCGGGCTGTGCAGCGGCATGCGTTGCTGCCACGTCGCGCCGACATCGTCCCAGATCCAGGTCTCGCCGGCCGGGTTGAACAGCACGGCCTGCTGGCGCGCGACGTCGTACGCCATCGCCCCCGAGGTCGGGTTGGGGCGCGTCGGCGTGGTCACGTCCTGCCAGCTGCGGCTGCCGTGGTCCCACCGCAGCGTCTCGTAGAACGACGTCACGAGCGTGTGGCCGGCGAAGTCGTTCGCCGCCAGTGCGAGCAGCGACCGCGATGCGGTGTAGCCGGCGCGCGACCACGACCAGGTCGCGGGATCGAGCTCCCAGGTGTCGGTCGTCGCGGCGTGGCCGTGCAGCACGAATCGGCGCGCCGCGGCGTCGTAGGCGAAGCCGGGGCCGCTGCGCAGGCCGGGGTTCACCAGCGCGGGCTGCTGCTGCCACTGTGCGCCGTCCCAGAGCCAGGCGTCGGTGTTGATCGGCGACTGCGGCGTGCCGACGTCGCGCCCGCCGACGAGCACGGTGCGACCGCCGTGCTCGTCGTAGCTCATCGCGGCGCCGAGCAGCCGCGGTGGCGGCGACGGTGTCGGCCGCAGCGACCAGCTCGATCCGGCGTACTCCCAGGTGTCCTGGCGCGGCGGCGCGAGGTTCGTGCCGTCGAAGCCGCCGAACAGCACGAGTGTATTGCGTGCCGCGTCGTAGGTCATCAGCGCCCCCGAGCGCCGACCCGGGTTCGGGGTCGCGAGCGCCACCGGGCTCCAGACCGCGCCGTCCCATTCCCACTGGTCGGCGAGCAGCGCGCCGCCGTGCAGCACCAGCCGGCCGCGGGCGCGGTCGAATGCGGCCGCCGCCGAGTAGCGTGGCGCCGGTGCCACCGGTGTCGTGCGCTGCAGCCAGTCGATGCCGTTCCACTCCCAGGTGTCACCGAGCACGCTGCCGAGGGCGCTGACGCCCCCGAACACGACTGCGACGCGGCGCGCCGAGTCGTAGACCAGCACGTAGCTGCTGCGCGCGCTCGGCGCCTGCGCCGGCTGCCGGCGGAACCAGCCGGTGGCGTCGCGCTCCCAGGTCTCGAGCTCGGGCATCGGATCGCGGCGGCAGGTCGCCAGGATGCGGCCCTCGGCCGCCGCGAAGCACAACTGCGGCCAGCCGGTTCCGGCCGGTGCGATCGCCGCGGCCGACCAGGTCGCCTGCGCGATGGCTGCGGCCTGCAGCAGCACAGCGCCCGCGGCTCCCGAGAGCACGACACCGAGGCGGAACGGTTTCACGCCAGGCGATAGCCCGCGCCGCGGCGTGGGTCACCCGACCGGAGTCGGCGTCTCGACCGCTGCCGGCCGTTCGATCGTGTGCCCCGGGATCTCGCGCCAGCGCCGCAGCACGGAGTGATCGGCCGCGCCCTCGATCCGGA
>JAGQRB010000729.1 GCA_020425925.1 Planctomycetota bacterium
ATTTTCACTCGCGTCTTCAGCGGTCTCTTTCCATTTGCCCAGCATCGCCCGCCCGGCATGCCGTGCGGGGATGGCGCCATCTCGGCGCCGTTGTCCAATGCGTCTCCCGGTGCCCATACCTGGCTGGAAATAACAGTTCCCATTCCGAACACGGCAGTCAAGCAGCCAGGGCCGATGATAGTGCTAGTTGCGAAAGTAGGTCAGCGCCGGGTCATTCTTCTGAACGCGCGTTCTGCCGATAGGCAGGGCGCGCGTTCCTACGTACGCGTTCCTTCGCGGCTGGCGAAGTGTTAGTACTGCCGCGGTGACGGTGCCCGAGGCGCGGATGGACGAGCGGTTGCGGCGGTTCGATCCGCGCTCGCTGCGCCTGCAGGTCGGGGGGCGGATCCTGCGGTTGGCTGTGCCGGCGGCGCGGTCGATCCTGCGACGCGGCGAATGGGCGCGCTCGTTCGGGGCGGGGGACGAGCCGCCGTACTGGATCGAACCCTGGCCGGCGAGCCTGGCAGCGGTCTGGGCGCTCGCGCGCATTGCTCCCGGCGGGTTGTGCGGACTTCGGGTGCTCGATCTCGGTTGCGGTCTCGGGTTGCCGGGGATCGCGGCCGCCAGCCTCGGAGCGTCGGTCACGTTCAGCGACCGCGAGGCCGACGCGCTGGCGTTCGCGTCCTGGAACGCGCGCCGGAATGCCGTGGATGGCGCCGAGGTGCACACGGTGTGCGGAGCGTGGCAGGGGCTCGCGCTGCGGGCGGATTTCGATGTCGTCGTGCTGGCGGACGTGACCTACCGACCGAGCGCCCACCCGGTGCTGCTGGGGCTCCTGGGTCGCGCACTCGGCGCTCGCGGTGTCCTGCTGCACACGGATCCGGCGCGCGCGGAGTCGGCCGCGTTTCTGGCGCAGCTCCCCGAGCGTTGGCCGCTGCGGACCCTGCGGCGGCGGACGGTGCTTCCGAATCGCGAGGTCGTGATCCGGATCGGGATCGCGGGTCCCGAGAACGGCGCCGCGGAGCTTTTCCACGGCTTGTTCCACGAACGCTCCGCGGGCGCCCCGGCCACCATGGAACCGCCGCAGTGACCGTTCGCCTCGACAATCTGACCATCAAGTACGGTGCACGCGTCGCGGTGGACGCCGTCACCGTCGAGTTCCCCACCGGTGCGTCCGGCCTGCTGGGGCGGAACGGTGCCGGCAAGAGCTCGATCCTGAAGGCGATGCTCGGCCTCGTGCGACCGGCGGCGGGGCGAATCCAGGTGCTGGACCTGCCTGCGGGGGTGGCCGGTACCGAGTTGCGTGCCCGCGTCGGCTACATGCCGGAGCGCGATGCGCATCTGCCGGCTGCGACCGGCTTCGAGATGGTGGCAGTGCTCGGCCGGCTCAGCGGGATGCCTCGGCGCCACGCGTGGCGGCGGGCGCACGAGACGCTCTACATGGTCGGGCTCGACGAGCAGCGTTATCGACCGGTATCGACCTACAGCGCGGGTATGCGGCAGAAGGCCAAGCTCGCGGCGGCGCTGGTCCACGATCCGGACGTGTTGTTCCTCGATGAGCCGACCAACGGACTCGACCCAGCCGGTCGCAGCGAGATGCTTGCGCTGGTCGGGCGGCTAGCGCGCGAGCACGGCAAGTCGATCGTGCTGTCGACCCATATCTTGCAGGACGTCGAGGCCGTGTGCGAACACGTGGTCGTGCTCGAGGCGGGCAGCGTGTTGGCCAGCGGCGGCATCGCCGAGCTCACACGTGCGCGGCAGCGTCGCTTCGAGTTGGCTGTCGAACCGGCGGGCCTGGAGCTGCCGGCCGAGCTGCCGGTCGACCAGACGATCGGCGCTACGCCGTCGGGCGAGTCCGTACCGGCGGTCGTCCGCATCGAGGCGCGCGGCAACGGCCGATTCGTTGCCGCGCTGCCCCCTGGCGTGACGCCGCGACCGGTGTTCGAGGCGGTGGCCTCGCGAGGTGGCGCCGTGCGCCGACTCGCTTCCGAACGGCGTTCGCTCGAGGACGTGTTCCTGCAGTTCGTGACGCGGAAGGGGAGCGAGTGACGATCCGCGAGCTGGGCTATCGGCGTGCGGTGTACGAGCCCGTTCCGCGCTGGCGAAGGTGGCTGCCGCTGGCGCGACAGGAGTTCGCGCATCTCTTCCGGTCGCGTGCCGGGGTGGCGGTCTTCTGTGCCTGCCTGCTGCCGTTCGTGGTGCGGATCTTCATCCTGATGGTGCGCTCCGGGGTCGTGAACTTCGTCGGCATGCGCGAGCGCATGTTGACGCGGTCGCAGTTGTTCGCGCAGTGGGATCCGACGCGACCCGACTTCTACGCCGAGGCCGTGCTGCAGACGTTCCCGGGTCTGCCGCTGCTCGTCCTGCTCTCCGCGACGGTGACGGCGGGTGCGATCGCGCGCGACCGGGCGACGAACGCGCTCGAGTTGTTGTGGACGCGCGGCATCTCACCGATCGACTACCTCGGCGCGAAACTGCTCGGGGCCTGGGCGCTGCTGGCGACGCTGACCGTCGCCGGTCCGTTCGTGCTCTGGATCGTCGCGGTGCTCGTCGCCGACGACTGGTCGTTCGCGACCGCAACCGCACCGTTCATGCCGCAGCTGCTGCTCGGCCTCATGCTCGTGACGGCGGCGTGGACCGCCATCTGCGTGTTGATCTCGTGTCTCAGTCAGACTCCGAGCCAGGCGATCGTGACCTGGTGCATCGTGATGATCGGCAGTTCGGCGGTCGCGAACGTGACCGCGGTCGTGTTCCGCGAACCGGCGATGCGATCCTGGGCCAGCGTCTGGGACGCCGGTGGAGTCGTCGGGCGCTGGTTCGCGGCGGTGTCGACGCGCGGCGCACCGGTCGTGCCGGCCACGCTCGTGCTCGGCGGTCTGGTGGTCGGACTGGCGTTGCTCGCCCGCAAGCGCCTGTCCGTCGGTGAGGCGGTCGGATGAGTGTCGCCCCGCTGTCGACGGCCCTGCTCGAGTTCGACGACGTCAGCAAGTGGTACGGATCGATCACGGCACTGATGGGGGTGTCGTTCGAGCTCGGTACCGAAGTCGTCGGCCTCGTCGGCAAGAACGGCGCCGGCAAGTCGACGCTGATGAAGGTCGCGGCCGGCCTGCTCGCGCCGAGTCAGGGGCGGGTTCGCGTCGTCGGCGAGCCGGCGGGCTCGCGTGCGGCGCGACGGTTGCTCGGATTCTGTCCCGATACCGATCGCCTCTACGAGTCGCTCACCGGTTGCACGTTCCTGGCCTGGCTGCTGCGCTACCACGGCCTGTCGTACCGCGCGGCGCGACACCGGGCTGCCGAGGTGCTCGACGACCTCGGTCTCGGGGCGGCGATGCACCGCCGCATCCGCGAGTACAGCAAGGGCATGCGCCAGCGAG
>JAGQRB010000730.1 GCA_020425925.1 Planctomycetota bacterium
CGAGTTCGAGCTCGGCGAGCTGCCGCCCGGTCGCGTGCGCATCACGGTCGAGCACGCCACCGGCTCCGCCACTGCCGAGCTCGATCTCGCCGCCGCCGAACGTCGACGCTGGGATCCGGTGCTCGCCGCGATCGAGATGGTCGCGGGCCGGGTGGTCGACACCGAGCTCCGGCCGGTGGCGGGCATCGAGGTGCTCGTCGGCGGCCCGACCATGGCGGCCACTGCCGCAGTCGAACGCACCGACGCCGACGGCCGGTTCCGGCTCGCGGTCGCCAGCGCCGGCGAGGCCGGTGTCGATCTCTATCTCCGCCGTGCCGGCGCCCCGCTCGCGGTCCGCCACGGCCTGCTGCCGGTCGCCGGCGAGTTGCTGATCGAGCTCGCCGAGCACGAGCTGCCGAGCGCCACGATCCGCGGTCGCATCCTCGACCGCGACGGCCGACCGATCGCCGCCGCGCTGTCGGTGATGAACCACGGGTTCCAGATCGCTTGGTACGCGTTCAGTGACCCCGCCACCGGCGCGTTCCGGGTCGGGCCGACCGCGCCCGGCAGCTACACACTGATCGTCGAGGCCAGCGGCTTCGGCCGACGCCCGCTGCGGGTCGTGAACCTCGCCGCCGGCGAGGACCGCGAGCTCGAGGACGTCGGGCTCGAGCCGGCCGGACGCGTCGAGCTCAGGCTCGTCGGCGACGCGAGCAAGCAGCGCAAGGTGCTGAAGTTCGCGCGCGACGACGGCGTCGTCGTCGCGCACTCGATCACCGAAGGCTCGGCGGTCACCGTCGAGCTGCCGCCCGGACGCTACGCCGCGACCGTCGTCGGCGGACCGTTCTCCGGCAGCACCACGATCCTCGATCTGCCGGCGGGCCGCACCGTCCAGCGCGAGCTGCCCTGCATCGCCTCCGCCCGGGTCGCGCTGCAGCTGCGCGCCGCCGCCGGCCACGGCATCGGCGGTCGCGTCGACGTGCGCGTGCGCGACGCCGCCGGCGCATTCTTCGACGCCTACGAGCTGTTCGCCGGCAACGCCGCCGAGCTCACCACCACCATCGCGCTGCCGCCCGGCTCGTACGCCGTCGAACTCGAGTCGACCGACGGGCTGGCGGCCGCGACCCTGCTGACCGTGCGTTCCGCCACCGACCATCCGACCCTGACGATCGAGCTGCGCTGACCCGCTCGGTCCGCAGTCGACGAAGCAGCACGAGTCCGACATGAAGACCAGAGCCCATCGTTCGCCGATCCTCTCGCCGCTTGCCGCGATCGCGGCCCTGCTGCCGGTGCTGCCGGCTCAGCAGCCGCCCGCGCTCGTCGCCGACCTCAACCCCAGGGTCAGCAACCCCGCCGGGTCGCTGCCGAGCGGCTTCACCGGCTTCGGCGACCGTGCGATCTTCGCCGCCGACGACGGGTCGAACGGGCCCGAGCCCTGGCTCACCGACACGGTGACCGGCGCGACCACGCTGCTCGCCGACCTCAACCCGGGCCCGGTGGGCAGCGCCCCGGACCGCTTCACGGTGCTCGGCAACACGGTCTTCTTCGTCGCCGACGACGGTGTGCACGGTCGCGAGCTTTGGCGTTCGGACGGTTCCGCTGCCGGCACGGCGCTGGTGCTGGACGCCGCCATCGGCGCGGTCGCGAGTGAACCGCAGGACCTGACGGTCGTCGGCAGCCTGCTGTATTTCACCGCGGCCACCGCCAACGGCCGTGAGCTCTGGGTCTCGGACGGCACCGCCACCGGCACCCACGAGGTCGCCGACCTCGCGCCCGGCGCGACCGACAGTTCGCCGGCGGAACTCACCGCGCTCGGCGGCATCGTCTGCTTCCGCGCAACCACACCCGCGACCGGCGCCGAGCTGTGGCGCTCGGATGGCACCACCGCGGGCACCGTGCTGCTCGAGGATCTCGTCGCCGGCAGCGCCGACGGCAATCCGAGGCAGCTCGCGGTCGTCGGCGCGGCCCTGCTGTTCGGCACCGCTACCGGCCTGTGGCGCACCGACGGCACGTCCGGCGGCGCGATGCTGGTCGACGGGCACTCACCGACACTGCTCGCGAGCACCGGGACCCAGGCCTACTTCGCGACCGGCCCGACCACCTCCGAGGTCTTCGTCACCGACGGCACCGCCGCCAACACCCAATCGCTCGGCACCGTCGGCGGCACGACGCCCGAGCCCGTGACCGCACTGCGCGTCGCCGGGCAGCGACCGGTGCTGTTCACCGCGGTCGAGCTCTGGGGCTTCGACGGCACCGCGCTGACGCCGCTGCCGCTGATCCTGAACGGCGCCGTGCCAGCGACCGTGAGCATGGGCAACGTGCTCTACTTCCTCGCCGGCCTGCCGACGCAGGTGCCGTTCCGCACCGACGGCACGGTCGCGGGCACCCGACCGTTCCTGCAGGCGGCGACCCCGTACAACGACCCGCGCGAGCTCGGCGCGGTGCCGGCGACCGGCAACCTGCTGTTCTCGGCGTTCACACCGCTCTACGGCCAGGAACCCTGGATCAGCAACGGCACCGTCCAGGGCACCCACCCGGTCGCCGATCTGACGCCGCAATCGGGCACGACGGCCAGCGCCGAGCCGCGCAAGTTCGTCGAAGCCGGCGGCACCGCGTTCCTCTTCGCCGACGACGGTGCCGGTCTGACGCTCTGCCGCAGCGATGGCACCACCGCCGGCACGCGCCCGGTGATCCCGTTCGGCCGGCCCCGGCCTACCGTGTCGGGGGAGCTCGTCGCGGTCGGCACCAAGGTCTACTTCCCCGCCGCGATGAACGCGACCGGGAACGAGCTCTGGGTCAGCGACGGCACGGTCGCCGGCACGCATATCGTGGTCGACATCGACCCGGGCTTCCGCTCGAGCTTCCCCAAGAACCTCGTTGCCGCCGAGGACCGGCTCTACTTCGTCGCCGATCGGCACATCACCGGCCGGGCGTTGTTCGTGCTCGAGGACGACGAGGTCCGCGAGATCGCCGGCGGTCCGCCGCCGTTCCGCGTCGACGGCGTCCTCGGCGCGATCGGTCGCGGTGCGGTGCTGCGCGCCAATGACGACACCACCGGCCGCGAGCCGTGGTTCACCGACGGCACCACGGCCGGAACCGTTCGGCTCGCGGATGTCGTCGCCGGCACCGGCGGCTCGGAGCCCGACCGGTTCTGCTGGCTCGGCGACATCGGGCTGTTCTGGGCCGACTTCCAGATCTTCGCGACCGACGGCACGCCCGCCGGCACGCAGGCGATCACGCTGCGCGCCGTGACCGACGGCCCGCACGCCGCCGGCCGCCGCGCCTACTTCCACTTCTTCGGCAACGCAACCTACAACGCGTTCGTCACCCTCGGGCGGATCGGCACGACGCATCAGGTGCCGCCGCTCGATCTGGCCGACCTGAGCTCGGCAACGGCGCTCGGCTCCGACACGCTCCTGATCTCGCAGCACGGCGCGCTGCTGCGCACCGACGGCACGGCGGCGGGGACGGTGACGCTGCCGGCCAGCGTCACGCAGCCGAAGATCCTCGCGACCGACGAGCGCTTCGCGTGGTTCACCTCGTACGACGGCGCCGCCGGCGACGAGCTCTGGCGCACCGACGGCACGGCCGCCGGCACCGCGCGTTACGCCGACATCGAGCCGGGCAGCGCCGCGAGCCTGCCGCGACTGCTCGGCGTGTCGAACGGCCGAGTGTTCTTCAGCGCCGACACACCGGCCTACGGTCGCGAGCTCTGGGCGGTCGACCCCGGCGCCAGCGTGCAGTCGATCGGTCACGGCTGCAGCCCGGCCGGCGGCTTCGCGCCTCTCCTCGCGGCCACCTCGCCGGTGCTCGGCGGCACCGCGGCGCTCACGGTCACCGATGTCGCGGCACCGGCGGTCAGCGTGATGCTCGCGAGCCTGGTGACCACCGGCTCGTTCCGCTTCCCGAACGGCCAGTGCGACTACTTCCTCGAGCCGACCGCGATCGTGCTCGGCCTCGCGCTGCCGCAGAACGGCGCCTACGCCCACGCGCTCGCGATCCCGGCCGATCCCGGCCTCGCCGGCCTGCCGCTGCGCGCCCAGGCGATCCTGCTGCCGACCACGGCCGCCGGCGCGACGACGGCGACCCCGGCGGTCGCGCTCGTGCTGGGCAGCTGACGACCTGCACTGCGGCGGCGGGACGGGCTGGTCGCGGCGCCGTCGAGGTCTACGATCGCAGCCGTGACCGACGACCTGCGAGCCGACATCGCGCGCGCCCGCCGCGGCGAGCGCGACGCCCTCGATCGCGTGCTGACCGCGATCCAGACGCGGCTGCTCGCCGCCGCCTCGAACCGCCTCGGCGGTGCCCTGCGCGCCCGCATGGCGACCTCGGACCTGCTGCAGACGACCTATGTCGACGTCGTCCGATCGATCGGCGAATTCCGCGGTGACGATCCCGACACGTTCGTCGCCTGGATCTCGCGCATCATGGAGAACAACCTCCGCGACCGGGCCCGCTTCTACTCGCGCCAGCGCCGCGCCGCCGAGCAGGACCGCGAGGCCCCGCCCGAGCTGCCGGCGACCGACCGTTCGCCGAGCGCCGCCGCGATGCAGATCGAGAACCTCGCCGCGGTCGGCCGCGCGCTCGCCGAGCTGCCCGGGGACCAGCGCCGCATCATCCAGCTGCGACTGATCGAAGGTCGCGACTACGACGAGATCGGGGCGCTGCTCGGGCGTTCGCCGGGCGCCCTCCGGATGCTGCTGTCACGCGCGCGCGCGGCGTTGACCCTGCGCCTCGACCAGTCGAACGATGGCGGCTGAACGCGACGACGGACTCGCGCGCCTGCTCGAGGACTGGTTCTTCGCGCTCGAGTCCGGCGCGGCGCCGACGCCCGCCGAGCACTGCGCGGCGCGGCCCGATCTGCTGCCCGAGTTCGAACGCCTGCTCGGCCGCAGCGCCGAGGTCGACCGACTGTTCCGCGCCCCGACCGGGCCGTCGACCGCGGCGACGCGCGCGCCGGAGCTGCTCGGCGAGTTCGAGGTGCTCGAACCGATCGGCAGCGGCGGCGTCGGCGAGGTCTGGCTGGCGCGGCAGACGTCGCTGCAGCGGCTGGTCGCACTCAAGGTCGTGCGCCGGCGCGGCGACGCCCGCACGCGCGCGCGGCTGCGGCGCGAAGCCGAGGTCGCGGCCTCGCTCGAACACCCCGGCATCGTCCCGATCTACGGCGTCGGCGACGACGACGAGCGCGCCTGGATCGCGATGAAGTGGCTCACCGGGCCGGCACTCGACGGCCTCGAGCTGCCGCTCGAACCGCTGCGCGCAGCGCGGATCGCCGCCGCCGCGGCGCGGGCGCTGCACGCCGCCCACCTCGCCGGCATCGTCCACCGCGACATCAAGCCGTCGAACATCGTGCTGGACGGCGACCAGCCCTGCATCGTCGACTTCGGCCTCGCGCGCGACACCGACCACGCCGTCCGCACGACGCTCGAAGGCCACGTCGCCGGCACGCTGCTCTACATGTCGCCCGAGCAGTTGCGTTCGAGTCGCGCGACGGCGACGCTCGATCCGCGTACCGACGTCTACTCGCTCGGCGCCACGCTCTACGAACTGCTCGCCGGCACGCCGCCGTTCGCCGACGACAACCCGGCGCGTGTCGTCGACCGGATCCTCAACGCCGAGCCGGCGGCACCGCCGGTCGGCCGCGATCTGGCGACGATCGTGCTGCGCGCGCTCGACAAGGATCGTGAACGGAGGTTCCCGACCGCCCTCGCGTTCGCCGAAGATCTCGATCGCTTCGTCGCCGGCGAACCGATCCTGTCGCGCCCCAACGGCCTGACGACCCGGCTCTGGAAGCTGACGCGGCGCCACCGCGTCGCGGCCAGCCTGCTGGCGGTGACGCTGCTGGTCGCGCTCGGACTCGCGGTCTCGCTGGTGTCGAGCATGCGGCGCCAGCAGATCGCGCGCAGCGGCGCCCTCGAGCGCGCGCGGAGCGAGCTCGCGGCCGGCAGTCTCGCCACCGCCCGTTCGCTGCTCGAGCCGCTGATCATCGACGACCCGACCGGCGAGGCACGCGCTCTGCAGCGCCGCCCCGACGCCCGCGACCGACTCGAAGCGCTGCTCGACGCGGTGCAGGCCCGCAGCGAGGACGTCCATCCCGACGAGCTGCGAGCCGCCGCCGCTGCACTCGCCGACGCCGATGCGCTGCTCCCGGACTCGCCGCACCGACTCGCACTCGAGCTGGCCCGGCCGCTCGCACTCGCGCTCGCCGGCGACACTGCCGCGGCGCTCGCGCTCGCCGCACCGCTGCCGCCCGGACGTGGCCGCGATGCCCTGCTTGCCGCGCTGCGCGGCCAGCAGGGCGATTGGCAGCTCCGGGAGCGCGCCGCCCCGATCGAACACCTGTTCACGGTGCTGGCCCTGCGGCTCGCGAACCGGCCGCTCGCCGAGCGCCGCGCCGAGCTGGTGCGCGCGATACCGCACTACGCCGCCTACCCGCGGCTACGGCTGCAGCACGCGCTGCTGCTGATCAACGAGGGCCAGCACACCGCGGCGGTCGAGTCGTTGCGCGGCCAGGCGACGCCCGACGGGCGCTATCCCCGCATGGTGCGGCGGCTGCTGCTGCGCGAGGCGCTGCAGCTCGGCGAGGCCGACGAAGTCCGCTACCACCTCGACTGCCTCGAGGATTCGGAGCAGTATCCGTTCGCGAGCTGGACCGCGGCCGACGCCGCCGGCGCGATCGACGCGCGCTACTGGCTCGACCGACCGACCGGCGAGCTGCTCACGAAAGCGCTCGCGCGCTGGCCGGACGACTGGATGTTGACGGTGCTGCAGGCGCGCGAACTGCGCGAGCGCGACCTCGCGGCAGCGGTCGGGCTGCTGCAAAGGGCGGCCGGCGAGCTCGCCAGGACGCCGCGCCAGCGCCAGGAAGCCGGCCTCGAACGGCTCTACTACGCCGCGCTCGGGATCGACGTGTTCCGCTTCCCGGGCACCGACCCGACGGCCGACGGCGCGGAGGCACTGCGCGCACTGGCGACGGCCGCGGCGCGGTTCGCCGCCGATGCCGTCGACCAGGAGTTCGCGCACTCCGGCACGGTCGTGGCCGCGCGGGCCGCGCTCGCCGCGGGCGACTGGCAGCGCGCGCGATCGGCGCTCGCGCCCCATGCCGACGACCGCGATGTCGAGCTCGTGCTCGAGGAGGCGCAGCAGGCCTGCACCCGCGCGA
>JAGQRB010000731.1 GCA_020425925.1 Planctomycetota bacterium
CCCGAGCGGCCCGAGGCATGGCGCGAGGCGGCGCGGCTGATGCGCGAGCGCGAGCTCTGGTCCGCCGCGGCAGAGAACGCCAAGCAGGGCCTGATGCACGTCGAGGATCCGACGCTGCGTCAGGAGTGGGCGTTGGCGTTGATCGGCGAAGGCAAGCTCGACGAAGCGATCCTGCAGCTCGAGGCCTACCTGCGCGTGCGGTCCGAGGACGAGGACACCAAGAAGATCCTCGCCAACGTGCTGGTCGGGCGGGCCTACTCGCGGCTGCAGGCCGGACGATCGCACGCCGAGGTGCTGCGGATCGTCGACCAGGCGCTGGCGCTGAACCCGAACGAGCACAAGGCACACCTCGTGCTCGGGCGCATCGCACGCGAACAGCGCCGGTTCGCCGACGCGGTCGAGCACCTCGAGACCGCGCACCGGCTGATGCCCGAGGTCGAGGATGCGCGCACGCTGCTGGCCGACTCGCTGCGCGACCTCGGGATGGAGCACTACCTGAAGAACGAGGACGTCGCGGCCGGCGACGCCTGGTTGCGGTTTCGCGCGGTTGCGCCGCCGAGCGTCGACACCGACGGCGTCGACGTGCTGGTCCAGGCGCTGTGGCGCCGGCACGAGCAGCGCGGCGTCGATCGGTTGCAACAGCAGGATCACGCCGGTGCCCTCGCCGAGTTCCGTCGCTGCGAGCTGCTCGATTCCGACACCCGGGCAATCTCCTGGCCGTACGCACTCGCGCTGCGCCACGAGCTCGCGCCCGAGCCCGAGCCGGAGAACCTGGCGAAGCTCGAGGAACTCGCGCGCGAGGCGGTGGCCTGGCAACAGGAGCACGCTGCCGACTCCGGCCAGCAGACCTGTCTGCTGCTCGAGACCCTGACGCGCCGCGGCGAGGCCGGCGCCGCGGCCGAGCTCGCGCGCCGCTGGCTCGCGGCCGAGCCCGGCGATGCCGAACCGCCGGTGGTCGCCGCGATCCGACGCTACGCCGACGGCTGATGCGGGCTCGGTGCGAGCGCCTCGGACGCGAAGTTGCGCCCCGGCGTCTCCTGCGCTAGCCTGCCGCGACCGTCGCTCGGTCGGCGACGGGGCGGTGTCGGCGCGCGGTCATGTGCCGGCAGCCGCGGTCCGTTCGGTCAGGTGGGCGACTCTCGTGCAGGGGGTGTTTCGTGGCGCGCAAGGCGAGTGACATGGTGATGCTGCTCCGTTCGCGGGGCAGTGGCGGCGGCCGCAGGCGTAGCCGCAAGTCGGGTCTGCTGGGCAAGCTCGGCAGCGGGCTCGGGCTCGGGCAGCTCGGCGCCGGCCTCGTCCGGCTGCTCGGCGGGCCGAACTCGCGCCAGGACCCCGGACGTTCGATGCGTTCGTCGGCGATGGTGCCCGGCTGGCTCGCACTGGCGGTGGCGCTGCTGTGCTTCGGCGGCGGCTACGTCGTGCGTGGTGTGCTCACGCCCGACCCCGACGACGGCGCCGGGCTGCAGGCCGCGACCCGCAACGGTCCGCGGGCGCCGGGCGTGATCGAGGCCGAGACCGACCCGCTGGCCAACCAGGGCTACGTCGTCGCCGCCTACGAGGATCTCGCGCCCGCCGAGGCCAAGGGCCGCGCGGTCGCCCTGAGCCGGTGGCTGCAGGCCCAGGGCTTCGAGAAGGCGCGGCCCTACGAGTTCGCGGTCGAGGGCGGCCGGCTCTGGGGCGTGGTGGTCTACTACGACGGGCCGGTCGAGTGCGAGACCACCGGGCAGCAGCTGCGCGCGCTGCCGGCGGATGTCCCGGACCCGATCGTCGTCGGGCTGCGAAACCTGCCCGGTTCGGACTGGCCAATGGCGGCCCGGATCCGCTAGACTCTTCGGCCCGATTTGGATCGGCCGATCTACTTCGGCCGGTTTGTGCTTCGGCCGTTTTCCTCCGCGCTTCGATCATGACCATCCACAGAAGTCTCCAGCTCTCCGGTGCCTCCTCGGGCCAGCGCAACGTCTGGACCCGCATGGAACGCCTGGCCGCGCTCAAGAAGGTCGGCGAGTGGAAGGAGGGCGACCCGGTCGAAGGCTTGCGCAAGGTCCGGACCGCCTTCAAGGCCAAGGCCAAGAAGAAGAAGGACGACAAGTAGGGCGCCCGGTCCTGCTGGGTTCGGGCCTTGGACATCGCGTGACCGGTAGCGACGCAGCCAGCGTGCTGAGCGATCGCGTTCGGCTGATCGAGCCGAGCGGCATCCGTCGCATGTTCGAGCTGATGGCGTCGATGCAGGACCCGATCAACCTCTCGATCGGGCAGCCGCACTACGAGGTGCCGCCGCTCCTGGCCGAAGCGGCGCAGCGTGCGATCCGCGACGGCCGGAACCGCTACACCGTCACGCAGGGCCTGCCGGAGCTCAACGCCCTCGTGCTCGACGCCTGCGAGCGCAGCCATGGCCGTCGGCCCGAGACCAGCCTGATCACGGCGGGAGTGTCGGGCGGGCTGGTGCTGACCTTCCAGTCGATGCTGAACCCGGGGGACGAGATCCTGCTGCCCGACCCCGGCTTCGTGATGTATCGCCACCTCGCGGCGATCTGCGGCGCGACGATCCGCTACTACAATCTCTATCCCGACCGCCGCGGCGAGCGCTTCCGCGTCGACCTCGACGAGGTCGAGCGCCTCTGCAGCGATCGCACCAAGATCCTGTTCGTCAATTCGCCGAGCAACCCGACCGGCGGCGTGCTGACGCGCGGCGAGATCGAGGGGCTGTGCGGGATCGCGAATCGCCGCGGCACGTTCGTGGTCAGCGACGAGATCTACGACTCGTTCGTCTACGACGGCGACTACGCCTCGCCGGTGACGTTCGCCGAGCGCTGCATCCAGCTCGGTGGCTGGAGCAAGACCTGCGCGGTGCCCGGGTGGCGCGTCGGCTGGGCGACCGGACCCGCGGCGGTGCTCGACGCGATGAAGACGCTGCAGCAGTTCTCGTTCGTCTGCGCGCCGGCGCCGTTCCAGCAGGCGCTCGTCGAAGCGCTGCCGCGGCTCGACCTCGCGCCCTACCGCGCCGACTACCGCCGGAAACGCGACCTCGTGACCGCCGAGCTGCACGCGGCCTACCACCTCGCCGCCCCCGAGGGCTCGTTCTACGCGTTCCCGTCGCTGCCGTTCGGCGACGGCCGCGAGGTCGACAGCGCGGCGTTCCTGCAGGCCGCCGTCGAGCACAAGCTACTGGTCGTGCTCGGCAAGACGTTCTCGGCGCGTGACACGCACTTCCGGCTCTCGTTCGCGGCCGAGGACGACGAGCTCCGGCGCGGGATCGCGGTGCTCAACGAACTCGCGACGCAGTTGCACTGAGCCATGGCCGCCGGGGCCGCGATCACGGGCTCCGCGAAGGCGCCGCTCGTCGAGGTCTTCGACTCGATCCAGGGTGAGGGCCGCCACGTCGGTCGGCCGACGACGTTCGTGCGAGTCGCGACCTGCCCGTTGCGCTGCCTCTACTGCGACACCCCGAACAGCTACACCGCGCCCGGATCCGTGCCGGTGCGGCTCGCCGGCAGCGAGCTGGCACTGCCGAACCCGGTCGCGGTCGACACGCTCGCGGAGCTGCTCGCCGCCGCTCGGGTGCCGCGGCTCGTCAGCCTCACCGGCGGCGAGCCGCTGGTCTTCCCCGAGTTCGCGAGCGTGCTCGGCCGGCTGGTGCGGCGGCTCGGCGGCGAGCTCATGCTCGAGACCGCCGCGCTCGATCCCGAGGCGCTCGGCCGCTGCGCCCGCGACATCGCGCACCTGAGTGCCGACTACAAGCTGCCGGAGACCCTCGGGGCACCGGTCGGCGGCCCGCCGCCCGACGCCGACGGCGGCTACGCCGAGCGCCACGTCCGCTGTCTCGCGATCGCGCTCTCGGCCGGTGCCACCGCCGACTGCAAGATCGTGCTCACGGCGGCGGTGACGGATTCGGCGTTCGAGCGCGCGCTCGTGAACCTGCGGCCGTTGCGCGAGCGTCTCGTGCTCGTGCTGCAGCCGGTGACGCCGTTCGGTGCGATCGCGACGCCGCTGCCACCGACGGAGCTGCGGCGGCACCTCGACGCGGCGCTCGCCGCGGGCTTCGACGTCCGTGTCCTGCCGCAGGTGCACAAGACGCTCGCGCTGCCGTGAGCTGGATCAGAACGCCCGTAGTCGTTCGAGGAAGCCGGGCAGGTCACATGACACCGTAGCTCCGCCCTCGATGGCCTCGGCGCCGCAACCCGGACAGTTGGCCCGATGCCACGCACCCGGGGGGCACGTTGCATTCTCGCGTGACATCAACTGAGATCTACGGATGCGTTCTGCACTGGCGATCCTTCTGCTGGCCACCGCGTTCGCCGCGTCGCTGGCGGCGCAGGTGACGTGCCGCGACTGCGCCAACCAGGGCACGCTGCCGTGCACCAAACACGGCAAGAAGGACGAGGTCGAGCGCGAGCGCGAGCAGAACGGCACGCTGTTCTGCAGCGTCGTCGCCGACTGCAAGGCCTGTGCCGGCGCGCTCGCGGTGGATTGCAAACACTGTCGCAACGAGAGCGCGGAGCAGGCGCTGGCGGCGCGGCAGCAGCTCGTCGCCGACTGGCGGGCGGAGCGCAGGCGCGCGGTCGTGGACCCGATCGGCGAGCCGAAGACGTCGCCGCTGTTCCTGCGCACGCCGCACTGCGAGCTGACGCTCTCGATCAAGTCGCTGACCGTCGGCAAGAAGAAGTTCGACACCCACGATCTGCTGCACCTCTACGGTCAGCGCATCGAGGAGCTGCGGGCGTTGTTCGTCGCGACCTTCGAGCTCACCGACGCCGATCTGCCCGGCGTACTGTCGGTGTTCGTGTTCCAGGACGCCGAGGACCACAAGCTCCTCTGCCCGCAGGTCACCGGCATCGGCGGCGGCGGGAACCGGGTCAAGCTGATGGGGGTGCCGTGCGTGCTGTGCATGTGGCACGACAAGCGCGACGCCGTCGACGACGAGGCGCTACACCGCCAGATCGTGCACAACGTCACGCATCTGCTGTTCAGCAACATGACGCCGTCGTACTGGATCGGCAACCGCAAGCACGGCTGGGTCGACGCCGGCGTGGCGCACTGGTTCGAGGACAAGGTGACCGGCAAGTGCGCCAACTTCTGCCACGACGAGCTGCTCCTGCAGCACGGCGCGAGCTTCAAGGGCGGGCTCTGGCGGCCGCCGGTCCGCAAACTCGTCGACGCGGGCACGGTTCTGCCATTCGCGGAGTTGTCGACCCGCAACACCGATCAGTTGACATTCGAGGAGCACGCGATCGCGTTCGCCTACGTCGACTTCCTGCTTTCCGTCCATGGCGGCGCGAAGTTCCGCGCCTTCGCCGGTCAGCTGAAGGACAAGGTCCCGACCCGAGACGCGTTGCAGAACACCTACGGGCTGAATCCGCTGAATATCGACGGGATGTTCCAGGAATGGGTGAAAGAGAACTACTCGCCGCTCGTGCGACGCTGATCGCGCTGCTGCCGACGCTCGCCGCCTTCGGCCTCGGCCGGCCGACATCGGCCCAGGGACCGGTCTACCGCGAGCGCTGGGGCTACATGCAGCTCGAACGGCTGCGCGACACGGTTGCGCGCGAGCTCGCCGGCCGTGACGGCGCGACCCGGGCGCAGATCGCCGAGACCCTGGCCGAACCGGTCAGCGGCCTGCCGTTCGGACCGGTGGCACGGGCGCTGGCCCGACTGCGCGGGGTCGAGGCCGATGACGCGTTCCTGCTGCGCGCAACGCTCGGGGTCTTCCTGCTGCCCGAGGTCGTCGATCCCGATGCGTCCAACGAGGTCTGTCGCCGGCTCAACGCCTCGCTGTTCCTGCCGTACACGGTGCCCGAGCCCGGTGTGATCGAGTTCGTCGCGACGGTGCGCGATGCCGGCGGTGCGACGGTGTTCGAGACGACGGTGACCAAGGCCACCGCCGTCGGCGATCTGCGGCGCGCGCGGCCGGTGGTGCAGGTGACGGCGGCGGAGCTGCCCGACGGCGCCTACGAGCTCGCGGTCGCGGCCCGCATCGACGGCCGCGATCCCGGACCGAAGGACCCGCTGCTGCGCCTCGGCTTCCACGTGCTGCGCGGTTACCAGGCACGGGCCGAGGCCGCGATGACGGCGGCGCGCGAGCTCGGTGGCGAGCTCGAGCCGCGGGCGCGCGGTCTGCTGCTCGGGATCGGTGCCGAGGTCTCGCGCGCCTACCAGGGTGAGGCGTTCTGCGGCGAGAGCGACGCCGTCCGCGACCTCGAGCGGTTCGAGCGCGCGCTCGCCAACGTTCGCGACGACCGCGAGGTCCTCGACGGTCTCCACGGTGACGTACCGATCCAGCTCGCGGTCGGGGATGACCTGTTGGCGGGCGTGCTGCGGCTCGATCCCGACCGTCGGGCGGCCGGCGACGGTCAGCCGCCGCGACCATTGGTCGTGTTCGCTGCCGGGCTGCCGGCCTACGACAACGGCACGTCGCGGCCGTCGAGTCCGCGCACGGGAGAGCCGCGTCAGCTGGCGGTTGCGCTGCGCGACTTCGGGCGTGGCGCGGACTACGACGTCGCGTTCCTCGAGTCGCCGGGGGCGGGTCGACGCTACGGCGCTGCGCTCGCGGCGGCCCTGCCCGAGCTGCGCGCGATCTTCGGCACCGGCTCGAGCCCGGTCGTGCTGGTCTGTGAACGGGAGGCCGGTTCGGTCGCGGGACTCGCGATCGGTGAGATCCGGGACCGGATCGACGGCATCGTGTTCGTCGGCGCCGGCGCGATGACCGGCGATCGCATCGACGGGCTCGGCGACCTGCCGGTGCGCGCCGTACTGCTCGCCGGCTATCCGCCGAGCCTCGGTCTCGAACGGGTGCTCGACTACGTCGCCGGGCGGCGCGCGGCCGGCGGCACCGACGCCGACTTCGCGCTGCTCACCGAAGCCCGCCCCGCCTGGCCGTTCGGGCTGCGCGAGATCGCCGGGCAGCTCGACGCATTCGTGCGCGGGATCGCGAAGTGACGCCGCCGGCGGGCTGCCGTCGGGCGGCCCGCTCGCTCAGGCCATCGTCTCCGGCAGCAGTCGCCGGACCTCGCGCACGAGGTCGCGCGGCTTCACGGGCTTCTCGAGCCATTTACCGGGCGCGAGCTCGTCGCGTCCGAGCTGGGCCAGGCTCGGGCAGCTGCCCGACACGACGAGGATCGGCACCTGCCGATGGCCGGCGGCACGCAGTCGCCGCACCACCTCGGTGCCCGGCAGCGTCGGCAGGTTCATGTCGAGGATGATGACGCTCGGCACGCGGTCGCGCAGCCGGCGCAGTGCCTGCAGGCCGTCGCGCGCGACCTCGACCTGATGGCCGTCGCGGGTCAGCGCCTGCGCGAATACCTCCGCGGTCAGCGGCTCGTCCTCGACGAGCAGGATGCGCGTCAGGCGCTCGACGGTCTCGATCCGCTTCGTGCGCTGGGGCGAAGTGCTGGGTTCACTCGCGCCGGCGCGGACTTGCGGCAGTGTGATGGACATGTGGTTGCTCTCCTTCGAACCAACCGTCGTATCGGCGCCGGCCGGCGGCGCGACTTAGCGCTTTCCATCAGCTGCTACGCCGATTGTCGCAGGCAGAGCGCGAGGGTCTGCTCGCTGACGTAGCGGCAGAGCGATCCGAGGGCCAGGAGTCGCAGCCCGGCGGCTTCGAGCTCGCGCGCGAACATCGCGCGCGACACGGCCGAGCGGCCGGACCGCCGGCGGCCGAGGCGGTTCCGCAACCCGCGGCGCAGGTGCTGCAGACTCGCCGCATCGAAGAACGACACCACGATCGGGCCCCTGGTGACGCGGGCGAGCTCACGCAGGATGTCGATCCTCTCGACAGCTGTCGGAATATGCTGCAGCAGGCGGTGGCAGAGAGCGCCGGCGAACGCGTCGGTGGCGAACGGCAGCTGCTGCGCGCTGGCGCAGACCCGCGGCCGCGCGCCCGGCGCGGCGCGGACCATCGCCGGATCGCGATCGAGCTGCACCACCGGTCCGGGCAGCTCGGCGGACATCCGACCGGCGCCGCAGGGCGCATCGAGCCATGGGCCCGGCTGCCAGCTCGCCCGTGCCAGCAGGCGTCGCAGGACCGCGCGCTCGCGGCGATCCGTCCGCCGGCCGGTGCCGGTCAGGAAGCGGGTGTCGCGATAGCGCAACGCGTAGCCGGCTTCGCGCTCGTAGCGGTTCTCGCGCACGGCCGGACGATAGCCTGCCCGCGACGGAGGTTTCAGTCCCGGCGCGCAATTGCCGATGGCGAGGCGGAGGCACGATGAGCGAAGGCACCACGAAGACCAAGGTCGAGATGCGCGAGCACGAGCGAGTCGGCTTCGCCGAGCCGGTGAGCATCGAGTTCGAACCGGCGCCGGTGTCCGGGTCGGGCGAGAACATCTCGCTGCAGGGCGTCTACTTCACGACGGCTGCGAAGATCCCGGTTCAGGTCCGCGTTCGCGACGGCTCGGTGGTTCGCGGCGAGCTGGTCCGCGCCGAGTCGATGGGCGACGGCCGTGTCGGTCTGGCGGTCCGCTTCGTCGAGCCCGACGCCGGCATCGTCGGCTGAGTCGCCGGATCGACGCCGCGACCGGGACTGCCGGCACGGGCTGGGCGGGGCCGCGACCGGCGGCTATCCTCGCGCCACATGAGCCTGCGCGACCAGTTCAAGAAGGCCAAGATCCTGTCGGACAAGGACAGCAAACGGCTGGCCCACGAGGCGCGCGTCGAGCGCTCGGAGAAGGGGCGCGAGCAGATCGAGCGCGAGCAGCAGGCTCGGCAGCAGGAGATCGAGCAGCTGCGTCAGAGCGACCGCGAGCAGTCGCGTCGCGAGCAGGAGAAGCGCGAACGCGACCGCAAGGAACACGAGGAGCTCGCCGCCGTACGCACGATGATCGCCGACGCCCGGAAGCCCGGGCCCGGAGCGGTGAAGTTCTACTTTGCGACCGCGGACGGCAACCTGCCCTGGCTCGAGCTGTCGCCGCGCGAGGCCCAGGAGGTCCGCGCCGGCGCGCTCTGCGTCGTGCGCAAGGGGCCGGCCGGCACGCACACCTACGGCCTGCTCGATCTCGAGTCGTGCAAGCGGGTCGCGCGCACGCTCCCGGACGCGGTCGTGCACGCGCCGCGCGGGGTCGCGTCGTAGCGCCGCGGCCGAGGCGATGGCGGCGGCGGCATCGACACACTGCGAACTCTGTGGTGCGGTGCGGCTGCTCACGTTCCATCACCTGATCCCGCGCAAGCTGCACCGCCGCCCGTTCTATCGCCGGAACCACGACCGCGCCGCGCTGCAGGCCGGCGTGCACCTCTGCCGGCACTGTCACCGCGCCGTGCACCGCTTCTTCGACGAGGCGACGTTGGCCAAGAGCTACGCGACGCTGGCCGCTTTGCGCGCGGCGCCGGAGCTGCAACGGCACGCGGCGTGGGCCCGCAAGCAGAAACGCTGACGCGCGGATCTCAGAACTCGATCTGGCTGTCCGACACCCCGAGCGCTTGCCGTCGGGACAGCCGCAGGCGGCCGCGGTCGTCGGCGCCGAGCACGGCGACGATCATCTCGTCACCCTCGCTGGCGACGTCGCCCGCACGTTGGGTGTGACCCTCCTCGAGCTCCTCGATCGGCACGAGCCCTTCGTTCACCGCGTTGATGCGTACGAACACGCCGAAGTCCTTCACGCCGGTGACGGAGCCGCGGTAGCACTTGCCGATCTTCAGCACGCCGGCGGCGCGCTGCACCATCGCGGTCGCGCGCTGTGCGCTGCTCTGGTCGGTGGCGTAGATCAGCACCTCGCCGCGGTCGTCGACGCTGACGTGCGCGCGCGTCGCCTCGGTGATCGCCTTGATGTTCGCTCCGCGCGGCCCGATCAGTGCGCCGACCGCGTCGGGCATGATCGCGAGCCGTGCCGCCTTCGGCACGAAGCGTGACGGCGTCGCCGGCGCGGCGATCGTCTTCGCCATCTCGCCGAGGATGTGCAGGCGGCCCTGGCGGGCCTGTTCGAGCGCCTGCGCCAGCACACCCTCGGGCAGGCCGCCGAGCTTGTTGTCGAGCTGGATCGCGGTGATGCCGTCGGCGGTGCCGACGACCTTGAAGTCCATGTCACCGAGATGGTCCTCGTCGCCGAGGATGTCGCTGAGCACGGCGTGGCGGGCGCCGTCGGTGATCAGTCCCATCGCGATGCCGGCGGCCGGACGGCGCAAGGGCACACCGGCATGCAGCAGCGCCATCGTGCCGCCGCAGACGGTCGCCATCGACGAGCTGCCGTTGCTCTCGGTGATCTCGGACTCGAGGCGCACCGTGTAGGGGAACTCGGCACGCGCCGGCAGCACGGCCCGCAAGCCGCGGCGCGCCAGCGAGCCGTGGCCGATCTCGCGCCGGCCGGGGCCGCGCAACGGTCGGGTCTCGCCGACCGAGTACGGCGGGAAGTTGTAGTGCAGCAGGAACCGTTCGTCGGGCAGACCGGGGGCGAGTGCGAACGAGCGCAGCGCGTCGTCGGGGCTGCCCAGGGTGCAGGTCACGATCGCCTGGGTCTCGCCGCGGGTGAACAGCGCCGAACCGTGCGCCCGCGGCAGCAGTCCGACCTCGCTCCAGATCGGTCGGATGTCGGCGGTGCCGCGGCCGTCGAGGCGCCTGCCGGTGGCGAGCACGAGTTCGCGCATCTCGCGGTAGACCGCCTCGTCGAACGCGGCCCGCGCGCCGCCCAGCTCGTCGTCCGCGAGCGTGCCGATCCAGGCCTCCTTGGCCGCGGCGATCGCCGCCCGCCGCGCCGCCTTCTCGGCGGTGCCGAGCGCCGCGCGCAGCGCCTCGATCGTCGCTCCCGGCACCGTCGGCAGCGTCGTTGGCGGCGGCGGCTCGAGCTTCGGTGGCGCCCCCGCGGTCGCGCGCAGCTCGGCGAACGCCTTGTGGCAGCGTGCGATCCACTCCGACGCCTGCGCGATCGCCGCGATCGCGTCGGCCTCGGTGACCGCCGCGGCCTCGCCCTCGAGCATCACGAGC
>JAGQRB010000732.1 GCA_020425925.1 Planctomycetota bacterium
ACACGATGTCACCGGTCGTCGGCCCGCTGCCGGTGAACCTCGCATCGATCGGCCTCGACGAGACCCAGCTGCTGATCTCACCCGACCTGCACAGCGCCGCGATCGCGCCGGCCGCGAACGGCCAGTTCCGCTTCGTGATGCCGACGTTGCCCCCGGGCTTCAGCGGCGTCGACATGTTCTTCCAGTGGCTGGTGTTCGACCCGACCGTCACGAACGGCCTGGCGATGTCCTCCGGCGGCAAGACCCACATCTACTGAGAACCGCGGGCCACCAGCCTCGCCCGCCCAGGGTAGTGCCACCGAGGTCTACTTCCCGGCCGCTTCCTTCTCGGCCGCGAGGCGCCGCTCGCGCTCCTCTACGAGCTCGGGTTTGCTGGCGTGGAACACGAACTGCAGCTCGGTGCCGGGCGGCGGCACCTTGTCGGTCAGCCACCAGTTCTGGTCGTCGCGCGCGTCCTTGTGCACCATCGTGCCGAGATGGTTGTCGGGCAGCAGGTAGCAGATGCTGATCAGGTTGCCCTCGAAGTCGGCGACGTAGACCTCGGGCTCGTTCTTGTAGATCTGCGCCATCCGGCCGCCGAGATAGACCCAGCTGCAGTCGGTGACCGCCTCCTGCGTCGTCAGATCGAGCACCATGTCCTCGGCGCAGTACTCGACCGTCTTGCCGGCCGCATCCTGCCACTTGACGGTCATCCAGAACGGCTTGCCTGCGGGCGGCGTGATGATCACCGTCTCGGCACCCTGCTCGATCTGTTCGATCGTCGGCGGCGGCTCGATGTCCTTGACGCTCGCGTTCTTGCCCTGCTCGAAGCCGATCATGAGCAGCGCGCCGTTGAGCACGCTGGGCTGCGACTCGGTGTAGAAGATCGCCTCGTGGCGCTTGCCGCGACGGTGGATCAACAGGTACTCGACCGGATCCTGGAGCTGCCGGTTGACGACCACCGGGATCGTCACGGTCTTGTGCTCGAGGTCGACCTCGATCTTCTCGGCCTTGAACTTGGCGAGCATCTCCTCGACGAGTCGCTTTCCGTCCTGCGCTGCGGTCGCCTGCTCGCCCGTGGACGATTCGCCCCGCGGCGGTTCGCCCTGCGCGCGGCCGCAGGCGGTCGCACAGCAGAACGCGAAGAACATGGCCATCCGTGTCGTGTCTCTCATTGCTTGTTCGATTTCGTGAGCTCGTCGATCGTGGTGAGCGCGCCGCGGTCGCGCCCGGCGAATTCGCGGGCGTTGCGAAGTGCCCGCGCCGCCGCATCGGGCTCGCCGGCCGCAAACGCGATGCGCGCGCGCACCACGAACGGCCTGGCGGCGAGCGCGCTCCACGGGTCCGAACCGGCGCCGGGGTCGCGGTCGCCGACGAACAGTCGGGCCAGCGATGCGGTATCGGGTTGGCGCAGCAGCGCGGCAACCGCGGCGGCCGCATGATCGGCGGCGGCGGCGAGCTCGCCGCGCCGCTCGGCCAGCTCGGACGCGAACAGGTGCGCCACCCCGACCCCGACACGCTCGGGGTTCGTCGCGGCCAGCACCAGCGCCGCGGTCGCGCGCGCCACCGCCGCCTGCATCGCGGGATCGGGCACCAGCGCGCGCCAGATCACCAGCAGCCGCTGCGGCGCGAACGCGGCGAACTCGGGGTGTGCGCGCGCGCGTTCGGCGACTGCGGCGAACAACGGCTCGACCTGCTCGGGGTCACCGCCGCGCAGCCGGTTGCCGATCGCGGCCGCGAGCGGGAAACCGACGCGACCGTCGGACCAGCGTTCGGCGCGGGCGCGTTCGGCGGCGGGATCGGCCAGCGGCAGCAGCAGCACCATCTCCGCGAGCAACTCGACGTCCGTCGCCGCGAGCGGCGTCGGCATCGTCGCGACGAGCTCGTAGCACAGCGCCTCCTCGCGGTCGCCGAGCGGCGCACCGGGAGCGACCGCGAGCCGGAGATCGGCGACCAGGACCTTGCGGCCGCGACCCGACGCGAGGCCGTGCAGCGCCGCGAGCTGGCGTTCGCTGAACTCGGCATCGCGGTCGTCCCAGATGCGGCGGAGCTCGCGATCGACCTCGGGGTCGGCGCTCGCAGTCGCGGCCCAGCCGATGAGCTCGACCGCGAGATCGTCGTCCTCGAGCGTCGCCGCGTCGCGCAGCAGCCGCAGCGCCAGCTCGGGCGACAGCGTTGTGGCGTAGTGGGTGCAGCGACGTACGAAGCCGGGCGCCTCGGCCATCGCGCGCACGACCAGCTCACCGAGCTGACGGCGGTCGCCGAGTGCGACCAGCGCGAGCCGAACCGCGTCGCCTCGGCGTTCGAGCTCCGGTGTCGCCGCGGCGCCGTCGACACGCGCGAGCTCGCCGAGCAGCAGCTCGTGGCCCCACGGCTCACCGCGCCGCACCACCGCGTCGACGAACTGATCGAACAACGCCGATTCGCGCAGCTGTGGCCAGATCGCGGCGACGGTCGCCGGGCTGCCCTTGTGCACCAGGGTCATCGCGAAGTCGAGCGTCGGCGTGTCGACGACGACATCGCCGAGCAGGTCGCGCAGCGTGCGCTCGAGCGCTGGCTCGAGCACCGGACGCCGCCGCAGCGCCGCCGCGGTGAGCTGCGCGATCTGCACTTCGGCGCGCAGCCAGTCGAGCAGGCGGTCGACCGGCAGGTCGGCGACGCCGGCGTCGAGCACGGTTCGGATGTCGCTGAACCGATCGGGCGAGACGTCGCAGCGATCGAGCACCGGCGCAGCGAAGATCCTGGCGGCGACCAGCGCGTGGAATGCCGCGTCCTGCAGCGCGACATCGGCGTCCTGATCGCCGAGCACGGCGAGCAGCCGGTCGACGCGCGCCGGCCGATCGAGCATCGTGGCAGAACGCGTGAGCCAGATCGGCTCGAGCGGGATCTCGCCGTCGAGCGCGGCGCCGACCCGATCCAGGAACGCCGGAACGTCCTCCTGCAGGAAGTAGCGCACCAGCGGCGCGCGCAGCTCGGCGGGCAACGCGGCGCAAAGGCCGATGAGCTGTTCATAGCCCCGCGGCGACAGCCGATCGAAGAACGGCAGCAGTCGGGTGTAGTCGACGCCGTCCTGGAGCAGCGCCGCGTGCAGCCGACCGATCAGGCGGTCGGCCGAGCGCTGGTCGAGCAACCAGGCCGCGGTGCGATAGCCGTCGCCGCCGTCCTCGTCGACCGCGGTGTCGACCAGGAGATCGGCATCGCGACCCGCGAGCGGGCGCAGCGCGGCGGCGAACGCGTAGCACCGCAGATCGGCCGGCAGATCCTGGCGGTCGGCCTGCTGGCCGGCCCAAGCCGCGAGCGACGGGCGCGGCGCCAGCGCGAGCTCGCGCAGCAGCAGCGCCATCGCACCGTGATCGCCCTGGACGCCGTCGAGCAGTGCGGCCGGCACCTCGAGCCACTCGTGCCGCACGATCGCAGCGACGGTGCGACCGGCCTCGCCACCGACCCGCAGCGCGGCGATCGCAGCCGCGACGTCGAGCTCGCCGCGATCCTGGCGCGCCGCGAGCTCGGCGGCCGAGGGGCCCGAGGGCTCGGGACCCAGTGGATCCTGACCGACCGTGGCAGCGGCCAGACCGGCGACCAGAAGGGCGGAGCTCGCGCGCGACGGCATCACGGCAGCACCTCGGCGATCGCGAGCGGCAGGTCCGAGGCGATCAGGCCGCGCTCGGACAGCCGACCGGCCACGAGATCGGCGGCCTTGCCGTGCCAGTGCACCGCGGCACAAGCCGCGTCGAACGGCGCCACGCCTTCGGCGAGGAACGCGCCGAGCAGCCCGGTCAGCACATCGCCGGCGCCGCCGGTCGCGAGCCCGGGGTTGCCGGTGGGGTTCTCGTAGCAGCGCTCGCCGTCGCCGACCAGCGTGCCGGCACCCTTCAGCACCACGACCGCACCGCTGCGCTGGCAGAGCCCGGCGAGTGCGCCGCGACGGTCCTGCTGCACGGCCTTGGCGGTGGTGCCGAGCAGCCGCGCGGCCTCGCCCGGGTGCGGCGTGAGCACCAGCGACGCGCGCGTGTGCAGTGCCCGCCGATCGACGCCGCGGCGCGGTCGCGCCACGACGTTGAGCGCGTCGGCGTCGAGCACGACCGGCACGCGCGCCTCGGCGAGCACGTTCGCGACCAGCGCCGTCGTCGCCGCCGTCGCGCCGAGGCCCGGTCCCATCACGATCGCGTCGTTGTCGAGCACGGCGCGCGCGACCACCGCGGCGGTGCGCGGCAGCGTCGTCGCGCACGGCACCGCGATCGTGAACGGCGCCATCAACGCCTTCGGCAGCGCGACCCGCACCAGTCCGGCACCGCCGCGCTGCGCCGCGGTCGCGCACAGCATCGCCGCGCCGAGCATGCCGTCGCTGCCGGCGAGCACGAGCACGCGGCCGCAGTCACCCTTGTGCGCCGCGCGCGCCCGCGCTGCCAGCGCCGGCACCCGCCGCACGTTCTTCATGCCATCGCCGCCGGCCATTCGAACACCGAGTGTACCTCGCCGACGGCGATCTTCTGCGTGTTGGTGATCGGCACCCGCCACCACGGCAGCAGCGCCTCGGGCACCGTGTCGCCGCCGAACGCGCCGAGCCGCCGCAGGGTCTCGACGATCACCGGCCAGTAGCCGCGTTCGCTGCCGTCGGCGATCTTGACCGCGATGCCGAGCCCTTCCGGAAAGCGCGGGCGCGCCGGGTCGGGCCCGAGCCCGACGACGTAGACGCCCTCGGCACCGTTCTTGGCGAAGATCCGGGTGCCGCCGCCGAACGCGCGCACCAGCGCGGTGCAGAAGCGGCGCTCGCCCGCGAGGCAGACCGGCTGCTCGCGGACCGCGTCCAGGATCGTTCGGCATGCCCGACTGCGAACGTCCGCCAGCCCGGTCGGGTTCGCCAGACGGCAAAATCCCCGCGCCAGCGCCAGCAGCGGCAGCCAGACCGTCGGCGCGCCGCAACCGTCGAGGCCGGTCGGCAGCTCGGGCGCGGTCGCCCCGGCCCCCGCCCCCGCCGGCGCGGTCATCGCCGCGACGGCGTCGTGCACCGCGCGCTGGCACCGACTGTCGGGCTCGAGGTAGCGCGCGAGGTCGTCGCCGAGCGCCTGCGCCAGCAGCAGGAAGCCGGCGTGTTTGCCGCTGCAGTTGTTGTGCAGCCGCGTCGGCGAGGAGTTGGTCGCGAGCAGCGCGCGCCGCGTCGCCGGATCGAACGGCGCGTGCGGTCCACAGCGCAGAGCACTCTCGCCGAGCCCGCCGCGCGCCAGCAGCCGGCCCGCGACCTCGACGTGCAGCGGAGTGCCGTCGTGGCTCGCGACCATGAGAGCGATCTCGGCGGCGTCGAGCCCCAGGCGCTCGTGCAAACCGAGCTCGAAGAACGGCAGCGCCTGCAGCGGCTTGGTCGCCGACCGCGCGTAGACCGGGCGCTCGACGTCGCCGAGCGCGAACGCGACTTCGACGCGTTCGCCGCCGCCGTGGCAGATCGCGAGCGCGCCGCGATGCCACGACTCGACGCGACCGCTGCGGGTCGCGACACTGAGCACGGGATCGATCACCTCGGCGCGGAAAGCCACCGCAGCGTTATAGCCGGCGCAGGCCCCGGGCTAGACTCCGGGTCGCAGGCCGCGCATGGATCTCATCGAAGTCGAACTCTCGCGGGTCATCATCCAGACCAAGGGTGACGCCCCGCAGTACCTCGCGCTCAAGGAGTGCCAGGGCACCCGCACCTTCTCGATCGTGATCGGCCACCACGAGGTCGACGAGATCCGCCGCAAGCTCAGCGGCATCGAGACCCAACGGCCGCTGACCCACGATCTGGTCGCGCGCGTGATCCAGACGCTCGGCCACCGCCTGCACCGGATCGTGGTCAACGACCTGCGCGAGGGCACGTTCTACGCGTTCCTCGGCCTCGTGCCGCGCGACCTCGGCCCCGACGCGACCGGCCCCGAGACCACCGTCGACTGCCGGCCGTCCGACGCGATCGCGCTGGCGGTGCAGACCCACGCGCGGATGTACGTCGCGCGCCACGTGTTCGACGAGGTCAGCGTCGACTGATCGCGCGCCGGCGGCTAGGTTGCGCAAGGCCAGCGTTTCCGTCCGGTGGGATGGCTGAGTGGCCGAAAGCACCGGTTTTGAAAACCGGATAGCGGGGAAGAACGCCCGACCTCTGACGAGGTCGAGAATCCCGACACGCCGCCACATCCACACGAGCGGCAACGGGTTGCGCGGCCTCGATGCCCCAGCGCGAGGCTACGGTCGCGGAGGGCGACCGGCACCCGTTCGACCCCGGTTTGTGGCCACGCGTGTGGCCACGCCGGAACCCGCGGCGCGCCCGGGTGGTGCCGCCGCTGGCAGCCATCGTTGCAGGGGGACGCACGGCCGGTTCCTTCTTCCCGGCGATCTCCCGACCCCGACCGCGGGGGCTGCAAGCGGCGCCGTCGTGCCGGCGCCGGTCACCTCGGGAGGTCGGTCGTGAGCGCCGGTCGCGGCGAACTGGAGTGGCAGCGCGCGCAGGACGAGATGCTCGACCGCGCTGCTCGCTCGGCCGCCCATCGCGGCATCACGCTCGAGCAGCAGCTCAACGTGCAGCGCGAACGCGCGAAGCAGCTCGAGATCGCACGTTCGAAGCTGCTCGAGGAGCGCGCGCGGATGTTCGACACGCTCGGCGCCCAGAACGTCGTCCCGACCGCGAGCCTCGCCGAAGTGCTCGCCGATCGGCTTCGCCGCGACCGAGAGGACGTCGCGGCGGCT
>JAGQRB010000733.1 GCA_020425925.1 Planctomycetota bacterium
ACGACCGGACGGGCAACTGCCGGGTCGGCAGCCGAGTCGGGTCCGAACGCCTCGACGACGATGTTAGCGGATCCCGCCGTGTTTTCACGAACCCGCCGGCGCTGCGGCGGCGGCGCGCGCGATCACCGCCGGACTCTTCCCTCGCGCCGTGGCCTCGGTTACGAGAGCGCCCCGATGCTGTCCTCCGCCATCCTGCTCGGCCCGCAGCGCCGCGTGAAGACGGTCTGCGACGCCGTCGCCGAGCTCGTGCCGCAGGACCGGCGACCGCTGGCCGCGATCACGGCCGGCTGGGAGGAGCGCGAGCCCGAGACCGACGAACTCGTCGCTCATCTCGGCCGGTCGCTCCAGAACCTCGATGTCTGGGCCCGCGTCGAGCGCATCTTCGCGTCCGACTCGGAGCTGTTCGAGGCGATGCGCGGCCGGCACGACACGCTGCGCAAGATGCAGGAGCTCTACCGCATGCGCCTGCTCGGCCTGATGGACCCGCTGCTCGAGCTGCATCGCCGCGACGACGATCCCGAGCTGCTCGAGCCCGAACGCGCCGAGGCGCTCGGTCTGGTCCGCGCGCTCGACACCGAGCATCAGAAGCGCGTCGCCGAGGTCCACCGCCGGTTCGAGGCGAAGTGGCGCCCGCTCGAGCGACCGGCGGTGCAACGCGAACGCGACGCGATCGCGCGCCAGCTCGAGCAGGCCTCGTGCCTGCTGATCGCCGGCGGTCACGTCGGCGTGCTGCTGCATCGCATGCGGTTGTTCGACGTGCTCGGTCTGTGGGGCGATCGCCCGGTGATCGCCTGGTCGGCCGGTGCGATGGTGCTGTGCGAGCGCATCGTGTTGTTCCACGATTCCCCGCCGCAGGGCAGCAACTACCCCGAGATCATGGAGGCCGGTTTCGGCGCGGTGGGGGCCTTCGTCGCACTGCCGCACGCGATCCATCGGCTGCGGCTCGAGGACCAGCGCAGCATGGGCGTGCTGGCGCGTCGCTTCGCGCCGGCGCACTGTGCGCTGCTCGACCGCGGCGCGCACTTCCAGTGGGACGGGCGCGAGTGGACCGCCACCGACGGTTCGCGGGTGCTCGATCCGACCGACGGCCGACCGCGCGAGGTGTCGGCATGAGCGTCGTGATGGCCGACATCGAAAGCGCGGTGGAGCGCGGCGACGCCGCGGTCGAGAGCCTGATCGCCGCGACCGAGTTCCCGAAGGTCGAGGGTCGCTCGGTCACGTTCCTGTTCCACGGCCCGGCCGACGAGGTGACGCTGCACCACTGGATCCACGGCCTGCCGGGTTCGCTACCGTTCCGGCGCGTGGGGCGCAGCAGCACCTGGGTGCTGCAGATCGACCTGCCGCGCGGTTCGCGCATGGAGTACAAGCTCGGCATCGAGCGCCGCGGTCGCGGTCGGCTGGTGCGCGATCCGCTCAACCAGCACCTCGCACGCGATCCGTTCGGCGCCAACTCGGTGGTCTACGGCGAGGGCTACGCGCCGCCGGACTGGAGCGTCGAGGATCCCGAGGCACGCGCCGGCACGCTCGAGACCCGCCATGTCGACAGCAAGGCGTTCGGCGAGTGGCGCGAGATCCAGATCTACCGGCCGGCGCGGTTCCGCGAGTCACGGCGCTATCCGCTGCTGGTGGTGCACGACGGCTTCGACTATCTGCAGTTCGCCAACCTGCAGTTCGTGCTCGACAACCTGATCCATCGGCTCGAGATCCCGCCGTTGATCGCGGTGCTGACGCAGTCGCCGGATCGCATGAACGAGTACGCGGCCGACCCGCGCCACGGCGACTTCATCGTCACGGATCTGGTGCCGGCGATGGAGGAGCTGCTGCCGCTGGTGCGCGAGCCGTCGGCGCGCGCGATCATGGGAGCGAGCTTCGGTGCGGTCGCGTCGCTCGCGACCGCGTGGCAGCACCCGGGGTTCTTCGGCAAGCTGCTGCTGCAGTCGGGGTCGTTCGTGTTCACCGAGATCGGCGAACACGACCGCGGCCCGGTGTTCGACCCGGTGGTCGCGTTCGTCAACCGCTTCCGCAAACAGCCCGGTCGGCCGGCCGACCAGGTCTTCATGAGCTGCGGCGTCTACGAGTCGTTGATCTACTACAACCGGTCGCTGCTGCCGCTGCTCGGCGAGACCGGCATGAACGTCCGGTTCCGGGAGGCCAACGACGGCCACAACTGGGAGAACTGGCGCGACCGGCTGCGCGAAGGCCTTTCCTTCCTGTTCCCTGGCCCGCTCTGGATGGTCTACGAGTAAGGTTCCGCCAGCCCTCATGCCCACCGCCTCGACTCGCCGCACCCGCCACATCGGACTCTCGCTCGGCGCCGACATCTGCTGGCCGATCGCGTTCGAGGAGATCCTCAGGAACGCGAAGCTCGAGCTCCGGATCGGCAAGGAGGTCGTCGATTTCGCCTGTGAGCGGGTCGCTATCCAGCCGTTCGAGCTCGGCGCCGGCTGCAAATACGACGTCGTCGTCGACCGGTTGACGCACTGGTTCACGCTGCAGCGCGAGTGGATCAAGAAGGCGGTCCTGATGGACGGCCTCTACGTCTACAACAACCCGTGGTCGGTGCAGAGCTACACCAAACACAGCTCGTACTGCGCGATGATCGCGCTCGGCATGCCGGTGCCGAAGACCCTGATGCTGCCGCAGAAGAGCTACGAGCCGAAGGACGATCTCGACTACACGCTGCGGGCCTACGCCAGGATGTTCGATCTCGGCGAGATCGGTCGCAGCGTCGGCTATCCGTCGTTCATGAAGCCGTACGACGGCGGTGGCTGGCAGGGCGTCAGCCGGGCCGACGACGAGGCCGGGCTGCGCGACGCCTACGAGCACAGCGACCGCTACCTGATGCACGTGCAGAAGGCGGTCGACGGTTCCGACCTGTTCGTGCGTGCGATCGGCATCGGACCGCAGGTGCGGATCATCAAGTACGTGGCGGAGAACCCGCTGCACGAGCGCTACACCACCGAGCGTGGCTTCTGCAGCGCTGCCGACGAGCGCACGATGGTCGACACCTGTCTGACCATCAACACGTTCTTCGGCTGGGACTTCAACAGCTGCGAGGCGCTGCGTCGCGACGGCGTGTTCTATCCGATCGACTTCGCGAACCCGTGCCCGGACAGCCAGATCAACTCGATCCACTACCACTGGCCGTGGTACCTGACGAGCAACCTGAAGTGGGCGGTGTTCACCGCCGCGACCGGGCGCGCGATGCCGCGCAACCTCGACTTCACGCCGTACTACGCGATCGCGAAGCAGGACATCCCGTACTCCGAGAAGCTGAAGGGCTACGCCCGGATCGCGCGCGAGCGGCTGCAGGCCGACGAGTTCGACGCATTCTGCAAGAAGCACCTGCGGCCGCTCGAGGAGGCCGCCAACGCGTGGTATCGCAGCGACCGGCTGATGGAGGCGGCGCGCCGCAAGGTGGCGCACCTGTTCCCGGCGCACGAGGTCGACGAGTTCACCGAGCGGTTCGTGGCGCTCGTCCGGCAGTCGGTCGACGACATGGAGAAGGAATCGAAGTCTTGAGCAAGCACAAGGTCACCTGGCGGTCCCCGGCGCTGAACGGCCGCGAGATCACGTTCGTCCGCTACGGCGTCATGGGTACGCCGCTGCTGCTGTTCCCGACCGCGGGCGGCGACGCCGAGGAGCCCGAACGCTTCCATCTGATCGACGCGGTCGCCGACTTCATCACCGATCTGCGGCTGAAGGTCTACTGCGTCGACTCGGTCGCCGGCCAGGCCTGGCTCACGGAGTGCGACACGCTCGACAAGGCGGCGCGGGCGCAGAACATGTTCGACGCCTGCCTCTACCGCGAGGTCGCGCCGGCGATCCACCGCGACTGCGGTGGCGATCCCGGGCCGATCTGGACCGCGGGCGCGTCGATCGGCGCGTTCAATGCGCTGGCGCTGACCTGTCGTCACCCCGACGTGTTCGGCACCGCGATCTGCATGAGCGGCACCTACAACATGGACAAGTTCCTGCCGGGCCGCATCACGCGCGACTACTACGACAGCTCGCCGCTCGATTTCGTCGGCGACCTGCAGGGTGATCACCTCGAGCGACTGCGCCAGCGCTTCGTCCTGCTGGCGCACGGCCAGGGCGACTTCGAGGAGCCCGAGCAGAGCTGGAAGGTCGAGCGCGTGCTCGGGCCGAAGGGCATCCCGAACCGCGTCGACGCCTGGGGCAAGGAGTGGCGGCACGACTGGGTCACCTGGCGGCGCATGCTGCCGCAGTTCCTCGGCGAGCTGCTGCCGGCGCGGGCCGCGAACGCGTAGCGCGGGCCCGATGACAGCCGAACCGAGGCGTGCGCGGCCGCGGTGGCGTCGGCGGCTGCTGTTCATCGCGATCGCGCTGCTGGTCGCGCTGACGGTGACGGCGGCACTGCTCGAGCTCGGCTTCCGGTTGTTCTGGCAGTTGCCGCCGCAGTACGCGATGTTCGACGAGGTCGGGCTCTACGACGAGACCGCGGACGGGCACACCTGCTTCCGCCCCGGCTTCCGCGGCGTGCTGGAGGCCCGGGACACCCGCACCGAGCTCGCGGTCAACGCGCTCGGCATGCGCGGTGACGAGGTCGGTGACAAGCGTCCCGGCGAACTGCGCGTGCTCGTGCTCGGCGATTCGATGGTGTTCGGCTTCATGGTCGACCAGGACCATTCGCTGCCGGCGCTGCTCGCGACCGAACTCGCCGCGCGCGGTCGGCCGGCGACGGTCGGCAACGGCGGCATCCCGGGTTTCGGAACCAAGCACATGGTCGAGCACATGGCATGGCTCGACCCGAAGTTCGAGCCCGACGCGTTCGTGTTCTGCAGCAGTCCGGGCAACGACCCGATCGACGACATGCGGATCGACCTCGCGGTCTGCGGCGGGCTGCGCTTCGACGGCCCGATGGCGCGCCTGGTGCGGACGTCGCGGCGCTTCCGGCTCGCGGTCCACTCGCGCGCGTGGCTCTGGCTCGAGACCTGGATCTTCGTCAACCATCCGAGCTGGTCGCCGCTGACCACCGTGCCACCGAACTCGGCCGAGGTCGCGACGATGGCCGGATTGCCCGGCAAGTACCCGGGCCACGGGCGTGCCTTCGCCGGCCTGTTCCTCGACTGGATCGACGAGCAGCACGTGTTCGAGCCCGGCACGTCACCCGTCATTCCGCGGGTCTACGCCAACATCCGCGCGTCGTTCGAACGCGCGCAGGCGATCGCGGCCGGCCGTCCGCTGGTGTTCGCGGTGTTGCCGACGCTCTGGCAGTTCGACGACGCCGCGCGCGCCGAGCGTCTGCCGCAGCTCGGATTCGATCCGGCACGGCTCGAGAAGGGGCTCGCGATCCGGCGCTGGGTCGCGGTCGGTGAGCAGCTCTCGGTGCCGACCATCGACGTCACGCCGCCGCTCGCCGCCGCACCCGACCACGCCGCGCTGTTCGTCGACGGCGGCGGCCACTACTCGCGCGCCGGTGGCGAGATCGTCGCGCGCGCGATCGCCGACGCGCTGGCGCCGTTGTTGCGCTGAGCGGCAGCCGCCGCGAAACAGCCGCCCTCCGAAGACCCATGCCAACCAGCCGAGCCACCCTCGTTCTCACCGCCGCTCTGGCGATTCCCGTTGCCGCTGCCGGTCAGGGCGTCGATCCGATCGGTCGCCTCGCGCCGGACGTAACGCCGCTGCAACAGGTCGACACCGTCGGCGTGCCGGCGCTGGATCGCCGCGCGATCGCGCTCGAAGACGAGCAACGCCGGGCCGCCGGGCTGCCGGCGAGGTTCGCGATCGCGACGGCGACGAGCGCCACGACGGATACGGCAGGCACCTGGGACGACGTCGACGATGCATGGTCGCTGTGGCGCCTGCGCATCCAGGCACCGGGCGCAGACCACGTCAACCTCGGCTTCACCACGTGTCGGCTGCCGGGCTCGGCGCGGATGATCGTGCATTCGGCGGACTACTCGCACATCCTGCCGCCGCTCACCGCGGCGAACGTGACGCCCGACGGACAGCTCTGGACCCCCGTCGTACGCGGTGCGGAGATCGTCGTCGAGGTCTACCTGCCGACGACGCGGCGCGACGACCTCGACCTGGTGCTCGGACAGATCGCGAGCGGCTACCGATTCTTCGGCGCCGGACGCGACGCGATCGGCAGCCCGGGGGGGATCGGGGTCGACGGACCGTGTGACATCGATGTGCGGTGCGGTCAGGGCGCGGCCTGGCTCCACGAGGTCTCCGGCGTCGCCGGCTACGCGATCGGCGGCGCCTTCCTCTGCACCGGCGCGCTGATCAACAACACCGCCGAGAACGGCCGATTGCTGTTCCTGACGGCTTCCCATTGCGGCGTCGGGGCGTCGTCGGCCAGCTCACTCGTCTTCTATTGGAACTACGAGAACAGCTCGTGCGGGGCCAGCGATGCCCAGCAGCTCTGGACCACGGCCGGCGCGGTGATTCGTGCCGAGTACGTGCCCGCCGACATGCTGCTGCTCGAGCTGAACGTCGCGCCGAACCCGAACTGGGGTGTGACCTGGCTCGGCTGGCAACGCGACGGCGACTGCTTCCCTGCCGCAGCGACGATTCATCACCCCGCCGGCGACGCGAAGAAGATCTCGTTCGAGTACGACGAGGTCGACATCGAGTACTCCGCGGTGCTGATCAACAACACGCCGATCGTGCCCGGCACCCACCTGCGGGTGACGGACTGGGATGCGGGGTCGACGGCCGGCGGATCGTCGGGCGCTCCGCTGCTGAATCCGCGGCATCGGATCGTCGGTCAGCTCCATGGTGGCGCCGCCGCCTGCGGCAACGACCAGCCGGACTGGTACGGGAGGCTCGCGACCGCCTGGGCGGGTGGCGGCACGCCCGCGACGCGGCTGTCGGACTGGCTCGATCCGCTCGCGACCGGGGCCCAGTACGTGAATACGAAGGGCAACTCGCACTACCGCTTCTGGGCTCCCGGGTGCATCGGCAGCAGCGGCATCAGCACCCTGACGGCGTCGACCGTACCGATCGGCGGGCAGCCGTTCTCGGTGACCGTCGACAACCTGCCGATCGACGCTGCCGCGCTGCTTACCGGCTTCTCGGCGACATCCTCCGTGTTCGGGCCGCTGCCGCTCAACATGGCGCTGTTCGGAATGCCGTTGTGCAACGGCTACGTCAGCCCGGACATCACCCAGGTCATCGTCGGTGCCAACGGCCAGGCGACCTGGTCGGTGAGCGCGCTGGCCGGTGGACCGCTCGCGGGATCGCGGTTCTTCCAGCAGGCGATCGTGTTCGATCCCGGCGCATCGAACCCCGCCGGCCTCGTGGTCTCGGACGCCGCGACCGGTGTGATCGACGGCGCGCCCGGGGGAGTGGGGCCGCCGTGGTCGGCGCCACCGCCGCCGACGACCTTCACCGTCCTACCGGACCTCGGCTACGCGTTCTCCGACTCGGCGGCGATGGCCGTCAGCGCGGACGGGAAGGTGGTGGTCGGCCATTCGCCGAACGCCAACGCCTATCAGCGGGCGTTTGCGTGGACCGACGCCGGAGGCATCACCGATCTCGGGGTGCTCGCCGGCGAGCAGACCTCGTTCGCCAGCGCGGTCAACGCTGATGGCAGCGTCATCGTCGGGCACTGCGGGGATTTCAACGAGGTCCCGTTCCGCTGGACCGCCGCGACCGGCATGCAGCCGCTCGGGCCGATGCCGAGCGGATGGACCCGGGTCCTGCCGAGCGGCATCAGCGCGGATGGGACGACCGTCGTCGGCCGCGCCGACGTGTCCTTCGTCCCGCGTGCGTGGATCTGGACCGCCGCGACCGGCATGCAGCTCCTCGGCGCTGCGACATCCGGTTCGTGGGCGGCCGCGATCAGCACCAACGGCCTGTTCGTCGCCGGCGCGAACTTCGGCGGCTCGAGCTGGCGGTGGAGTCTTGCTGCCGGTTTCGAGGTGCTCGTCGGCCTGCCCGGCGTGACGACCTTCGATGACGGGCCGCGCGCGATCAGCGACGATGGATCGACCGTCATCGGCAACTGGGGCCTGACACCCTATCGCTGGACCGATGCCAGCGGCGCGACACCGCTGCCGACGCTTTCGCTGCCCTTGCCCGGCTACAACGGCTGCCATGCGATGCTGGCCGACGCGGCGGTGTTCGTCGGCTTCTCGGCGGACTCGAGCGGCCTCCCGCCCTGTTGGTGGGACAACAACACCAACAGCGTGCAGGCGCTGCCCGCGCCGGCGGGCAGCTTCGGATCGGAGGCCCTCGGCGTCGCGAGCGACTGCGGTGAGCCGGTCGTGGTCGGATGGATGACGGACCCGTCGACATCGATCCGGCGGGCCTGCGTCTGGCGCTGACCGCCGCAGCCGGTCTCAGCGCCGCCGCCAGTACTGCTCCGGCCAGTACTTCTCGACGATCCAGTCGGGCTGCCAGCGATCGGGTGGGAAGCGTTTGCCGGTGAGGTCGATCGTCGCCGGCTGCACCTCCGGCGCGGTCCACGGCAGCTCGTCGTCGACCTCGGCCTGTTCGGCGCGCAGCCGGGCCTCGAGTCGGGCGCGGACGTCGGCGAATGCGGGATCCGACGCGAGATCACGCATCTCGTCGGGGTCGTCGCCGACATCGAACAGCAGCGTGCGGTCGATCTGCGGCAGCCGGATCAGCTTCCGGTTGCCGACGCGCACGGCGCGCTGGCTGGCGGCGTAGAGCAGCACGATCGCGTCGCGGCCGCCGGCCTCGCCGCGGATCAGCGGCCAGAGATCCCGGCCGTCGACCCCCTCGGGCGCCGGCGTGCCGCTGGCCGCGAGCAGCGTCGGCATCAGGTCGAGCAGGTAGCACAGGCCGTCTCGCCGGGCGCCGACCGGGACGCCCGGGCCGGCGAGCACGACCGGTGTGCTCATCGAGTGCTCGTAGACGCTCTGTTTGCCGAGCAGCCCGTGGCTGCCGAGCGCGAGCCCATGGTCGCTCGCGAACACCACGATCGTGTCGTCGAGATGGCCGCTGTCCCGCAGTGCGGTCAGCACCTCGGCGATGCGCGCGTCGAGGTGCGCGATCAGCGCGCGGTAGTCGGCGAGTTGGTCGCGCAGCAGCTCGGGATCGCGCGGCCAGCCGAGCAGATTCTCGTCGCGCACCGTCATCGTCGCCTTGCCGAGGTCGAGCCCGTGCTGGCCGCGGAAGTTGGCCGGCAGCTGCGGGCGGCCGCGGCGCGCGAGTCGCTCGCGCCATGCCGGCGGCGGATCGCGCGGGTCGTGCGGCGCGGTGAACGCGACGTAGGCGAAGAAGGGCTCGTCGTTGCCGCGGCGTGAGTTCAGGAACTCGATCGCCGCGTCGGCGAACAGGTCGGTCGAATGGCCCGGCCGCACGCCCTGGCGCACGATCTCGCCAGCCTCGACGTCGCAGAGGTCCATCGCGAAGTGGTTCGACATGCCGCCGCGCAGCACGGCGCGCGCGGCCGGGAACGCGCGCCGCAGCGCCTTGTCGCCGTTGTGCCACTTGCCGGCCATGAACGTCGCGTAGCCGCGTTCGCGCAACAGCTCGGGCAGCGTCACGACGCCGGCGAGATCGTCGCGGACGTGCGGCAGCGCGCGGCCCGACAGCAGCATCGCGCGCGACGGCACGCAGACCGCACCGTGGCGCGAACCCATGCAGTAGGCGTCGTCCAACGCGGTGCCGCGCCGAGCGAGCGCATGGAGCGCCGGCGTCGGCGCCAGCTCGCCGCCGAACGCCGCGAGCGCGTCGCGACGCAGGTCGTCGGCAAACAGGAACAGCAGGTTCGGCCGTTCGATCGCCGGTGGGGTCCGGACCGCACAGCCGGCGACGAGCAGCACGAGCAGCAGCAGGGTGCGCATCGGCCCGAGCTTGCCGGTCGGCCGGTCCGTGGTCCAACCCTGCCGCGAAAGTCGACGGTGGGCTCACGTCCGCCCGGTCCGGCGGCCGATGCATGCCTGCTATGCGCGCGCCCTCACTCGTCGGCATCCTGGCTGCGCTCGCCGCCTGCGGTGGTGGGCCCACGGGCAGCCCCGGGCTGCCGGGCTCGGTCCGGCCGGACATCCCGGTCTTCCAGCCGTCGCAGCTCGAACGCGACGCCGCACTCGAGGTCGTCGACCTCGGCGAAGGCGACGACGAGGTGCCACCACCGCGGCGGCAGGGTCACTCCTGGGACCTCTCGACCCCGCGCCCGGTGGCCGAGGTCCGTGCCTTCTACCGCCCGCTCACGGCGCCGGCCGCCGCGGCTGCACCACCGACCGACGAAGTCGGCGACGAGCTCGAAGACGAGGACATCGGTCCCGGCGTCGCCGGCTGGGACGACGAGGAAGAGGACGACCAGGCTACGTTCGACGACCAGACCACCTTCGACGACGAGGACACCGCCACGCCGGCGCCGACTCCGGTCGATCCCGCCGCCACCCTGCGCGACACGCCGTCCGACACCTTCCGACTCACGCTCGAGGACGGCGAGACCGAGATCGAGGTCACCGTCTACCGCCGCTCCGTCCAGCGCCGAACCTGGTTCACGCTCCGCGAGCTCCGCCGCTGAGGAGCGCGCGCCGAACAAACATCGGAAGCGCGATCACCCTCGGCCCCGCGACCCACTCACGATCCAACGGTCGCCCCCGACTCACGCGACCCACCGCCCGAGCACACAGCCGCCCGCCGACGCCGTCACGATGTGACATCCCCGCGGCTGCCCGTGGCCAGGTCCCGAACGCCGCCGCGGGGCCAGCTGCTCCCATACGCCGGCGTAGCCGCCCCGCGTTGCGGCGTTCCAGCATTGCAGTTTCTGAAGGTGGGCCCGCTCCGCGGGCCCACCTTCAGAAACTCCTCGGGATGAACGACCGTGTCTCGACCCGCTTGCCGCCCTTCGTCGCCTGCGTGCGCACGACCGCGTCGCCGCAGATCTCGATCTGACACGCGAGGCGGGTGCCGGCGTCGGAGAACCGTCGGTCGAGGTGACGGCTTTCCGCTGATGTGCGCTCGGCCGGCTGCACCGACGCCGGGTCGGCGAGCTCGATCCGGCACGAACCGCACTTGCCCTTGCCCTTGCAGTTCAGGAACGCGTGCCAGCTGCGGTAGATCGCGACGCCGGCGCGACCGGCGACATCGCGCAGGTTCTCGCCGGGGGCGCACTCGAAGGCCAGGCCTTCGCGATGGAAGCGGACGGATGGAAGTGCGGAGCTGCGTCACGCTAGCTGGGGGTCACCGTCTGCTCAACCCCCGCTGTCGGGCCGTGGCGGGAGCCTCTATGCTGGCCGCGGAGCCTAGGCTTGTCCGTGCCCTCGTTTCTCGCGTCGCATCGACCTGAACCGGTGCTCGTCACCGGCGGCACGGGTCTGCTCGGTCGCCACGTCGTGCAGGCGCTGCGCGCTGCCGGCGACGACGTGCGCCTGCTGGCGCGCGATCCCGGTTCGGTAGCGGCCGGCTGCGAAGTCGTCGCCGGCGATGTCGGCGATCGCGTGGCGGTGCGGTCGGCGTTGCGCTCGGTGCGGGCGGTCTACCATCTCGCCGCCGTGACCGAGAAGTGGCGGCGCGATCCGGGCGAGTTCGAGCGCGTCAACGTCGACGCCGCGGTCGAACTCGCGCGCGCGGCGGCGGAATGCGGCGTCGAGCGCGTCGTGCACGTCTCGTCGTTCACGGTCTTCGGGCCCTCGGGTGCGACCGGTGCGGCGAGCGCGAGCGGTTCCGAGGGTGTCGTCGACGAGCGCGCGGTTGCGCCGACGGCGAACCTGCAGAACGACTATCAGCGCAGCAAGCACCGCGCCCACGTCCGCCTGGCCGAGCTCGCGGCCAACGGCAGCGCGCCGGTCGTGATCGCGTGTCCCGGCGTCGTCTACGGCACCGGCACCGCCGCCGCGCGCAATCCGATCGCCGACCTCGTGCAGCGGCAGGTCTCGGGCCGGCTGCGCGGCTTTCCCGCACTCGATCGGCGCTGGACCCTGGCGTGGGCCCCCGATGTCGCCCGCGGGCTGTTGCTGCTGCGGCAGCGCGGTCGGGTCGGCGAGAGCTACCTGCTCGGCGGACCGGTCGCGTCCCTTCGCGAGCTCTGTGCCCAGGTCGGTGCCTGGGCGGGGCGCGCCGTCCCACGCGACCTGCCGCTCGCGCCGCTGCTCGCGCTCGGCCGCTGTGCCGAGCTCGCGGCACGCATTTCGCATGCGCGCCGGTCGCCGCGGCTGTCCGCAGCGGCGCTGCGTTTTCTTCGTCACGACTGGGTCTTCCGCTCGGCGAAGGCCATCGCGCTCGGCTACGAGTGTACGCCGCTCCGCGACGGCCTCCTGGCCCTCTGGTCCGATCTCCATGCTCGCCAACTCGTCGACCACGCCCCACCTGCCGCCGTTCCTGCGGCGTGAAGCGGAGCGGCAGCTGCCGCAGATCCAGGAAGCCGTCGCGCGCGTCGTGCGCTCGGGCCGCTTCCTGTTCGGCGACGAGCTCTCCGCGTTCGAGCGCGAGATGGCCGCGATGCACGGCGGCGGTGAGCTGCGCTGTGCCGCATGCGGCTCCGGCACCGAGGCGATCGAGCTGGCGCTGCGCGCGCTCGGCGTCGGTGCCGGCGGGCGGGTGGTGACGCAGAGCCACAGCTCGCCGTTCACCGCGCTCGCGATCTGGGCTGCCGGCGCCCGGCCGGTGTTCGTCGACTCGAGCGCGGACGACTTCGGCATCGATCTCGGCGCCCTCGAGCGCGCGCTCGCAGACGGGGCAGACGCGGTGATCGCGGTGCACCTCTACGGCCAGCCGGTGCGGATTCGCGAGGTCGCGGCGCTCGCCGCGCGCCACGGCGTGCCCCTGATCGAGGACTGCGCGCAGGCGCAGGGTGCGGCCAGCGAGGGCCAGCTCGTCGGCACGTTCGGGATCGCCGGCTGCTTCTCGTTCTACCCGACCAAGAACGTCGGCGCGCTCGGCGACGGGGGGGCCGTGATCACGCGCGATGGCGAGCTCGACGCCCGACTCAGGAGGCTGCGCAACGGTGGGCTCGTCGCGCCCGGCGTGCACGACGGCCGCGGGATCACCAGTCGGCTCGGCGAGCTGCAGGCGGCAGTGCTGCGGCTGCGGCTCGCCGAGCTCGACGCCGGCAACGCGCGGCGGCGAGAGCACGCGAGGGCCTATCGCGCGGACCTCGACGCGAGCTGCCTGGTGCCGGCGGTCGAGCGCGCCGGATCCAGCTGGGCGCCGCACCAGTTCGTCGTGCGTCACCGCGCCCGCGACGCGCTGCTCGCCGGAGCCGAACGCCTCGGTGTGCCGCTGCAGGTGCACTACCCGCTGCCGATCCACCGACAGAGGGGCTTCGAGCTCGATGCGTATCCGCTCGGCTCGCTGCCGGTCGCCGAGCGGCTCGCGGCCGAAGTCGTGTCGCTGCCGACCCACCCCGAGATGACCGACGACGAACGACTCACGGTGATCACTGCGGTCAACACGGCGGCCGCCTCGGCGCACGGGGGGGAATACCGGTGAGCGCGCGCGACGCACTCGTGCTCGGCGGCGGACCGGCCGGGCTGTCGGCGGCGGCGTTGCTGCATCGTCGCGGCTGGTCGGTGAACGTCATCGAGCGTGCCGCGCACGTCGGCGGCCTGACGCGCACGATCGAGCGCGACGGGTTCCGGTTCGACCTCGGTGGCCATCGCTTCTACTCGAAGAATCCTGCGGTCACCGGCTTCTTCGCCGACGTCATCGGCGACGACCTGATCGAGGTCGATCGCAGAAGCTCGATCCACTTCCGCGGCCGTTTCGTCGACTACCCGATCCGGCCCTGGAACGCGCTGCGGCACGTCGGGCCGCTGACCGCCGCGCGCATCGCCGCCGACCTCGTGCGGCTCGGTCTGCGGCGCACGCCGCCGGGCGCGCCGCGATCGCTCGAGGACTGGATGCTGCGGAACTACGGCCGCACGCTCTACGAGACCTACTTCAAGGTCTACGCCGAGAAGGTCTGGGGGCTGTCGGCGCAAGACATCGACGCCGGGCTGGCGGCGCAGCGTGTCAAGGGGCTCGACCTGCGCGCGACGCTCGTGAACGCGCTGTTCCGGCGGCGGCCGGCTGCGGTCGAGTCGATGGTCGAGCGCTTTCACTACCCCCGCTTCGGCTACGGCCAGTTCTGCGACAACCTCGCGGCCGAGCTCGGGCAGCGCGTGGCAACTTCGACCGAGCCGGTGCGGATCCGACACGATGGCCGCAGACTCACCGCGATCGAGCTCGCGGGTGGCGGCGTCGCGACCTGCAGCCCGGAGGTCGTGGTCAGCTCGATCCCGGTGACGGCGCTGGTCCGCCTGCTCGACCCGGCGCCGCCCGCGGCGGTGCAGCAGGCCGTCGACGGTCTCGGTTTCCGCGCCGTCGTGTTCGCGGCGGTCTTCGTCGATCGGCCGAGCGTGCGGCCCGAATCGTGGATCTACTTTCCGTCGCCGGCGATCTCGTTCGGCCGCGTCACCGAACCGCGCAACTGGAGCCCGGATCTCGCGCCGGCGGACAAGACCTCGATCGTCGCGGAGCATTTCTGCGACGTCGGCGATGCGACCTGGCGCCAGGACGACGCGGCGCTGGTCGCGCGTGCCACCCGGGACCTCACCGCGGAGCTCGGCTTCTTCGCGCCCGACGAGGTGCTCGGCAGCGCGGTCGTACGCGCGCCGGCGGCGTATCCGCGCATGGACACCGGACACCGGGGTCGTCTCGAGACCATCGAGCGCTATCTCGATGGCTTCGCCAACCTGCAGGTCATCGGTCGCGGCGGCATGTACCGCTACCACAACACCGACCACGTCATCGAGACCGCGATGGCCTGCGTCGACCGCCTCACCGGGGGAGCCGCCGATCCGCGCGCGGTCAACACCGAGCTCGCCTACCACGAAGAGAAGAGGACCGCATGAAGCCCCACGTGCTGCTGATCAAGACCGCGCCGAAGGCCGACCGTCCGTCGCTCGCACCGCCGCTCGGCATCATGCTGCTCGCGGCCGGGCTGCGCGATCAGGCCGACGTCACGCTCTACGATGCCGGCTTCGACATGTACGGCGCGTCGCCGCCGCCGGTCGACCAGGTGGCGGCGATGGTGCGCGAACTCCGCCCGGTGCTCGTCGGGCTGAGCGCGCTGACCTGCGAGCGCGAGTGCATGTTCGCGCTGGCGGCGGCGGTCAAGTCGGTGAGTCCCGAGACCGTCGTCGTCGCGGGCGGGCCCTATCCGACGGCCGAGCCCGAGGCCTGGCGCGAGTCGTCGGACATCGACTACGGCTTCGTCGGCGAAGGCGACGAAGGGCTGCCGCGTCTGCTGCGCGCGGTGATCGCGGGCGAGCCGCCGCCGGAGATTCCCGGGCTCGTCGACCGCGCTTCGGCCGGCCCGCACCACAAGGCGCCGGCCTACCCCGATCTCGACGCGTTGCCGCTGCCGGCGTACGACCTGCTCGACATCTCGCGTTACGCCGACACGCGCTATCGCAATCAGACCGGGCTGCCGGCCTACACCGCCTACACCAGCGTGATGACGAGCCGCGGCTGCCCCTACAAATGCGCCTACTGCCACGACGTGCTCGGCAAGAAGTTCCGCGGCATGTCGGTCGAACGCGTGATGCGCGAGGTCGACGACGTCGTCGCTCGCGGCGTCAAGGAGGTGCACTTCGTCGACGACATCTTCAACTTCGATCTGCCGCGGGCGAAGGCGATCTTCCGGGCGATCGCGGCGCGGCATCCGAAGCTGCGCATCGCGTTCCCCAACGGCCTGCGCGCCGATCGGCTCGACGAGGAGTTCGCCGTGCTCGCGAAGCAGGCCGGTTGCTGGTACGCCGGCATCGCGGTCGAGACCGCCAGCCCACGGCTGCAGAAGGCGATCCAGAAACACATCAACCTCGACAAGGTCAGGCGCGCGATCGGTTGGCTCGAGGACGCCGGCGTGCGCACGCGCTCGTTCATCATGCTCGGCTTCCCGACCGAGACCGAGGCCGAGATGGAGGCATCGATCCGCTACGTGATCTCCACCAAGACCAGCGAGGCATCGTTCTTCAACGTCGTGCCGTACGCGGGCAGCGAGCTGTTCCTGCTGGCCGAGGACGTGCAGCCCGGTGCCGCGGCCGAGAGCACGCAGGCGCCGTTCTACTCCGAGGACAGCTTCTACTCGCGTGCCACCGGCATGAACCTGTCGAGGGTGCGCGATCGTGCGATCCTGCGGTTCTACCTCTCGCGCGGACGGTTCCTGAAGGTGCTGTGGCGCACGCCGCTGAAGTTCTGGTTCTCGGCCGGCTTCCTCGAGACGCTCGGCTTCTTCGGCGTGCGGGCCGCGAAGGGATTGATGCCGCGCTTCGGACGCCGCTCGGCCGGGCGCCGCGCGACCGCGATGCGGGAGGCCTCGTGACGTTTTCGCTCGCCGACCAGGTCAAGCTGTTCTCGCGGCTGTGCTGGGACTCGCTCGCCGGCAATCCGCCGCGGCGTGCGAGCCTGCAGATGACCGAGGCCTGCAACCTGCACTGCAAGATGTGCACGTTCTGGCAGTACGACGGCCCGACGCCGTCGACCGACCAGCTCAAGCAGGTCGTGCTCGCGCTCGAGAAGATCGGCGTCAAGCACATCAACCTGTGGGGCGGCGAGCCGTTCCTGCACGAGGGCATCGTCGAGATCTTCCGCTTCATCAAGGAGCGCGGCTTCGTGCTCGCGATCATCACCAACGGCACCAAGATGACCGAGGAGAAGCTGCGAGCCTCGGTCGAGTACCTCGACGAGATCACCTTCTCGATCGACTCGCCGCACGCCGCGGTGCACGACCGGATCCGCGGCGCCAAGGGCTCGCACGAGCTCATCGTCGCGAACATCGAGCGCTTCCTCGAGCTGCGCGAGGAGATCCACGGACCCGGCAGCCGGCATCCCGACCTGACGATCGACTGCACGATCCAGCGCGACAACATCGAGCACATCCACGAGATGATCGAGTTCGCCGAGCGGTTCGGCGCCGATCTGGTGTTCGACCCGGCGCAGATCCAGGGCTACGGCAACCGCCTCAACGAGAAGCTGACGCAGATCGGGGCCGAGGTGCGCTGGGAGGCGATGGACCGGCTGCGCGGGTTGTCGGCGGCCGGCAAGCGCATCAACTCGGTTGGCAACCTCGACATCGCCGATGCCTACCTCGCCGGCCGCGAGATCACGACGCCGTGTTTCTTCCCGTACATCGGCATGCTCGTGAACCCGTGGGGCGAGGTGATCTACTGCTGGGGCTGGGACAAGAAGATGGGCAACGTGCTCGACGGCGACTTCCGGGCGCGCTGGAACAGCCGCGAGTACAAGGACCTCAGGAAGCAGACGCTGCGCTGCGAGATGGATCGCTGCAAGCGCTGCGGCTTCTCGATGGTGCGCTGGCCGGATGCGCCGGGCTACCAGGTGCTCTCGACGCTGTTCGGGCTCCGCATCGCGATCGGGAGGGGCTGAGATGCTCTTCAGTGCGATGCGGGCGCTGGTGCAGAACCGCGACACGCGGTGGATGGTGCGTCAGCTCGCGAGCTCGCCGCACCGGCTCAGCAAGCTCCGGAACATCGCACGCGTGCAGTGGGCGAAGCTGCGCAAGGACCCGACCGGCGGCCGCGGCATGCCGTTGATCGTCTCGGTCGAACCGACCAACGCGTGCAACATGAAGTGCCCGATGTGTCCGACCGGTCTCGATCGGCTGACGCGCAAGAAGGGCATGATGGACTTCGACGGCTTCGCGCGCCTGCTCGACCAGATCGAGCGCACGACGCTGATCATGACGTTCTGGGGCATCGGCGAATCGACGCTGCATCCGCGGCTCTACGAGATGATCGGCATGGCCAAGAAGCGCGGCATCTTCACGATGCTGACGATGAACGGCACCAACTTCGCACCCGAGGCGATCCTCGACAGCGGTCTCGACTACCTCGTGGTGTCGTTCGACGGCACCCGCGAGGAGTCGTATTCGCCGGTGCGTCGCGGCGGCAGCTTGCAGCACGCGATCGACGGCGTGCGCGCGATCGCGGCCGAGCGCAGTCGGCGCGGCGTGCAGTACCCGCGCATCAACATGGGCTTCATCGTGACCCGGCTCAACGAGGACGAGCTCGCGCACCTCGACGAGTTCGCCAAGGAGATCGGGTTCGACGCCGTCCGGCCGAAGTACCTCCACACGATCACCAAGGAGAACGCCGAGGAGCTGCGACCGACGCGGCCCGAACTCGTCGGGAGGGTCGGCCAGGAGGGCCCGGGTCGGATGCTGGATGTCGACATCCCGGGCATCGACAAGGTGCTCGCGCCGAACGGCTGCGGCCTGCTGTGGGAGTACGCGATGGTGTTCCAGGACGGCACGCTGGCGCCGTGTTGTTACGACTGGGACGCGACGGCCCGGCTCGGCAACGCGTTCGACGGCGACTTCGCCGCGAGCTGGCACGGCCCGGCCTACACCGAGTTCCGCCGCCGGGTGACCCACGAGAAATCGTCGATGGAGCTCTGCAAGCACTGCGAGGGCGGCGACATCTCGGTGTTCTTCAGCGACACGTTCCTTCTGAACCGTTGAATCAGGACCAGAATCATGAAAGCGAGTGCTGTGGTGTTCGGCTTGCTCTCCGTTTCGCTGTCGGCGCAAGCGACGTGGATCGTCGATTCGCAGGGCGGTGGCAACTTCTCCGACCTCGCGGTCGCGATCGCGGCCGCGAGTCCGAACGACACGCTGCTGATCCGCAACGGACCGTACCCGGGTCAGTTCGCGCTGGACAAGGCGATCCACCTCGTCGGTGACGCGCCGCAGACACCGTGGATCGGTCGGCTGAGCGTCTCGACCCCGTCGGGGATCGACCTCTCGTCGTTCCGCAACCTCGCGATCGACTACGTGTACGGCGGCACGCCGATGATCTACGAGGGCGTGGCCGTCGGTGCCGTCCACGTGCTGAACGGCGCGAGTGCGAGTTTCCACCACTGCACGCTCGGACGTGGCGCGACGCCGTCGACCGCCATGCAGATCTCGCAGGCCCTGCTCGTCGAGGGCGGCAACGTCGTGCTGAACGACTGTGTCGTGCGCGGCAACTTCGGCTACTCGCAATGGCCGCTGTGCACGCTGTTGCCCGGCTACGCGATCCACGTTTCCTACGGCAGCGTGACGATCGCCGACAGCGCGGTGCACGGTGCCGACAGCAACCCGGTTGCCGCTTGCCCCGGGTTCTCGCCGCCGGGCGTCGGGATCCTCGCCTGGAACGGCACGGTGCGGGTCACGCGCAGCACGGTGAGCGGCGGTCTCGACCAGAACAACACGCTCGCGGACGCGTTCTTGGTTGCCGCTCCGGCCGTGCTGCTGCGCGATCCGTCGGCGACGTTCGTGCCGGCCACGACGCTGGGCACGACCGTGTTCCAGCCCGCGACCGCGGCCGACGGCGCGCCGCCCGGCGGCGCCATCACGTGCACGGTGCGCAGCGACCCGAGCCTGCCGGCCGTGCTGGTTGCGGGTCTCGGTCTGCGGGCGCCGGTGTCGACGCCGTACGGGCCGGCCTGGCTCGACCCGACCGCGAACGTGATCCTGCGCATCGGCTTCACCGACGCCGCGGGCGTGATGGCCGCGACGATCGGACTGCCGGCGACCGCGCCGACGAACCTGCCGCTGACGTTCCAGGGCCTCGTCGTAGCCAGCGGCGGTACCGATCTCGCGCTCGGTGCCCCGGCGATCGTGCAGGTGCTCTGATGCGCCGGTGGCTCGCAGCATGAGGTGGCCGACGTGATTCGAGGCGCGCGCCACGTGATCGCGGTCCACGACCTCGCCGCGACGGACGCGTTCTATCGCGACGTGCTCGGGTTCGAGCGCTGTTTCGACGACGGCAACTGGACGTTCTATCGCCTCGGTGCGGCGTTCGTCATGGCGGGGCGCTGCCCCGACGACCTCGCGCCGACGGCGCTCGGCAGTCACTCGTACGTCGGCTACTTCGATGTCGACGACGTCGACGCGATGCACCGGCGCGTGGCGGCGAACGGCGCCGAGATCGTCAAGCCGCTCTGCGACGAACCGTGGGGCCAGCGCGAGTTCGGAGTCAGGAGTCCGGAGGGGCATCGCTGGATGTTCGGTCAGGCGGTCGCCCGGAACCTCTATCAATGATCATGAAGACGATCCTCTTGCTGTTCGGATTGCTCTGCACCGCGGCCTCGGCCCAGACGACCTGGATCGTCGACCCGAACGGCGGCGGCAACTTCACCGATCTCGCACCCGCGATCGCGGCGGCGAGTCCGGACGACACGCTGCTGGTGCGCGCCGGCACCTACGTCGGGCCCTACACGCTCGACAAGCCGCTGCACATCGTCGGCGACGGACCGCAGCTGCCGCTGATCGACCGCATCTTCCGGCCGAGCAGCGCCGGCGCCGAGCTGGCGTCGTTCCGCAACCTGAAGATCGGTCGGCTGCAGTTCTACGCCGCGGCGGTCCTCGAAGGCGTGTTCGCCGATACCGTCGTCGTGAGCACCGGCGCGACTGCGAGCTTGCACAGCTGCACGCTCGGGCGCGGCGCGACGCCGTTCGGCTCGGTCAACTCCGAAGCCGCGCTCATGATCCAGGCTGCGAGCGTCGCGGTCAGCGGCAGCACGATCCGGGGCAATCCCGGTCGCGCGCTCTCGATCAACTGCTTCCTGCTCGCCGGTGACACGGTCTGGATGAACGGCGGCGCGTTGTCGATCGAGGAGTCCGTGATCGAAGGTTCGGACAGCAACCAGGTCAGCGGCTGCCCGGGCTGGACGCCAGCGGGGTCCGGTCTGGTGATCTACGCCGGCACCGTGCGGCTGACACGGAGTTCGGTCCGCGGCGGTTTCGACCAGAACAACCTGCAGACCGAGGCGGTCTGGCTCGACACACCCGCCGTACTGCGCCGCGATGCTTCGGTGACGTTCACCCCGAGCACGTCGCTGGGCTCGCTGGTGGTCTATCCGGCAACCCTGGCCGACGGCGCGCCGCCCGGCGGTTCGATCACCTGCACGGTGGGCAGCGATCCGAACCTGCCGGCCGTTCTGGTTGCGGGTCTCGGTCTGCGAGCACCGGTGTCGACGGCGTTCGGTCCGGCCTGGCTCGATCCGACCGCGAACGTGATCCTGCGCATCGGCTTCACCGATTCTGCCGGCGTGCTGAGCGCGACGATCTCGCTGCCCGCCACGGCGCCGACCAACCTGCCGCTGACGTTCCAGGGGCTCGTCGTGCCGACTGGCAGCACCGACCTCGCGCTCGGCGCTCCCGCGATCGTGCAGGTGCTCTGAGGCGCCGGCTCAGCCTGCCGCCGGCAGCTCCTCGAGCCGAGTGATGTGCAGGATCGAGCAAAACTGCAACTCCTTCGGTGGCCGCTCCGGGTCGGCGGGCGGAACGCCGATCACCACCCGGCTCTGCAGCACCATCGCGAGTTCTGGATGCCGCACTTCGAAGCTGCTGCCGTCCGACATATGGATGCGGAACGGGGCGAAGGGGCGTCGTCGGGTCAGGTTCAGGATGTCTTCCGGTCGGATCATGCCTTCCTGTGCCATGAACGGATCATCGGTTACACCGATTCGGCCGTCAATCGGACCGCGACCGCGATGAGGACACTGCACGGCGATGCGCTGATCGAGCACTACGAGACGCTGTTTCGCGACCCGTTGTTCCGCGCCTTCCTCGGTGACAGCGGCTACGCGAACTACGGCTATTGGCTCGACGACACCGCGACCGGGGAAGCCGCCTGCGACAACCTCGTCGATCGACTGCTGACACACGTCGAGGCGCCGCCGCGCGCCGTGCTCGACGTCGCCTGTGGGCACGGCGGCACGACGCGGCGGCTCCGGCACACGTTCCCGGACGCCGCCCTCGCGGCGTGCAACCTGTCGCTGCCGCAGCTCCGTGCGGCGCGCACGCGGCTCGACGCCGCCAGGGCGAACGTCGATTTCGTCCGCTGCGACGCGGCGGCGCTGCCGTTCGCCGACGCCGCGGTCGACGTCGTGCTCTGCGTCGAGGCCGCGTTCCACTTCGTGACGCGCGAGGCGTTCCTGCGCGCGGCGCTGCGCGTGCTGCGACCCGGCGGCGTGCTGCTGATGACCGACGTCACCGGCACCCGCGGTGCCGGCCGGATCGCGCCCGCGAACCGCATCGCCGATCCCGCGGCCTACCGCGCGCTGCTCGAACGGCTGGGCTACGCCGCGGTCGACGTCGCCGACGAGACCGCGCGCACCTGGACCGAGTTCCGGCGGCGCTACGCCCGCTTCGCCCGGGGTGCCGGCCGCCGGATCGCGCTGCGCATGCTGCCGCGGCTGCCGTGGCTGCTCTGGCGCAGCTTCGTCAGCAACCGCGCGACCGGGGCCTACGTGACGGTCGTGGCGCGGCGCCCGCGCGGCTGAGGATTTCTCGCTTTTCCGTGCGCGATCGCCGCCGCCCGGACGCGGCTGTGGTGTCCCCGATCCGAAAGAGGTCCTTCGATGAACAACCGCCGCGCTCCCCGTCTCGCCCTGCTCTGCTCCGTCCTGCTGTTCGCCGCCTGCAACGATCCGAAGTTGCAGCAGGCGGTCGGCGATGCCGCGATGGCGGTCGGCGGGGCCGTCGCCGGCACCGCGGCGGTGGTCTCGGCGCCGGTCTGGGTGCCGCTCGTCGGCGGTGCCGCTGTGGTCGGCGGTGCGGCGATGCGGCTCGAGGGCGCCTGCCGGGAGAGCTCCTCCGGTCGCTGACCCGGCCAGGACGGCCCGC
>JAGQRB010000734.1 GCA_020425925.1 Planctomycetota bacterium
CCGGGGATGCTCTCCCCCCCGGCCCCGCTCCCCGACCCCATGCCACGCTTCCCGACCGCCGCCCTCGCCCTCGCCGCCGCCCTCGCCTCGTCGGCCGACGCCCCCGGCCAGGGCCCGGCCGGACTCGAGCAGACCCACCTGTTCGTGTCCGGCACGCAGGGCTACCACACCTTCCGGATCCCGGCGATCGTCCGCGCCAACGACGGCACCCTGCTCGCGTTCTGCGAGGGTCGCGTCGTCAGCGGCGCCGACGACGGCGACATCGACCTCGTGCTGCGGCGCAGCAGCGACGACGGCGCGACCTGGACACCGTTGCAGGTCGTGCAGCAGGAAGGCGTCGAGACGATCGGCAACCCGGCGCCCGTGGTCGACCGCTCGACCGGTCGGATCTGGCTGCTGTTCTGTCGCAACAACGACCGTGTGTTCGTCACCTCGAGCGACGACTCGGGGGTGACCTGGGCGGCGCGCCAGGAGATCACGGCGAACGTCAAGCCGCCGGCGTGGGGCTGGTACGCGACCGGCCCGGTGCACGGCATCCAGCTGCGGCGCGGCGCGCACGCCGGCCGGCTCGTCGTGCCGTGTGACTACCGCCAGAGCGGCGCCTGGGGTTCGCACGTGGTCTACAGCGACGACGCCGGCGCGAGCTGGCACATCGGCGGCACGGTGACCGGACAGACCGGCATGGGGCCGAACGAGTGCACGGTCGTCGAGCTCACCGACGGCCGGCTCTGCCTCAACATCCGCAACCAGGCCGCGACCACGCGCCGCCGCATCGTCGCCTACAGCAGCGACGCCGGCGCCACGTTCGGACCCGCGAGCTACGACCAGGCGTTGATCGATCCACGCGTGCAGGGTTCGATCCTGCGGCTCGAGGCCACCGACCAGGGCGACGACCGCGACTGGATCCTGTTCGCCAACCCGGCGACGACGTCGTCGCGCACCCGCATGACGGTGCGCAGCAGCCTCGACGAGACCGCGACCTGGCCGGGCTGGCGCCTGGTGCACGCCGGGCCGTCGGCCTACTCCGACCTCGTCGTCACCGCCGCCGGAAGGGTCGGCCTGCTCTACGAGAACGGCGACGCCGCGCCCTATGAGCGCATCACGCTGGCGCGTTTCGACCGTGGCTGGCTCGGCATCGACGCGCCGGGCGGGTTGTTCGCGCGCGAGAGCTTCGACTATCCGGTCGATCCGCAGAGCGGCACGGCCGAGCTCGATGGCCAGCAGGACGGCGCCGGGTTCGCCGCCGCCTGGCAGGCCGGCGCCGGCCTCGAGCTGCGCGGCTACTGGCAGCTCGCCGGCGATGCGACCGACAGCTCGCCGGCCGCCAACGACGGCACGGTCGTCGGTGGCCAGTTCGTCGCCGGCGGGCCGACCGCGCTCGGATCGCCGACCTGCCTGCTGCTGAACGGCAGCGGCGCGCACATCGATCTCGGCGCGCACGTCGCCGACTACCAGCCGCTGCGGCTCGGGACCGTCGCCGGCTGGTTCCGCACCACCGGCACCGGCACGCACGCGATCGTCGCCGCCTCGGACAGCGGCGACGCGAGCCGCGAGCTGCGGCTGTTCGTCGAGGGCGGCGTGCTGCGCTTCGACGTCCGCGGCGACGTCGCGTCCGAGTCCCAGCTCGCCGGCGCCGCCGCGGTCAACGACAACGCCTGGCACCACGCCGCGGCCACGGTCGACATCCACGGCACCGCGCGGCTCTACCTCGACGGCGTCGAGATCGCGCGCGAGGCCGAACCGTTCTTCGCCGCGGTGCACAACCTCGACCGCATGGCGATCGGTCGCAACGTCGACAGCGGCGGACCGCAGTGGTTCTTCCCGGGCACGCTCGCCGACATCGCGATCTGGTCGCAGGACCTGAGCCCGCAGCAGATCGCGGCGCTGGCGCAGGGCACCGTGCGGCCGCTGGCGATGCACGGCAGCGATCCGACCGGCACGACGCTGCGCGCGCCCGGCCTCGGTGATCCGGCGCTGCCGAGCGGCGCATTCGGCAGCCGCGGCCTGGTCGCCGCCGGCAACCGCGTCAGCGAGGGCGGCGGCGCACCGGCGCGACGCGAACTGGCGCAGCCGCTGCCGCTGTCGTTCGATCGCACGTTCTACCTGAGCGCGCTGCTGCGCCGCAGCGGCCCGCCGACCCGCTTCGCGCTGCAGCTCTGCAGCAGCGCCAGCACCGGCAGCGAGTGCGTCGCACAGCTCGGCTGGAGCGACACCGGCGCATTCACCCTCGGCGGCGCCAATCCGATCGGCAGCACGGTCGTGATGACGCCCGACACGACCTGGTTCTGCGTGCTGCGGGTCGACGCCCACGGCATCAGCCCCGATTCGGTCTGGCTCAAGGCCTACCCGCCGAACGCGACGGTACACGCCAGCGACGCGCAGCTCACCGGCGTCGGCGGCGGCACCGGGAACTGGACGATGGTCGCGAGCTTCGCCAGCGACGAGGTCGTCGACTCGCTGGCCTGGCCGGCGTCGGCAGCGACCGGCACGTTCGAGCTCGACGAGCTGCGCATCGGCGCGAGCTGGGCCGCCGTCACGGTGCCGACCGCGTTCGTCGCCAGCGTCGGCGACGGTTGTCCCGGCGCGAGCGGCAAGACCCCGCGGCTCGGCAGTGACGGCGAGCCGGTGCTCGGCAACGCCGGCTACGGCCTCGCGATCCGCGCCGGCGCGCCGGGTGTCTTTGCGCTCGTCGCGCTCGGCCTGCCGCTTTCACCGCCGCTGCCGCTGTCGGGCGCGTGCGAGCTCAACCTCGATCCCAACGGTTTCACCGTGTCGCTCGGCGCGACGCTGCTCGATCCGGTCGGGGCCGGCCGCGTCGCGTTCCCGGTGCCGGCGTCGCCGTTGCTGATCGGCCTGGTGTTCGTGGCGCAGGGTCTGGTCGCCGAGAGTGCTGCGAGTGAGGGGTTCACGCTGACGCCGGGGTTGGCGATGGCCTGGTAGGGCGATCGGGGCAGGGCGATCGCAGTGGCGACGCGTGACCCTGCACATGTGCCGAGTCGATGACTCACGCACCGCCCGGGGGTGGCGCGACGCGGTATCTCCTGATCGCTTCGCCGAGCAGGCTGATCCCGTTGCGAAGATCGTCGCGGATGTCGACACGCTGGACTCTGGCCAACTGCGCGTTCACCGCGCTGTCGGCGCACCCGACAGCGAGCAGGGGAAAGACCCGCTTGCCGAGACGCAAGGCGACATCGATCTCGCGGTTCACCCAGACGGAAGCCTTCGCTCCCGGGGTCATCACGACGACGACGACGGACGAGGTTCGAATCGCGTCCTCGAGTGCCGTCGGCCAATCGGGCGTGCCGGGCACCAGGCTCTCGTCCGTCCAGCTGTAGAATCCCTCCGTCGACAACTCAGAGCGCACCGAACGCATCAGCTCGCGGTCTGCTCGGCAGTAGCTCAGGAACAGAGGTGGATGAGCCACCAAGGAGCGCCCTCCTTCGGCGGGTGGCGGCAGCGGGATCTGCTTGATCGACTCGATGACCCAGTCCGCCAGACGACCGGTCTTCAAGATCAGGTCGATCACGAGCTCCTTGTCCTCGCCGTAGACGTAGTTGCCCAGGGTCCGGAACAGCACGAGCGCCGCAGGCCGATGACTGCCGTGAAGGCGGTTGATGACTGCTGCCGCGCGAACGACGTCGATGTCGCGCGACCCGGGTTCTTCGAGGTAGTAGATGAACCACGCCCCGTCGAGATTCGCCTCCCACGGTCGGCGCAGCATGTAGGCGAGGATGTCCGCCAAGAGATCGAGGTCCTCGGGACTCCTTGCATCACGGGTCAGGTCCGCGAACGCATCACGCAGCACCCTCGCCTTGTCGCGAAACGGCCCCGATCGATACTCCAGCATCTCCCGGAAGTCGTCTGCGACCACTCCCAGTCCCCCTTGGGTCTCTTCGATCCGTCGCCTCAGCTCCGGCCACTTCTGCGCCCGGAGCTTCCCGTTCTCGTCCCAGACGAGGGAGTTGCCCTGCTTGTGTTGGCTCTCGAAATCGCTCATCCGATGTCCCGGTGCAGGCGCTCGCCGCCAGCGTCGTTGCGCCACTCGAGCGCGGAGTCTAACGCCGATCGAGCCTCGGCCCTCACCCGCAGGCGGCAGCACGACATGCCGCGGCCTGGCGTCGCCTCAAGCGGCATCCGCTTCCCGCCAGGGATCGGGGTTCTGAAGCAGCGCGCCGAACGCGGATCTTCCGGGAATGCCCATGGTTCACCACGTCACGCTGCGCCCTCCGATGATCCCAACTGCATTGCGGCTCTGCGCCGGTTTCCTGCTCTCGATCCCGTCCATCGCGGCACAGTGCGGCCCGGTCTGGCAGACCGGGTTTGCGGCCCCAGGCATCCAGCCGTCGAGCTTCCTCGATGCGGCGCAGATCGTCCCGTGGGACCCGGACGGTCCGGGACCCGCTGGCGAGCACCTCGTGCTCGGCGGCAGTTTCGCGTTCGCGGGCACCACCCCGGCGGCGAACATCGCGGTCTTCGATCCGGTGACGAGCCAGTGGGCGGCACTCGGCGCCGGACTGAACGGGGCAGTGCACGTGATTCTGCCACGTGCCGAACGGCGAGTTGCTGGTAGGCGGGTCGTTCCTCGACGCCGTGGGTACGCCTACCAGTGTGATGAAGTGGGACGGAGTCGCCTGGCAACCGGTCGGCAGCGGCCTGAACGGCCTCGTGCAAGCGCTCGCGGTGCTCCCGAACGGGGACATCGTCGCCGGGGGAACCCTCATCGGATCGCCGACCAATCCGACGCCCGTCATGCGCTGGGATGGGGCGAACTGGACCCCGGTGGGCGTGAACATCACGCTTCCCGTCTACCAGCTCGCGCTGCTGCCGAACGGCGACCTGATCGCCGCGGGCCTGGCGCTGGTCCCCGGCGGTAGCGTGGCGCGCTGGGACGGCGTCGACTGGGTCTCGCTGGGGATCGGTGGCCCCACCAGTAGTGTCATGGCGCTATGCGTGGCATCGAACGGCGATTTGATCGCAGCCCGCTCGAGAAATCGGGATCCCAGATCTGGCGATGGGACGGCCAGACCTGGACACAAGTCGGCCCTGATATCACCGGGAGCCCAGGCAGCGGATGCCACATCGACTGCGTGATCGAACTGCCCAACGGTGACATCGTCGCATCGGGCTTGCTCGGTCGCGTCGGCACGACCGAGCTGAACGGCATCGCGCGCTGGACCGGAACCTCCTGGCAACCTATCGGCAACTTCGAAGGTCACGGCCCGCAGCACATGAGCGTGCTGTCGAACGGCGATCTCGCATGCTCCTCGGACACGGCGAACTTCGACGCGCCGGGCTATGTCCAGACCTGGGATGGGACGAGCTGGCACCAGGTCGGCACGGAGACCGGGGTGCTCGGCTTCGTCACGGACCTCACCACGCTCGCCAGCGGCGATGTCCTCGTCTGCGGACGCATGTTCTTCGCCGGCGGCGTGGCGATGAATCACATCGGACGCTGGGACGGTGTGTCGTGGCACGCGTTCGGAACCGGCGTCGACAACTGGGGCGACCGGGCCGCCGAGTTGCCGAACGGCGACATCGTCACGGCCGGGCTCTTTCGCGAGGCGGGCGGTCTGCCCGCGACCCGGGCAGCGCGGTGGGACGGCACGACCTGGCACGCCATGGGTAGCGGGCTGCCCTCCGGCTCGATTCGGGACCTGTTGGCGCTGCCGAACGGACACGTCCTCGTCGCTGGCCTGTTCAGCGGCGCCAGACTGCGTTACTGGAACGGTTCGAGCTGGTCGCCCTACGGCGTGACCGACGCGGCCGCGAGCGCTCTCGCGCAGCTGCCGGATGGGCGAGTGGCCGTATGCGGCTCCTTCCATTTCATCGACGGCGTCGCGGCCAACTACCTCGCGGTGCACGACGGCATCGCCTGGGGACCGCTGTCCCCGCTCTCCGCCAACGCGCCGATCCATGCAATGGATATCGCGCTCGACGGCAGTCTCGTCGTCGGCGGGGAGTTCCATTCGATCGGCGGCGTGCCGATGGACCTCGTAGCACGCTGGGATGGCACCTCGTGGACCGCCGTGGGGCACAACCTGACCGGCTCGGTCACGAAGGTCCGCGCGTTGTCCGACGGCAGCCTACTGGTTCACGGCTCGATCCGGCGCCCGGTGGATCCGTCCCCGGTGAGGCAGCTGCGCTGGGACGGCGTCGCGTGGTCCCTCTTCGGCGATGACCCGAACGACACCGTCAACGCCTGCCTCGAGCGCCCCGACGGGTCGATCCTGCTCGGCGGCCACTTCACGGGCGCGGGTTCGACCGCATCCAATGCATTCGCGCGGCTCGTTTCGAGCCGTGCAGCGACCGCGGTCGAAGGCACCAACACCTGCATCGGGCCGGTCGGCCCGATGACCCTCGCGGCGACGCACCTGCCGTGGCTCGGCGGTGCCTACTCGGCACGCTGCGACGGCTTCACCGCCGGCAGCCTCGGCGCGTCGGTGTTCGGCCTCGGCAGCGCCGCGACACCGCTCGGCAGCATCCATCCGAGCGGGATCGCCGGGTGCGACCTGCTCGTGTCCACGGATTCGGTCGCGCTGCGTGTCCCCGTCGCCGGTCAGGTCACGGCCGAGCTCGCGATTCCGGCGACCGCCGCGATCCTCGGGTTCGTCCTGCACCATCAGGTCCTGCAGGGGGACTTCAACGCCGGCGCGCTGACATCTCTCAGCGGCTCCAACGCAGTGGCGCTCACCGTCGGTTCCTGGTAGTGCGCGCGCCGGGCGCTGGGTGAGCACGGCCCCGGTGCGCGCTGGCCGTGCCCCCCCCACCGCTATCTCAGCAGCTCGTCGGCGACGACGTTCGAGAGGCGGATCTCGGTCGACCAGCGCACGATCGCCGCCTGTGCCGAGAGCTCGAGGCCCACGAGCGCCGGCTGATTCGGCACGCTCCAGACGGTGCCGCCGCTACCGGTCGCCGAGGGGATCCAGATCGGCAGCAGGGCAACCATCGGGTCGATGCCGAGCACACCGTACGGCGGCAGCGGCAACGACTGCCGGGTCGTGGACAGGAAGCCGAAGGCAACGTCGAAGGCGCTCGGTGTGGCGGCTCGCGAATAGGCCTCGATCACGAACGGTCGGCCGGCGCGCAGCAGGAACGGCGCATCGAGCTGACGCAGCAGGTTCCGGTAGAGCTGCTCGGGCTTGCCGAGGTTCCCGACGACAACGTCGAGGTCGCCGTCGCTGTCGACGTCGCCGACCGCGAGGGCGATCGACTGCTGCTGGTCCACCGGCAAGCGCAGCGAGGTCGCGTCGGTGAACGTGCCGAGCCCATCGTTCAGCAGCAGCCGGTTCTGCTGACCGAGCACTCCCGAGAACGTGTTCTCGGTGTTCGCGATCAGGAGGTCGAGGTCGCCGTCCTCGTCGAAGTCGGCGGCGGCGACCGACGCACTCGTATCGGACACGGCAGGCATCCGGGTCGCGGTCGCGTCGCTAAACGTGCCGCTGCCGTCGTTGAGGTGGAGGCGGTTCTGCCCCACCGCGGCGAAGACCAGGTCGAGATCGCCATCGCGATCGACGTCCGCGAACACGACCGCCGTCGCCACGAACGCACCGGCCGGCAGCCGGCCCGCGCTCACGTCGACGAAGTTGCCGCTGCCGTCGTTGGCGTAGAGCCGGTTGGCCTGCCCGGAGTTGCCGAACACGACATCGAGGTCACCATCGCCGTCGACGTCGCCGAACGCGACGCAGTTCGTCGCCGCGCTGTCGGCCGGGAACCGAGATGCGGTGTGATCCGCGAATACCCCGGTGCCGTCGTTGAGGTAGAGCCGATTCTGTTGCCCGGAGTTGCCGGCCACGAAGTCGAGGTCGCCGTCGCCGTCGACGTCACCGAGCGCGCCGCACATCGTGCGCTCGAATGCGAGCGGCACGTGGCTCGCCGTCACGTCGGAGAAGCCGCCGGCCCCGTCGTTCAGGTAGAGCCGGTTCTGGGCGCTGGGCAGGCCCGAGGCCGGGACGATCAGATCGAGGTCGCCGTCGGTGTCCACATCGCCCAGGATCGGCACCAACCGGTAGTCCTGGTTTTGCGCCGGCAGACGGGTCGCGCTCGTGTCGACGAACGTGCCGACGCCGTTGTTCGTGTACGTGGCCAGCTTCCCGGAGTCGATCAACCCGTCCGCTGCGGTACCGAGGACGAGGTCGAGGTCGCCGTCCCCGTCCAGGTCACCTAACGCCAGGCCGGTGGTCGCGAACGCCGCGACGGGCAGCGACTCGCGCGCTGCCGGGACGAAGCGGCCCACCCCGTCGTTGAGGTAGAGCCGACTCCGCCTGCCCGGATACGAGCCGCCGTTGCCGACCACGACGTCGAGATCGCCGTCGCCATCGCCGTCCCCGAGGACCAGACTCGTCGAGCGATCCACGTCCGCAGCCAGATCCGACGCCGTCGGAAACCTGCCGGTGCCGTCGTTGACGAGGACCCGATGGCGCTGCATCAAGTTGCACACCACGAGATCGAGATCCTGGTCGCCATCGAGGTCGCCGAGCGCCACCGACCGCGTCATGTCGTCCAACGCCGGCAGGTGGGACGCGGTGACGTCGCTGAAACTGCCGGTGCCGTCGTTCGTCAGCAGCACGTTCTGCCAACCCGCAAACGAGCTGCCGGCGTTGCCGACCACGAGATCGAGGTCACCGTCCGCGTCGACGTCGCCGAGCACCAACGAACTGGGTTGGAAGATGGCGACGATCCTCTGCACCTGGCTGGCAGCCGCGAGGGCGAACACCCCGGCGCCATCGTTGACCAGCAGCCGGATGTCGGTGCGGGTGAACGGCCCCACCATCGTGGTCGACGGCGTGAACAGGTCGAGGTCGCCGTCGCCGTCGACGTCCCCGAATGCCACGCACGTGGCCGGGCCGGAGAACAGCGGCATCCGCGCCGCCGTTTCTTCCGTGAAGCTGCCGCTGCCGTCGTTGACATACAGCCGCTGGCCCCCACCTCCCGCGAACAGGTCGAGGTCGCCGTCGCCGTCGACATCGACCTCCCGCGAACAGGTCGAGGTCGCCGTCGCCGTCGACATCG
>JAGQRB010000735.1 GCA_020425925.1 Planctomycetota bacterium
CACTCGACCTCGGTCGGCAACTGCAGCCCGTGCTGCGCGAGCACTCGTGCGGCACGGCGCTGGCTGACCGACTCGACGGGATGGCTCGCGGTGATCGGCTGCCGCATCCCCCGCGGCGTGGTTCCCGCCTTGTAGGTCGACGGCGTCTCGCCGCGCGTGAGCCGCTGCCACTGGCCGATGGTGAGCTCGTGTCGCGCGACGAACAGCGGCGACATCTCGACCTCGCGCGGCGGCCCCTCGCCCTCGTTCGGCATTGCCGCCGGATCGTAGTTCGGGCCCTGCGGATCATCGCGCTGCACGCCGACCCGGCCCTTGCCGCCCGGCACCAGCACGAACACGATCCCGGTGTCGTCCGTCACGGGAATCGCACCGTCCTCGCCGTGCTGCGGGATGGTGTCGGGGTCGGCGGCCGAGCGCAGGTGATGGAACTCCCACAGGTGGGTCACCGGGTTGATCCCGATCGGCACCAGCCCGATCTGGGGCGATAGCTCGATCGGCTGCCCGTGGTATCCCGCGGGCAGATCGTCGGTCGCCGCCGACAGCGAACGGCAGACCCGCTGCCAGCGCTCGGCGTGGCGGTCGATGCTGCGCTCGCGGACCGTGCGCGCCCACTGCAGGCGCTCGTCGACGTCCGTCACCAGCCCGTCCTGCGGCGCGAGGAACCCGTCGAGATCGGCGCGCAGCTGCCGCATCGTACGCAGCAGGAAGCGATGGCGATTGTCCGCCGCGGCGTCCGGCTGCCGGGCGATCGACGCCACCACCAGCTCGCGGGCGCGTCGCAGCGGCTCGGCGCGCTCGTCCATCCAGCGCTGCAGCGCGTCGGCCTGCTCGGGCCGCGCCGGGTAGAGGTCGTCCGCCGCGGCGATCGCGTCGTCGAGTTCGATGCGGAATCGCAGCAGCTCGAACTCTTCGAGATTGCGGCGCGAGTCGAGGTAGAACAGCGTGCTGACGACCGTCGCGACCAGCAGCACTGCGGCGACCCCGAGCGCAGTCAGCGCGCTCGCACGGTGGCGGCGGTAGAGCTTGCGCAGGCGATACGACAACGTCGGCGGCCCGGCCGAAACCGGCTCGTCGGCCAGGAAGCGGCGGACGTCGGCCGCCAGCTCGCTGGCGGTCTGATAGCGCCGCGATCGGTCCCGTTCCATCGCCTTGAGCGTGATCCAGTCGAGGTCGCCGCGCAGGTCGCGGCTGAGCGTGACGGCGCTCGCTCCGCGTTTCCTCGCCGCCTCGTCGGAGTCCTTCTCGTGCGCCGACAGCCGGCTGCTCGGCCGCGGTACGTCGCTCTCGAGGATCTGGCGCTGGACCTCCGCGGGCGTGCCGTGCAGATCCTGCTCGGATCGCGCCAGCCTGCCGGTCAGCAGCTCGTAGAGGATGGCTCCGAGCGAGTAGATGTCGGTGCGGGTGTCGACCTGCTCGGCCGCGCCCTCGGCCTGCTCGGGGCTCATGTAGGCCGGCGTGCCGACGAGCGCACCATGCTGGGTGTGGATCGAGACGTCGATCAGCTGCGCGTGGGTCGGCCGCGCCAGGCCGAAGTCGATGATCTTCGGTACCGGCCGGTCGCGATTGCCGGTGACGAGCACGTTCGACGGCTTGAGGTCGCGATGGATGATGCCGCGATGGTGGGCGTGCTGGACGGCCAGACAGACCTGCTCGAACAGTTCGAGTCGGGTGCGGGTGTCGAGACGGATGGCGTCGCAGTACTCGGTGATCGGCTGCCCGGCGACGAACTCCATGACCAGGAACGGACGCCCGTCGGCGGTCGTGCTCGCGTCGTAGATCTTGGCGATGCCGTCGTGCTCCATCAGCGCCAGCGCCTGCCGCTCGAGCTCGAAGCGCTGCCGGATCTGCTGCGCCACCACATCGTCGCGGATGACCTTGATCGCGACGTTGCGCCGGATCGGCTGCTCCTGGCGGGCGAGGTAGACGACGCCCATGCCGCCGGCCGCCAGCGTGCGAACGATGCGGTAGCCCGCGATCTCGACGGGCGCCGGATCGGGTGGGGGCGCCATCGCGGCTTCGTCGGCGATGACGCCCTCGAGTGCGCGCCGGGCCCGGGAGCGCTGCGCTGCGCTCCAGCCGTTGGTGCGGCGGGCGAGCTCGTCGAGCGGCCGTTCGGCCTCGAGACAGTCGAGGACGACCTGCTCGAGGTCTCGATCTTCCGGGCGGGTCACTGGAGGAGCATACCCCGCTGCTCGTAGGCGGGACCGTATGGGGCGCCCAGGTTCACCAGCGAGCCTGCGGTGCGGCCCCGGCTTCCTGCTCCGGCAGCCGCCGCGCGCGCAGCGTGACGCAGAGCGCCGGCGCGACGATCAGCGTGCCGCCGGCGATCAGGTGCCAGCCCCACTCGGCGTAGCCGGTCGCGACGAGCAGCACCGTCGAACCGAGAGGCACGCCGTAGGCCGCGAGCCCGAGCGAACGCGCATCGCCGTGCAGCATCGCGAGGTGCCAG
>JAGQRB010000736.1 GCA_020425925.1 Planctomycetota bacterium
GAATTGGCGTAGCTTTGCATCGTCGGCGTCCAATCCCCAGGCGACTGCTGCACGTCCGAACTCATCCGCGATCCGAACGAGCGCGAAGAACACCTTCGTGCGCTCGGACGCCCCTGTCGCGGGATCCTCGAGCCGGCCCAGCAGCCGCTCGCGAACCCGCTGCAGCGACGCCGGTGGCAGCAGATCGGCACGCGGTGCGATGGCGTTCGCGACGAGCAGCTCCATCACGCGCGGATCGTCGCCGGCGACCCGCTGCAGCGCGTCCAGTCGCCACTGACCGCGCGACAATTCGGTGAACAGGAGCTCGCGCACCGCAGCGGGCTCGGCAGTGTGCTGCGCAAGCACGTTCCAGCCGTCGAACCAGTCGAGAGACTCGGGCGCAGTCGCGGCGACGCGTCGCAGAATCCGATCGGCATCAGCACTGCGCCCGAGTGCGGCGAGGCGGCAGGCGGCAGCGACGCGGGCCCGGGTCACAGGGCTCTCGGCGAGCTGGTCCAGCACGGAATCGAAGGCCGATTGCTCGCGAGAGGTCAGGCAGAACAGCAATCCCGAGGCAGCCTCGACGACCCGCGGCGACGGATCGGCGAGCCGCCGCACGACGGTCGCCGGCGGGACGCGCCCGGCGGACACGTTCCGCGCGAACACCAGTCCGGCCAGCACCTGCGCGGCGAACGCGCGGTGCGCGGCGTCGGCATGATCCAGCTCGTCGAACCACGGTGTGGCCGGACTGTCGGTCTCGAGCCCGAGGATCCGGTTCAGGTCCGCACCCTGCAACGCGCGAGCGCCGCGCTCGAAGAACCGCCGCCGCAGCTCGGGCAGCGCAGCACGCGCCTTGGCTCCAAGCGCGTTGAGCGCCGGCCCATCGGCGCCGCCTTCGGCACCACTCGTGAGCAACGGCTCCCACTCCGACCGATACCGTAACGACCACGCGGCCAGCACCTGCTCCGCCGCCGCGGCGCACGCGGGCGCGGCGAGCCACGCCACGAGCTCGCGCACGGGCATCCGGTCGGGCATCGGCATCGCCGCCATGAGCTCGAGCCACGGTACGCGGTCCGCCGGAGCCAGGCTGGCCGCGATCGTGAACGGTACGCCGAGAGCTTCGGGCGGCGCCTTCGCGAGTTCCTCACGCAGCGCTCGGCGCTCGGACTCGCCGGCGCTGGCATAGCGATCGACGACCTCGCCGACGGTCGTGAGACCAATGAGCCCGGCGCGCAGATCGTCGACGCTGAGCGGTCGCCACTGCTCGCGTGGAATGGGCCGCGCCGTCGGGTTCTCGGCCGCGTAGTCTACGGTCTCCACGATTCGACCGTAGGGATCGTGGAAGTACCACACCCGCACGCGCTGCCCGCGCTCGTAGCTGCCGGCCGCCGCGCGGCGTCCGTTCGGCCACAACGAGACCCACTCGCTGGTGCGCTCGTCGTCGTCGTCGACCGGGCCGCAGTCGCGCACGCAGCCATTCTCGTAGAACGATGTGAGGACGCTGTTCTCCGTCACCGATCGCACCGCCGGCGCGGTCGGTCCCTGCGCGGCGAGTGATACAGCGGCGACGAGCAAGCTCGCTACGGTGGTGGCAGGTTTCATGCTCGGGCCGCGCACGTCGCCGGATCGTAGCGAATCCCTGGCGAACGCGTGGACGTGCCGCCCTACCGACGGCGCTATGCTCGCGCGCGGGCGTGGCGGGTCGCCGCGCAGAGGGTGATCGTCATGCGTGGACTCTGTGGTGTCGTTCTGGCGCTCGGTTCGATTCTCGCGCAGGAAGCGGTGTACTCCGTCGAGCGCGGCAGCCCCGCCGTCGTCACAGCACCCGCGGACCCGGGGTTCGCGGTCATGGGCGACGTCGCGTACTTCGTCGCTCTCGGCGACACGGGGAACGAGCTCTGGATCACGGACGGCACCGCCGCCGGGACGCACCTCGTGCTCGACTACGCGACCGGGCCGTACTCGGGCGCGGACCGCGTCGTCGGTGCGTTCGGCGGGCACGTGCTCGCGCGGCGCACGTTCGGCGAGTACTGGCTCACCGACGGCACGCGCGCCGGCACCCAACCCGTGCTCGATCTGCCGCCCGTCGATCGGGTGCTCGGCACGATCGGCAACCGCCTCGTCTTCACGGTCGCCCAGCAATGGCCCGAGCACGGCACCTGGTCGTTCTCGGCGACGGCGGGCGCCGAACAACTCTCGACGCTGCCGGCGACGTCGGTCGCGCGCATCGACAACGTCGACTACCTGCCCGTCGTCGACGGCCTGCTCGGCACCGATGGCACCGCCGCCGGCACCCTCACGATTCTCTCCGGACTCGGCGGCACCCCGGTCGCATCGAACGGGCGGTTCTGGTTCACGGGATCGGGCACGGGTTTCACGCGCACGCTGCGGGTCTTCGATCCCGCGACCGGAACGACGAGCGCCAACCTGCTGCCGCCGATCTTCTTCTTGGGCGCGCAGCTGCTGCCGGTCCCCGGTGGCATCGCGCTCGACCTCGCCGGCAGCCCACGCGTGCTGTGGTTCAGCGACGGCACCGTCGCCGGAACCGGTCCGGTCGGCCTGCCGGTCGACGACTACGTGCGCTGCGCCACCTGGCGCGACCGCGTCCTGCTGTTCGGGCAGGAGGGCGTGCACGGCACGCAACCGTGGATCAGCGACGCCACGACCGCCGGCACGTCGCTGCTTGCGAACTTCGATCCGCCGGTCGAGCCGTGGCGGTTCGCGACGACGCCGGAGCACACGTTCTTCTTCACGTCGACCGGTTCCGCAACCCGCGTCGACTTCACGAACGGGGTGCAGGCGGGAAACGCCGGCACGTTCTCACCCGGCGTCGCGGCCTTCGCGATGCTCGGCTCGAGGCTGCTGTTGCGGGTCGGCAACGACGTCATCGCCGTCGCCGTCGACGGCGCGGCGCCGACCGCGACCTCACTCGTGCCGCCGACGCAGAACTGGCCGAGCCGCCTGGACCTGATGCAGCCGGTCGCCGCAGGCGGCCAGCTCGTGTTCGGGCATGCGCACGCGATGGCAACCGCGGGTTCGCTCGCAACGACGCGGCGCATCGCGGCGCTGCCGAGCCTCCACGACCCGAGCCCCGGGCACTACCCGTTCGACGCGACCCATTTCGGCGTCACCGACGACTTCGTCGTGATCCCGTCGTGGCCGACCGGTTCCGAGGTCGACTGGCTAATCTGGGACTCGGCGACCGGCGCGGTCGCGACCGCGCTGCCGTTGCGGCACCGCGGCTGGGTCACGGCGGTCGCGTCACACCGCGACCGTGTCGCGATCGCCGACACCGAACTCGTCGTGACCGACGGTCGCACCAGCCTGCGACTCTTCCCGTTCCCCGCGGGTTACGCAGGTCCAGTCGTCGACTCGCTCGTCATCACCGACGACGCGGTCTTCGGGACGTTCTTCGGTGTGCTCCACGCGCTCGACCCGGGGTCCGGAGCTTGGACGATCGTCGACGGGAACTCGCTTGGCTTGCTGCTCGGCAGCGTCGGCGACCGTGCAGTCTACCGCGTCGATTCAGGTCGACTCTTCGCGTCCGACGGCGGGCCACCAGAGGATCTCGGCATCACGGTCACCCCCGACGACCCGACGAAGATCTTCGCCTGGCAGGGCCACCACTGGATCGTCGCCAACGGACTGTTCGAGAGCGACGGCACCTCGGCCGGAACGCACGCAGTGCCGATGCCGGCCGACGTCGCGATCGTCGACGCCGCGCCCGGCCTCGACGCGGACGCGATCTACCTCGTCGCGACCGATCCCGTGCACGGCAGCGAGCTCTGGCGCACCGATGGTGCGACGTCGATCCGCGTCACCGACCTCATCCCCGGTGTCTTCGACGGCGTGCTGTCGGTCGACGCATGCGGTGATCGGCTGTTCCTGTCGGCGAGCGACGGCACCGACGGCATCGAGCCCTGGATCAGCGACGGCACGGCCGCGGGTACGCGCCGCATCGCCGACCTGATGCCGGGCACCGGGTCGTCGCTGCCGCGATTCGTTGCGGCCACCGGCGATCACGCCTACTTCACGGCCGCGACGCCGGGCGAGGCCAACCTGTTCGCGGTGCCGCTCGGCCAACTCGGCGTCGCCCACAGCGAACGGCTCGGCCAGGGTTGCCCCGGCAGCAACGGCATCCCGCGGCTCATGACCCCCACACCGCCGCGCCTCGGCGACTCGACGTTCCGCTTCGAGCTCTTCGACGGTGCGGCGTTCGCGATCGCGCTGCTCGCGGTCGACACCGAGACCACCTCGGTCGAAGTCGGCTCGTGCCGGTTGCGTTCCGCGGGCGGCCTCGTCGCGACGGTGCGCACGACGAACACCGTCGGCAACACGGTGTGGACACTGGCGATCCCGGGCACGCGCGAGCTGCTCGGGTTGCACCTCACGGCACAGGTCGCAGTCGTCGATCCGTTCGGTGCCGGACCCGGGGTGGCGCTGTCGACCGCCCTCGGCTGCACGGTCGGAGCACCGAGGTAAGTCGATCGCGCCCCGGCGGACCCGAGCCGGGCCGCGGTCGAGGCACTACCGCAGCGCGCGCCGCGCCTGTTCGCGCTGCGGCTCGGGCACGGCTGTGATCAGCGCACGTGCCGGCACGCCCCAGAGGATCCACGCCGTCGTCTCGAGCCGGCCGGGCGGCCGACCTTCCGGCACGCGGGTCATGCGCCACGCGCGTCGCACGATCGCGAGTTCGTCGAGTGCCGCTTCGACCGCGGCAGCGGCGGCGTCGCGACCGATCGCCGGTGCGAGCCGCGCCGTGAGCGCCGCGACGACTTCACCGCGGGCCTCGTCGCTCGCGGCATCCTCGACCTCGTTGGCGTGCTCGGCCACAGCGGTGACCACCCCCTGGCACCAGCCCTCGCGCGTCGGCGCAGACGCGGCCCAGTCGGGCTGTTCGTCGACCCGCTCCCACGCCGCCGCCGGTGCCGCGAGCACGCGTCGGGCGAGTGCGCGTTGCGCCGCCGGCAGATCGGCGACGAGGTCCACGACCGGCAGCTCCCAGAGGCCCCACGCAGTCGCGAAGCTGTTGCCGGGGACCTGCAGGACCTTGCCGTTCGCGTCCCGCAGCATCTCGAAGTGGAAGGCGCGCTCGACGACGCGCAGGTTGCCTTCGACATGGCTCGCCGCCCGCACCGCGAACTCGCGCCCCAGATGCGGCGTGAGCCACTGCGCGACGTGCCGCTGCGCGTCGGCGACCGCGAGGTCGGTCGCGCGCTGGATCGCCGTGCCCGACCGGTTGGAGCAGCGGAACATCGAGAAGCGGTGCCAGCCGTCGCGCACCGGCGGCGACGCGACCCACTCGGGCGCCTGCTCGACCTCGCGCCATGCGGGCCCATCGAACGGGATCGGCGAGGCGTCCGGCGGCGCCGGCCCCTCATCCTGGGCAGCGAGCGCAGTTGCGATCAGCAGAGCGGCAGCAAGGATCATCGGACAGTGCATCGAGCGATCTCCGTTCGTGAGCTGCTCCCAACTCCGGGGAGGGCGGCCCGGTTCCCGAAAACCTCATCGCACCAGCTTGTCACCGCGGATGCGAACGGTCTTGAGCCGAACCAGCGTCGCCGTCAGGTGGGTCAGCAGCCAGTCGTGGAACGAACCACCGACCTCGACCCGGAAGTTCGCGACCCCGGCACAGTCGCCGCACTCCTCGCGCAGCAACGCTGCGACGTCCGGCTGGCTCTGGCCGAACAGACCGTGCACCCAGAGGACGCTCTTGCCCTCGATCTCGAACGACTCGACCGCCGTGCCCGCATCGGCCGGCCGCGCACTGACCGGGAACGGCACATCGGAGAGGTCGTAGGTCACCGTGCCGCAACCGGCGGTGACCGCGAGCAGGAGGAGCAGGAGAAACGTCGCCGGGAGCTTCACGCGGCGCATTGTGACATGCCGCCCCGGCGCGCGCCCAGCCTCGCTGGTTCCGGCTTTTGGCCTGACGGCGCCCCGGTGACGCGGGTCTGTTCCGATCTCGCATTGCCATGACGGACCGGAGCCCCCAGTCACGCGGCATCGCGGCGCTGCTGATCCTGCTGTTCCTCGTCGTCGCCGCGATCGTCCTGTTCGAATCCTCGGAGCCGACGCCCGGCGCGACGCGTTCGTCCGCCCCGGCCATCGCCGAGCCGTCAGCAACTGGGGCGGCGGCGACGTCGACCGGCGAGGCGCGTCGGCGGGCCATCGAAGTCACGCCGTCCCCGACAGCAGCGGCCGAGACCGCGGCACTACGGGTCGTGGTCGCATTCAAAGCCGGCGGTCCCGTCGTCGGGCGCGGCGTCATCGCGACCCGGCTCCGGCCCGGACGCGCGCGCCAGTCACGTCGCGCGACGACGGATGCGAACGGGCATTCGCTGTTTCTGGACCTCGCAACGGGCACCTGGAACGTGCAGGTCCCCGGCAGCGGCCCACAACAGGTCGAGCTCGTGGCCGGAGCGACGTCCGAGGTTCGGGTGACGCTGCGGCGCGGGGTGGCGATCGCGGGCCGCGTGATCGACGCCTTCGATCGGCCCGTCGCGGGCGCGACGCTGTTCGCGATGCCCGGCAGCAACCTAGACCACGACGACGCCGCGCCGATCGGGATCTCTACCGCCGCCGGTCGCTTCCGCCTCGAGGGCTACTCGCTGCCGGTGTCGACCTGGATCGCCGCGCGCGCGGAAGGCCACGGCGCCGCACCGTGGCGTTTCGTGCTCGCCACCGGCGAAGCCGACCTCCCGGCACTCACCGACATCGAGCTGCGACTCGGGGCGGGTCGGGCCTCGCTGCGAGGTCGATGCCTCGATGGCCAGGGTCGGGCGTGCGCGGGAGTCGGCGTGCGCCTCGCGCCGGTCGGCATCGCCGCCGAGAACCGCAGTGGGATCCGCACGTGGTCGGGTCACGAGTACGAAACCGTCACGCCGGCCGATGGTGGATTCCTGTTTCGCGACCTCGCGGTCGCCACCTGGCGCGCGACGGTGATCGCCGATGGACTCTGGTTCGAGCCGCGCGAAGTCGTGATACGGAGCGACACCGACAGCGCCGTGATCGAACTCATCGCAACGACTGCGGCCATGATCGCGGGGAACGTCACCGACGAGCGCGATCGGCCGATCGACTCGGCCTTCGTGCGCATCCGCGAGGTTCCCTGGGCTCGCAGTGCCGTCGACGAAGCCGGGTCGTTCGCGTTGTCCGATCTGCCGCCCCGCCGCCTCGAGCTGCGCGCATTCGCCGATGGCTTCGACGATCTGGTCCAGGAACTCGACCTCCATCCGGGATCGAACCCGATCCGCCTCACGATGTCTCGGAGCCCGCGTTTCATCGGCATTGCGCGCGCTGCGGACGGGACACCGCTCGCCGGCTGGCGCGTCGGCGGCATACCCGAGGGCGCGGACCACCCGGCCGGCGAGACGGAGACCGACACCGACGGCCGCTTCGAGTTTGCCGTCGACGAACGGGTGCCGCACCGGTTCTGTGTCACCGCGGCAGGCACCTTCTTCCGGAGCCGGCTCGACGACCTCGGGGCGTTCGTACCGAGCTCGAATCCCGTGGACCTCGTGGTCCCCGCGAGCGCGGTCGCCGAGGCCACCCTCGTCGGCCGCCTGCCGCGAGCGGGCGAGGACAAGCTGTATCTGCTGACGATCCGTGACGGCCAACGCCAGATCCAGGCGAGTGAGTTCGGTGACGGTGCGCACGACGCATCCACGGGCGAGTTCCGCCTCGGCCCGCTGCCGGCCGGCGAGTACTCGCTCGTCGTCGCAGCGCGCCGTCGCGTCGCGGGCACGTGGGGATTCTCAGTCGTCGGCGAGTCCGTGTTCGGGCCGTTCGCGCTCGCAGGCGCGGAGACGCGCGACGTCGGACTGCTCTCGCTGCCCGAACCGGGTCGCATGCAGATCACGTTCACGGTGGCGGGCGGCTGCGAGCCGCGCAACGTGAAGCTGGAGTGGCACTCGGTTGCGTCCGCGACCTCGGGCCTCGTCGGACTCGACGTCGACGGACCGAGCACCTACGACGTGATCCCCGGTGAGTACGACGTCACGATCTGGGGCGAGGGCTTCCTCGCGGTCGAACGCAGGATCCACGTCCCGCCGCCGCCGGCGGCGGTGGCGAGCGTCGACGTCACGCTCGAACCGGGCCAACGGCTGCCGCTCGAGCTGTCGCTGCCGGTCGGCGAGACGCGGGCGACTTTCGTCGTCCGGCATCGCTCGGGACGGCTCGCCTTCGAGGACGAGTTCGGCACCGACGAGGCGCAGCAGGTGCAACGCTGGCCGGTGCTCGGTCTCGGCACGCATCTCGTCGAGGCGCTCGGCGGCAGCGGCCGGCGCTACCGGGGCGGCTTCGTCGTCGAATCGCTGACACCGACGGCCGATGCCATCACGTTCGATCTGCAGCCCGAGCGCTGATCGTCGGTGCGGCAAGCGCCGCGCCGACCGTGTCAGTGCCCGACGAGGCTCGACCAGCCGTTCGTCGACACCAGACCGAGCGCGTTCGCCGCGGCGTCGAACGAGAAGCCCTGCGCGAACAGTCCGGCGCCGAGCAGCGCGAGCTGGTTCGGGATCGCACTCGTCCACGTCGCCGCACCCGCGTTCGCGGCGACCAGCAGCGACAGATCGGCGCTGACGTAGCCGATGCAGCCCGGCATCCCGAAGCCGCCCAGCGGCGTCGGTGCGGTCGCGCTCGCCCCGAGCACGAGCACCGCGAACGCCGCGCCCGGATCGAGGTTCTGCAGCTGCAGGTCGAACGTCAGGCCGAGGCGCGGTGCATCGCTGCTGTCGAGGCTCGGCGCGCCGTTGGTGCCCTGGCAGCCAATGCCGACGGTCTGCGCGTGCGCGCCGTAGGCGGTGGTGCCGGCGGCGACCGTCGAGGTGCTCGGGCGACCACCGAAGCGCACGACTTCGCGGCGCACCGGATCGAACGCCAGCCCGGCATCGACGCGCGCCGTCGTCTGCGTCGGCTGAAGCGTCCACGTGGCTCCGTCGAACTCCCAGGTGTCGGCGAGCACCGTGCCGCCCGTGGCCATGCCGCCGTGCAGCACGAGCACGTTGCGCGCCGAGTCCAGGACCATGCGCGATCCGACGCGCGCGACCGGCCGCGGGCCGGGCGGCGTGATCAAGGTCCAGTCGCTGCCATCGTACGACCAGGTGGCATCCGTCAACGCCAGCTGGTTGCCGGCTGCGTTCAGCGCGATGCCGCCGAACATCACGGTAGCGCCGATCGCCGGCAGATACGCCATCGCCTGGCGCTCGAGCCGCGGCGGTCGGTTCGGCGTGCTGACCTGCTGCCAGTTGACACCGTCGTACTCCCAGGTGTCGTCGAACAGCTGCGAACCCAGCACCTGCGGGCGGCCGCCGAACAGCACGGTGCGCTGCCGGGCGAGGTCGTGACTCATGCCGTACTGGTAGCGCGGCCCCGGCCCGCTCGCGGGCGTGACCTGTTGCCAGTCGACGCCGTCGAACTCGAAGGTCTCGGCACTCGCGGTGCCGAGCAGTCCGCTCGCCATCCAACCGCCGTACATGACGAAGCGGCCGCGAACTGGGTCGTACACACATTGGGCGCCGAGGCGACGCTGCGGCACCGTCGACGGCATCAGCTGCAGCCAGTCGCCGCCATCGCGCACCCAGGTGCCGGTCGCATACAACGTCGTGGTCGAGTTCGGTCCGGTCGACGAGCCGCGCGACCCGCCAAACAACAGGATCGTGCCGGCGTCCGAGCACGCCATCGCAGGGGAATACAGTGCCTGCGGCGAGTTCGTGGTGGCGATGTCGCGCCACTGCGCGGCGAGATCGTTGGCCAGACTGCCCGCGAACAGGGCACTGGCCGCGGCGACGATGCGAGATTGGTTCATGGTGGCGAATCCGAGGGGCAGGCCAAGGTGCCTCATGGTATGCGGACACCGGAACGGGGTAACCGTGATCCGCCGCTCACCGATCGGGTGTTTCCGAATTCACGTTTTCTTCGTGGCAGCGTCACGCCGGTGCCGGGGCTCCCCCGATCGGGGCATGCGACCATCCCTTTCCCTCCTCGTTCTCGCCGTCACGGCCCTCGCAGTTACCCGAACTTCGAGTGCCCAGGATCTGGTCAAGCTGAGAGCGGCCCCGAACAACGGCAGCGGTGCGATGGCCACACTGAGTGGCTTTGTCAGGAACGGCACTCGGCTCGACATCGGGGTCGACTCGGCGCTGCAAGCGAGCACGGCGCAGCTCTTTCTCGGACCGCCGGCCAACAACACGCCGATCGCGACGTTCTCCGCGCTCGGGAACGCCTCCGACTCCTTCGTCCTGACCAGCTCCGACCCACTGCTCGCCACCGAACTGGTCAACGAGAACATCTTCGTGACCGTATCGACCAACCTCGGACTGCTCGTGGATCGCATCCGGGTCACGCCTCCGGTCGAAGCGCTGCTCGACGTGTCCGGCAACGTGATCGCGGACGGCGTCCTGAAGATCCACAAGCCGGCGCTCGTTCGCGTCGTGATCCGCGGCAGCCGGCAGGACGTCTTCTATCAGATCGTCGCGGGCGACCCGAGCAACCCCGGCGCCGTGCTCTTCAACGCGGGGCTGACCTTCGGGGGCGACATCGACGAAGTCGTGATCATCGACTCGACACCGATCTGCAACGGCCCGTCCTTCGTGCGAGCGATCGACTTCGCCGGACTCGCGGGCACAGGGTCGGTCAAGCTCACGCAGACGCGCAAACTCGCGCTGGTCGACGACGGCACCGACGGCGCGACGAACAACGCGATCGCCGTGTTGTTCCAGCTCCCTGCGAACGTCCTCGCGGGATCGATCGACACGACCGCGTTCCCGCAGACCGTGACCGGGGTGAACCTGCGCGAGACCCCGACGAACGCGCTCGTCGCCCCGGGCGTGCAGGTCGGCCCGGGTCAGTTCGCCGTGCCGCTGACGCCGGTCACACCGAACCAGATCACGCTGTTCGAACAGAACCAGCTCGACATCGAACTCGTGACCCCAACCGGCAGCTTCGTGAGCACGATCGTCGCCGCCCGCGAGCCGGCCGTGCTGCCCGACGGTTCGCCGGGCCTCAACGGCCGGGTGCCGTTCGCGAACTTCGTGCAGCAACCGCTCATCCGGTTCGGCTACGGCATCGAGGCCGTCGGCGGAATGCCGAACGCCGCCGCGATCCCGGTCATCGGCCTCGCGCTGCACGATCCGCCGCAGTCGCTCGCGCCGTTCGGCCTCGACGACACCGTGTACGTGGACATCCTCGCCAACCTGCCGATGCAGCTGCTCGACGGCAGGGGCTACGGGTTCTGGACGCAGCCGCTGCCGAACGACACGACGTTCGCGGGACTGACGCTGTTCGGCCAGGTGGTGGTCCTGAGCGGATTGGACGGCCTGTCGATGAGCAACACGTTCTTCGAAGCCATCGGGCCGAACTGACCCCGCGGCTCGCCAACCCTGCGATCAGCGAACGACCACGTCGCGCACGACGTTCGAGAAGCGGCCCTGCGTCGCGAACAGGGACTGGCTGAACAGCTCGAGGCCCTGCAGGGCGGTCTGGTTGGGAACGGGCATCGTCAACGAACCGCTGCTCTGCGTCGGCAACAGCACGATCGTCGGCAGCGGCGCGATCCCCGCCGGGCCGATACCGAGGATGCCATATGGCGGGAACGGCAGCTGCGTCTCGGTGAGCGCGATGGCGGAAAGGACCAGTCCGGTGGTCGACACCTGGGTCGCCGTGGCCTGCAGGTGATAGTCGAAGCCGACGCGCAGCAGGTCCGGCGCCGTGAGCTGGCGGCGCAGGTTCCGATACAGGCGAGGCCAGCCACTGGGACGCCACCCGAGAGGGCCTGTCGCCACGACGAGGTCGAGGTCGCCGTCGCGATCCGCGTCGAAGGCAGCGACCGCGCGCTGCGAGGAACGACGATCGTCAGGCAGCGCTGCCGCGTCGTCGGCGAAGTGCCCGTTGCCGTCGTTGCGGTAGAACCGTGTCCGCGACGCGGCGGTGACCGACCCGCTCGACGTCCCCGTGTTGATCAGGACGAGGTCGGGGTCGCCGTCTTCGTCGAAGTCGGCCGCCAGCAGCCCGACCGTCCCTAGCGCCTGGGCAGGCATGGCAGCGGCGGTTTCGTCGGCAAAGTTGCCGACGCCGTCGTTCACGTACAGTCGGGTCTGGCCGCCGTAGGTGGCGAAGACCAGGTCCTGATCTCCGTCCAGGTCGACGTCGCTCGCGACGATCGACGAGGTCCATTCGGCGGGAGTCTGCAGCCGACCCGCGGTCACGTCGACGAAGTGGCCGACGCCGTCGTTCTCGTAGAGTCGATTGGCGGCGTTGTTGCCGACTACCAGGTCCGGGTCGCCGTCACGGTCGATGTCGCACAGCGCGAGTGACGCCGTCCGGTCGGTGTCGACCGGCAGACGCGTCGAGGTCTCGTCCGTGAAGAAGCCCGCACCGTTGTTGATGTAGAGCCGGTTCTGCCCCAGGAGGCCGAGGGACGGGATGGCATGGTTGCCGATCAGGATGTCGAGGTCGCCGTCGAGGTCGACATCCCCGAGCAGGATCGCGCGCGTCGCGTCGATGTCCGCCGGGAGTCGCGCGGCCGAGACGTCGACGAACGTCCCGGTGCCGTCGTTGAGGTAGAGCTGTGTGTGCGCGTCGAACGCTCCCGAGTTGCCGAAGACGAGATCCGGGTCGCCGTCGTTGTCGACGTCGCCGACCGCCATGCAATCGGTGATGATCGTGTCGGCCGGCATCCTGCCGCTGGTTTCCAGGAACCCGCCGCGGCCGTCGTTCAGGTAGATACCATTGCTCTCGCCGCTGTTGGCTGCGACGAGGTCGAGATCACCGTCGCCGTCGACGTCGCAGGCCGCGATATCGACCACGTCGTGGCGGGTCGTGGGCAGACTCGGCTCGGTGCCGGCGTGGAGCACCCCGGTACCGTCGTTCAGAAACAGTCGATCGGCGGATCGGATCGGCACGTTGGCCACGGCGAGGTCAGCGTCGCCGTCGCCGTCGACGTCGAGCGCGACGACATGGCTGGTCGCCGTCATCTCGAGCGTGAACGCGCCCGCACCGTCGGTGAAGACGCCCGTTGCGTCGTTGAGCAGCAGGCGGTTGGCGCTGTCCTCGCCGACGTAACCGTTGCCGAACACCAGGTCCTCATCGCCGTCACCGTCGACGTCGAAGCTCGCCACCGCGCGCGTCGCGTCCTGCACGAAGGGGAGCCGCGACGCCGTCTCGTCCAGGAACCGACCGCTGCCGTCGTTGACGTAGACACGATTCTGCGCGCCCGCGCTGTCGCCGTTGGCGAACACCAGGTCCGGATCGCCGTCCCCGTCGACGTCGCTGCACGCCACGCCGCCCGAGAACTCGAGGTCCACGGGCATGTGCGTCGCGGTGACGTCGCTGAACCTGCCGCTGCCGTCGTTGAGGTAGAGGCGGTCCTGTTGCGCGACGCTCCACCCCGGCAGCCCGTTGGCACACACGAGATCGAGGTCGCCGTCGGCGTCGACATCGCACAGCGCGAGGTCGCGTGTCTGGTCGAACACGACCGGCAGCGCCGAGGCGGTGACGTCGGTGAAGTAGCCGGAGCCATCATTGCGGTAGACGCGGTTCTGCCGACCCGACGTTCCGGTCGTGAAGTTGCCGATCACGAGGTCGGGATCACCGTCGCCATCGATGTCACCGCAGGCGATCGCACCGGTCTCGTCGAGGTCGGCAGGCAGACGGCCGCTGGTCCCGTCGACGAACATGCCGGTCCCGTCGTTGAGATAGAGGCGGTTCTGCCGGCTCGGACCGTTCAGATAGCCGTTGCCGAACACCAGGTCGACGTCGCCGTCCATGTCGACGTCGCAGCCGACGACGGCACTCGAGTAGTGCGCGTCGACCGGCAGGTTCGACGCGGTGATGTCGGTGAACCTGCCGTGGCCGTCGTTGCGGTAGAGCCGGTTCTGACCGGTCGTGCCGATGAAACTGTTGGGCGCCGTCGCCGCGACCAGGTCGAGAGCGCCGTCGCCGTCGATGTCGACGGCCGCGAGCTCGAGCGTCTCGTCCTCGTCGACCGGGAAGTGCAGTCGGCCGGTCTCCGCGAACTGTTGTGCGGGGAGGCGATCGCTGCAGAACAGCGCCCCGCAGGCGGCAAGGCACCCGAAGGCGAACGCGGCGGAGTGGAACGAGGATGTAGCCGTCACGGATGGATCACCACGATTTCGGGGAGTGCTCCTCGCGGCAGCTTACGCGAGACGCTCTCTCAGAGGGTGTTCACCAGCAGGTGTAACGCGTTCGAGAGCAGGATCCCGCGCGCCCCGGGCATTCCGATCGGCGCCTCGACCGCACACTGCACGAAGAGGTCGGTGCCGGCGAGCGCCGGTGCGGCCGGCAGCGACAGCGGCAGGGAGCCGGCCGTGCCGCTCGGCACGAGCAGCAGCACGGCATCGGCGCCGGTGAACTGCAGGCAGCTCGGCAGCGCGGCGACCGGCACCGGCAGACCCGTGGTGCTGACCTGCGTCAGTCCGAAGAAGTAGGCCGCGAGCGACGTGCCGATCGACAGCTCCGTGAGCACCAGGTTGACGGTCGTCCCGAGCAGCGGTCGCTGATCGGCCGCGAGCGTGACCGGCCCCCGGTCCTGCAGCGGCACCGTGAACGGCACCGCAGTCGACAGATCGATGCTGCCGGGATTCTCGGAGTCGACGGCGGGGTTCCAGCCGGTCACGCCGCCGCCCGGAGCGCAGGCGCCGAAGCGCAGCTCGATCCGGCCGCTCCCATCGAAGTGGAACTGGAAGGTGTGGGTGTTCGCGGGATTGAGGTACTCCTCGACCTGGTCGAACGTGATCGTGGCGGTCTGCGCCTGCGCATCGGTTTCGAAGGTCACGGTGCCGCTCGTCCGCGGGCGCAGGTCGATGAGTCGGGCCGCGATCATCGGATCGTCGAGGAACGCGCCGAGATTGTTGACGCGGAACGACAGCGGCGCGAGAGCGACGTAGCCGTCCGAGCCGACATAGAGCGACGAGGTCGTCGAGCCGGCATAGGGGAACGACCAACCGAGCTGGAACGGAACGATATTGAGGTTGGGGATCACGATCGGCGCGGCCGTCGGCGGGGTGACGGGGTTCGTTCCGGCCGTGACGGAGTAGCCGGTGGCCGTCGGCAGCAACTCGAGGCTGGTGTTGGAGAGATCGAATGCCTGGTGGAGTTCGTAGAACGCGCCGAGCTGCTCACCGCAACCGCTCCCGATCCGCCGCCGCCGCGCAAACAGGCTCTGGTCGAGCGCGTAGGCGTGATCGTCGATCGCGGGTGTGAACGGCACGCTCGAGGTCAGCTCGACCGACGCGACCCCGACCGAACTCTGGAAACCGACGAAGGTGGGCCCGGCCGTGGTCCAATTGGTCGTGCCGAGCACCGAACCGTCGGCGGCACGGAACACCGCCTGACCGCTCCCCCCCGTCGACACGTCCAGGCCCATGATCGGGACGGGCGGCGAGTAGGCGATGTCGAGCCGACCGAGATTGAACAGCCCTACGCCCAGCGAACGCGTCGAGAAGCCGAGCGATCCGAACTGGGGCGCATTGGCCCACAACGTGCCGCCGGGGACCCGGTACTCGGCGCCATAGGCCACGAGTCCGGTGAGCAGGGTCGGGAACCCGGCAACCGGGCCGACCACGGTTTCGGCCCCGAGCACCGCTACATCGAGGTCGGTCGACGCGTTGGCACCGAGAGTCGGTAGGGACTCGAACTGCTCCAGCGTCGCCCACGGCGGCAGCAGAGAGTTGAGGGTCTGGCGATCGGGAATGGCCTGAGCAGCGCCGGCGGTCGCAAGGGCGTGCACGGCGGACAGCAAGAAGGCAGAGCGGAGCATGGTCGTGGTCATCGCGCGTTCCTGCCGGTCTTCCCCGGAGGCGCCCGAAGTCAGCCAGAGTTCCGCTCGAGAAGCGGAAAAACCGGCGGACGAGCCTCGTCTGCTCCGCACGCAGCCCCGGCTTCGGAGTTGTGCTCCGCCGTGCTCCCGGGTGTGCGAGGATGAAAGGCCGAACGCGAGCTCCGCCCCGCCCGAGCGGCAACCCGGGCACGGCGGAGGACGTTAGGATGATCGGCCGTGGTCGTCGAACTGTCTCTGACCTTCGCGTTGGGTCTGTCGTCGCAGTCTCTGTTCTGCTTCGAAGCGAGCCCATCGACGAGTGCCATCGGCGCACTCACGGGCGTCGGGGACAACGGCCAGGAACGGACCCTGAGCGTTCGCCCCCTGTCCCCACCGGAAGTACCGCCGGCGACTAGGGGGCTTCGCGACATCGCGGCTCGGTCGGCCGAACCGTCGTGGGTGTCGCCCGATCTGGCGGCGGCACTCGAGAGGAACCTCGCGGAGCGCGCCGCGGCAGACGCTTCGTTGCTCGGATTCACCAAGGGGCTGCTCGTCGACGGCTACCGCGACCTGATCGTCGTCGGCGAGTGGGCTCCGCCCCTCAGCCGCGCCCGGTCGACACGGTCCACGGTCGTTCGCTCCGCCTTCGCCGGCAAGTCCGAGCGCGCTGACGAGCGGGGGTTGCGAGGCTGGTGCGATGACCTCGTGCTCCTGCTGCTGCTCATCAACGCAACGGGAACGCTGGCATTGTGGAAGTCGCTGACGGCGCTGGAGTGAGTTTCCAGCCAGGTCCGCGCGATCAAGCCGACTCAGCCGGTTGCCCGGCGGGCACGGAGCGTACGCCGGTCTCCTGGCACCAGGCGACGACTGCAAGTGCCCCGAGAGTGGCGTTCAAGAGGACATGCTGCGCCGACGTGAGCCGGATCATCGAGCCGAGACAGCCGCAAGTTTCGCCCCGGCCCCAGAACTCGATCCCGATTCCCACTGCCGCGAGGACGCCACATCCGATCAAGGCCCAGGCGCGCGTGCTGCGGATCAACAAGCCGACCATCAGACCGATCTCGAGGATCGTAGCGGCCCAGAAGAGACCCTCTGATATCGCGAACTCCGGCTGATATCCGCCCCACAGCTTGGTAGCGCACGCAAACCCCAGAAAGAGCAGTATCGCGATTCTGGGGCCATGCACGATCACGCTCATGGCGCGGCCTCCATGACGAGATTGGCGGAAACGGCCTCCAGACCGGTCACTTCCAGACGCATCACGCTGGACTTGCAGCCAGCGGTCTCGCCGACGATCTCGTAGGCGCCCTGCGGCAACCAGGTCGTCCAGATGTCGCCCCGGGTTCGAGATCTCCGACTGTCCATGCCCGAACCAGTGACGGTGAGCTTCGTGTATTGCCCGCGCAGGAGGGGTGGCAACTCGACACTCAGAGTCACCGGAACCAGCCCCTTCTTGACCTCGAGTACGACTTCGGCGCGAGCACCGTCGGCCACCTCGACCTCTCGTGGCAGGTCGAGAGCACGCGCGAACTCCCTGTCGAAGAGGTCGATCACGTACCGGCCGACCGGCAAGACTCTCGGTTCTCCCTCGACGCAGGCGAATCCGAACACGGATCGTGCAGTGCGCTTCAGCTCGACTCGGAGCTTGTCGCGGGCGACTCCATGGTCGCCTTCGACGGATAGCAGCACCTCGCCGGTCGGTCGCCTCGCAACCTCGGGAGCGACGAATCGCTCGGGTCGCTCGAAGGCATCGAGGTCGACGAAAGGCACCTCGTGCACGAGGTCGCCATGCCTGAGCGTCCAGTAGTGGAACTGCGGGAGTTCCATCTCGACGGAGCGAGGCTTGACGGCCAGCAGGATCTGAGAAAGCGGGAATCTGCGTTCGATGTCGCGCTTGCGGAGCTCCAACGCCTCCTGCACGAAGCCCGGCCTGCTGTAGTCCCTGGATCGGATCTTCCAGTTGAGGATCTCCTCGGCGGGCACGTTCGTCTCGAGCGCGGCGACGCAGATCTTGCCGAGGTCGATCCTGTGCGTCGTCGTGCCAGGACCGACGTTGAGAACTACCTTGCGCGCGCTGGTATCCACCAGGAGATGACTCTCCCCCTCGGCCCTCACGAAGTAGTCGCCCGGGGCGAGCCCATCGAAGACCACCCGCCCGGACCCGGTGGTCTCGCCATATCGGATCGTGGTGGCAGGGTCGCTGCCGATCTCGCGCTGCTCCGGCGGGGTATCTCGCCAGATCGACGCCGGGAAGACCGCTTGGGACACGGCCACCCTGACACCAGGCAACGGCGCGGAATCGAGGTCGCGGGCATCGATCTCCAGTGTGCTACCCGCAAGAAGCGTAACGGCGTAGCGTCCCGGGGCGCTCGGGCAGGAGATCGCCTGCGGCAGGAGTCCCCTTGCGCTCACGATCAGGAGACCCGTGCTCGCCGTTCCACCGTCTTCCAGCGGCACCTCTATCTCCCCGGACGAGTCTGCGGATCCGATCCTGGCGCGGCTGGACAGGGTTCTGGCGCCGACTTCCGCGCAACGAGCGACGACCGCTCCGGGAATCGGACCACCAGACTCATCTCGCACGACCAAGATCACCGCCGACGGCGGAACTCCTTCACGGAGCAGTTCGGGCGCCTGCGGCGCGAGGATGCTCCGGGCACGGCCCGGAGCGGCAATGTCGCGCACGTCGGCCTGGCCGGCGGTGCGGGAGGCACTTCGCACTCGGCCGGCAGCAAGGGACTCGCCTCGGGTCGATTCGAAAGCGAACCAACCCCAGGCAATCGCCAGACAACCGACCACGAGCCACAGGAGTCGCCCGTGCCCGGGATCGGTACGCCCTTCGGCCTTCATGGATCATCAACCTCCTGACTCGGCCGCGGGTGCGAGACCGACCTGTCCGATCAGAAACACGGGCAGAGGATGAACGACCCGAGCTCGTCCGGGAATGCGGGGAAGTCCACACACTCATCGGTGCAGGTCCCCTGGTAGCAGCGCGCGACCCAGGGATTGAGCGGGTAGTTCTTGGCGTAGATCAGCACGGCGATGCACTCGACGTCCTTGCCGCCTCTTACGCCGTTGCAGTCACACCACCAACGAATCCCGTCGTCCCCTTCGACCTTGGTCGGATCCGGGCATCCGCCGGGGGTGCACTCGCCGTGGCAGGACGGGTCCCACCCACCGTCCTCGGTGGCCGTGATCCAGAGATCACATTTGTCGAGCGGAACCGCAGAGGGAGCGGCGCTGAACGCACAGAGCAGGAACGCAACGAGCGGGATCATTGCCAGCTTTTGGGGTGCCATGATCGGACCAAAGCAATTCCTGATTGCGGTGTCAACCGAGTGCACCGTCGCGACACCCCCGGACCGCGCCCGAGAGAACTATCGGCCGGATACGGATGCCGCAATCAGGGGTGCAATGACTCTCCCGAACGGCGGGGCTCCCTGACGCTGGGGAATGCCCGCGTCCTCGCCGCTGCGTGTCGAGCGGTTCCTGCATACCGTCGAGTCAGCCTGCTTGCGCCCGCATCACGACACCGAGGGGCTGGAACGCCACTATGAAACCCGCCTTCCGCACGCCGAGATATGCGACCAGAAGCGGCTCGGCATGTTTCAGGAAACAGCACACCCAGTCGCTGAGGGCCAGGGTCGCAAACCAGTCCGATCCGGTTCTCGCAGGCAAGAGCACGAGCGCCTCGTCCAGCCTCGTCGACGAGCGAAGCGCGGTGATTCGAGGAATCCAGGTTTTCGGATCAGGACACTCGACAGCAAGGACGCGCCCCCGCAGATCGGCAACCCGCAACCTCGAAGCCGGTATGCGCACAGCGGCTCGGACCTGAGCATCCCCGACGAGGACATCGACCTGTCCGAACAGCCGGATCCCGGCACCCAACACATCGGTCAGGACCTGCCCCCGCACGGGCGACGTTCTCGGCGTCGACGGGCCGCGCGGCATCCTCGGCGTCCGGCCAACGGACCTCGCCGCGTGCCGGCGAGCACCCGCAGCAGTCGGGATCTCGCGCCGCGCGCTTACATCCGAGATGTAAGCGTTGAAGTCGGCATCGCCGATCTGTGCCAATTCGCGATATCGCCTCACTTTGCCCGTGCCGAGCTCGCGATGGAACCGATCGAGCAAGTGTACATCGCGTACTCTTGCTCTATCTCCACCCCATTGCGACAGTTGCATCAGACTGGCGCCGATCTTGCGTTTGGTCATCAGGTCGAAGGAAGCGATGCGGATCGCCTCCTCGATCGCCACTTCGAATCGCTGACTCGCCTCCTTCAGAACGGCAAGCGTCTTGTCGAGTTCGATGAGCTGGTCGGGGGTGGACGCCTGCTTCAGCGCTGCAGCGAGCTGTTCCACGGCCGGAAGCACGAGGGCGCGGCTTCCCGCCTTGGGCGTCGCAGAGCCGAGCAGGAGCTCGTTCCGGCCGTCGGACGCGATCGGCTCGTGGCTCGACCCGCGTTTCGTGCTGGATCCCTGTTCGGCCGGGTTTCGGCCTGGCTCCGAGCCACCTGGAATCGGCATGAGATGTTCTCGCTGTTCTGGGCCTCCCTTCTCATGCGGCTGTCCCGTGACCCGCGATCGTAGCACCCGTTCGAACCCGCGCGCGACGATCCGACGGCGCGAGTGGCACCCGCCGCCAGAACCCCGTTGCCGCGCTGGACCTGCGCCTGCACACGGCTCCCGCCCTGTCCCGGATCCGCGCACCGCCACGCGAATCCCGCGTTCCCCCACGACGCCCTGCCGCTGGCCAGCCTGCCTCGCTACCATGCTTCGCCCGCAACCCTCGCGCTTTCCACCGCCGCGGACCGAACTGCACCTGCCGCCGCCTGCGGCGACACCTGACCCACCTCCGTGACCGACCCCAAGCTCATCCGCAACTTCAGCATCATCGCCCACGTGGACCACGGCAAGTCCACGCTCGCCGACCGTCTGCTCGAGCTGACGTCGACGGTGCAGAAACGCGAGATGAAGGAGCAGCTGCTCGACGACATGGAGCTCGAGCGCGAGCGCGGCATCACGATCAAGGCGCGCGCGGTGACGATGGAGTACCGGGCGCAGGACGGCAAGGTCTACCAGTTCAACCTGATCGACACGCCGGGCCACGTCGACTTCAACTACGAGGTCCTCAAGTCGCTGCAGGCGTGCGAGGGTGCGCTGCTGCTGGTCGACGCATCGCAGGGCGTCGAAGCCCAGACGGTGGTGAACGCGCATCTCGCCGAGCAGGCCAAGCTCGCGGTGATGCCGGTCCTCAACAAGATGGACCTGCCGCACGCGCGCGCCGAGGAGGTCGCGACCGAGATCGAGGACGCGATCTGCATCCCGGCCGAAGATGCGATCCCGGTGTCGGCGAAGACCGGACAGAACGTCGACAAGGTCCTCGAAGCGGTGGTCGCGAAGTTCCCGCCACCGGACGGCGACGTCGACGGCAAGCTGCAGGCGCTGATCTTCGACGCGGTCTACAACGACTACCGCGGCGTCGTGGTCTACGTGCGCGTGTTCCACGGCACGCTGAAGAAGGGCGACGAGATCCGCATGCTCGGCACGGTCATCGACCACGAGGTGCTCGAGGTCGGTCAGCTGCGTCCGAAGATGACGCCGATCGACGAGCTGCACGCCGGCCAGGTCGGCTACGTGATCGCCAACATCAAGGAGCTGCAGGACGTCGTGATCGGCGACACGATCACGCACCGCGACGAGCGCCTGCGCAGCGCGCCGCTGCCGGGCTTCCGCGAGCCGAAGCCGATGGTCTACTGCGGCTTCTACCCGACCGTGCCGAGCGACTTCGAGTACCTGCGGAAGTCGCTCGAGAAGCTGCGGCTCAACGACAGCTCGTTCACCTACGAGCCCGAGACCAGCGACGCGCTCGGCTTCGGCTTCCGCTGCGGCTTCCTGGGCCTTCTGCACATGGAGATCATCCAGCAGCGGCTCGAGCGCGAGGAGGACATGGACCTGGTGCAGACGGCGCCGACCGTGCACTACAGGGTCAAGCTCAACGACGGCTCGATGAAGGAGATCCACTCGCCGAGCGATCTGCCCGACGGCTCGATGATCGACGAGTACCTCGAGCCGATGGCGGCCGTCAACGTGGTCGTGCCGTCGGCCTACATCGGCGCGGTCATGAAGATCTGCACCGACCGCCGCGGCCAGTATGTCAAGACCGACTACTACGGCCAGGAGCGCGTGATGATCGGCTTCAAGATGCCGTTCGCCGAGATCATCTACGACTTCCACGACCACCTGAAGTCGGCGACGCGCGGCTTCGGCACGATGGACTACGAGATCGAGGATTTCGAGGCCAGCAACCTCGTGAAGGTCCGCATCCTGGTCTCGGGCGAAGAGGTCGACGCGCTGTCGTTCCTCTGTCACCGCGATCAGGCCGAGGGCCGCGGCCGCAAGATCCTCAAGCAGCTGCGCGAGGACATCCCGCGCCACCAGTTCGAGGTCGCGCTGCAGGCCGCGATCGGTGGCAAGTTCATCGCGCGCGAGAACATCTCGGCGATGCGCAAGGACGTCACCGCGAAGTGCTACGGCGGTGACATCTCGCGCAAGCGCAAGCTGCTCGAGAAGCAGAAGGCCGGCAAGAAGCGCATGCGGCAGATCGGCAACGTCGAGATCCCGCAGAAGGCATTCCTGTCGGTGCTGCGGAGCAGCGGCGACGACAAGTAGCGACTCGGACAGTCGCGGCTCGTTCGGGATCGCACAGACACACGAGCGCAGTCGAACCCCGCGTGCGACCTGCGTGCCCCAGAGTGCGATTGTCCTCGCGTCGGCCCGCAAGCGATTCGAGGCACGTGCTGTTACGCACGAATCGGTCCGGGCTAACCGAGGTTCATGCGGGCCTCACTCCCATTGTTGGCCGCGACGCTGCAGACAGCGCTCGCGGGCCAGTCCATCGTTCGCGAGCACGTGACACCGATCTCGCCCTGGTCCAGCGTCCTTGGAACGCAACTCGCACGCGACGGCGCGCGCGGTCGCACGCTCGCGCTCGAGCAGGGTTCGCCCGCGCGCCTGTGGTCCTGGAACGGGGCCTCCTGGTCGCTGCTCGAGGGCGCGGGGACCCCGGCGTTCGGCGACATCGTCTGGGACTCGAACCGACGCCGACTCGTGCTGTTCCAGATCGGCACCGTCACCGAATGGGACGGCGCGCACTCGCAGACGATCAACGTGCCCGGTGCCACAGGCGGACCGTGCGCCTATGACGAGTCCCGCCAACGTGCCGTGATCTACACCGCACTCGGTGTGCGGGAATGGGACGGCGCGCAGTGGATCACGCCGAGCCCCGCGAGCTCGCCGGCGGTCGGATCGTACGGCACCGCGTTCGCCTACGACCCGATCGGCCAGCGCTGCCTGCTGTACGGCGGCCAGTTCGCAAGCGGCGCGGCATCGGCCGAGTGCTGGAGCTGGGACGGCACCACCTGGACGCAACTCACGGCCAATGCGCCCCCCGGACAACGCTACGGTGCGAGCCTGGCCCACGATCCCACGCGCGGTCGCATGACGCTCTACGGCGGCGAGTCGACCTCCACCTGGGAGTTCGACGGCAGCGTCTGGAACCAGGTGGTGACGACCCGCGACCCCGGTCGGCAGCAACACGCGCAGTTCGTGTTCGACGGCACCGGCATGCTGCTCGGAGGCGGCATCTACTCCGACGGCGTGCAGTGGCGTTTGGCGAACGGCAATTGGCAGCGCATCGACGGTGGCCACCCGCAGGATCGCCAGCTGACGACGATCGAATGGGACGTGGCACGCGGTGAGGCCGTGCTGTTCGGTGGCGGCTTCTCGGGCCCGTCCGCGGCCTTCTTCGACGATACCTGGACCTTCGACGGCAGCTGGCACCGCCGCGTGCCCCCGGCTTCGCCCCCGCCCCGGCGCGGGCACCTCATGGCGTGGTCGGCGGTCGACGGCGGACTGCTGCTCTACGGCGGCTACAACAGCTCGGTGCCGCTGAACGACACCTGGACCTGGACCGGTGCCAACTGGATCCAGCGCGCGCCGGCCACCGTGCCGCCATCGCGACTGAGCGCAAGCCTGAACTCGGACCCGAACGGCGGCGTCACGCTGTTCGGCGGCGCGAGCAACACCAACTACCTGGGCGACCAGTGGTACTGGAACGGTGCCAACTGGGTGGCGCAACTGTCCGCGCTGATGCCCGGTCCGCGCGCAGAGATGCTGTCGACCTACGACCCGATCCGCAACGTGATCGTGCTCGCGCTCGGCGCCGGCCCCAGCGGCCGCCATCAGGACACCTGGGAGTGGGACGGTGCCCAGTGGCGGTCCTTCGCCGGCCCGAACCTGTTGGTGGGCGAGATGCAGTTCCGGCCCGAAACCGGCAAGGTCGCGATCTTCGAAGGTGCGCGGCTGCACGAGTGGGACGGCGTGAGTTGGGCGACGACCCCGTTCATCGGGGGAAGTACGCTCCAGCACTTCGAGGATCGGGCTGCCGGCGTCACCCGAGCCCTGAGCATCTACAACGAGACCCTGCTGGTCGGCGAGCCCGCCGCGGCGACGGTGCGCGGCACCGGCTGCGCCAGCGGCCCGACGCCGGCGCTGCTCACGCACGGCCGCCCGCGCGTCGGCAACGCCGACTTCGCGCTCGAGGTCGCGACCTACGCCCCGGGCAACGTCGCGCTGATCGCGCTCGGGCTCGCAACCGCGAACCAGCCGCTCGGCAACGGCTGCACGCTGCTGGTCGGCAACCCGATCGGAGTGCAGGTGCTCGTCGCCCGGCCGACCGGCGAGGCGACGATGCCGCTGCCGCTGCCGGCGACGGCGGCGACCGCCGGCATCGTGTTCCACACCCAGGCGCTGGTCGTCGATCCGGCGCGCAGCGTGTTCGGTGGCGTCACGCTGACCAACGCGCTCGACGTGCGGCTCGGCCAGTAGCGGAACGCGACCCGGCGATGTCGTTCGCCGGGTCCGCCGGGCAGAATCCCGGCCCATGCTCGTCGTCCTCGCGCTCTACGTCGGCGCCCAGCTCGCACTCGGGCTGTGGATCGCGCGCCGGGTGCAGAGCGAGGACGACTTCCTGGTCGCCGGTCGCCGGCTCGGGCCGGTGCTGGCGACGGTCAGCATCTTCGCGACCTGGTTCGGCGCCGAGACCTGTGTCGGCGCCGCCGGCTCGATCTACGAGGACGGCCTCGGCTGGCACTCGGTCGAACCGTTCGGCTACGGCCTCTGCCTGCTGCTGCTCGGCGCGCTGTTCGCGGCGCGGCTGTGGCGCACCGGCGTGACGACGGTCGCCGATCTGTTCGGTGAGCGCTTCGGCGGCAGCGCCGCACGCATCGCGGCGGTGCTGATGGTGCCGACCTCGCTGCTGTGGGCCGGCGCACAGATCCGCGCGTTCGGCCACGTGCTGGCGGCGAACTCCGACGGACTGTTCGGCCTCGAGGCCGCGCTCTGGATCGCCGCCGCGATCGTGATCGTCTACACCTCGGCCGGCGGCCTGCTGGCCGACGTCGTCACCGACCTGGTACAGGGCATCGCGCTGACGCTCGGCCTGATCGCGCTGCTGATCGGCGTGGTCGCGCAGCTCGGCGGCATCGGCGCCGCCGTCGATGCGGTCGCGGCCCGGTTGCCCGAGCGCGCGCCCGAACCGCTCGGCCCGCTCGAGATCGCCGAGCTCTGGGCGATCCCGGTGTTCGGCTCGCTCGCGGCGCAGGAGATCGTCTCGCGCACGCTCGCCGCACGCTCGCCCGGGCTCGCCCGCCGCGCCGGCCTGCTGGGCGGCGGCCTCTACGTGCTCGTCGGCCTGATCCCGGTCACGCTCGGGCTGCTCGGCCGCGTCGTCGCCGACGTCGAGGATCCCGAGCAGCTGCTGCCGACCCTCGCGAACGCGCACATGCCGCGGATCGTGAACCTGCTGTTCGCCGGCGCGCTGGTGTCGGCGATGTTGTCGACGGTCGACAGCTGCCTGCTGGCCGCGTCCTCGGTGCTGACGCGCAACCTCGTCGGCAGCCTCGGCGCGCGGTCGCCGCGCGGCAAGCTGCTCGCGGCCCGCGTCACCGCCGTCGCCTGCGGCCTCGCGGCGTTCGCGATCGCACACGAGGGCGACAGCGTCAGCGACCTCGTCGAAGAGGCCAGCGGCTTCGGCAGCGCCGGCATCTTCGTGCTGTTCTGCCTCGCGCTGCGCGGTCGACCGGGCCGCTGGTCGGCAGCAGCGGCGAACGGCTGCCTGCTCGGCGGCGCGGCGGCGTGGATCGTCGGCCGCTACGTGCTCGACGCCGCGACGCCGTTCCTCTGGTCGCTCGCGTTCGCGATCGCGGGGCTCGCGCTCGGTGCGATGCTGCGACGACGGCGCTAGAACCGCGTCTGGTCGGCGGCGAACAGCTCGGGCAGCGGCGCCGGCAGCCAGTCGAGCAACCGGATCGGCGGCAGCTCGTCGGTCTCGACGAACCGCAGCTCGAGGGCCTCGCCGTCGCGAGTCTCGAGTTCGCCGCCGAGCACCGAACATTCGAACAGCGCGCTGACGTAGCACGCCACGTCACCGTTCGGATACCGCAGATCGGGCGTGTGGTAGAGGCAGAGCAGGCGGTCGCAACGGATCTCCAGGCCGGTCTCCTCGAGCGCTTCGCGCACCATCGTGTCGGCTGGCGCCTCGTGCGGCTCGCAGATGCCGGAGACGAAGCTCCACTCGCCGGTGTCGGCACGGCGCATCACCAGCACGCGGCCGTCGTCGCGACGGATCACGCCGGCGACGGCGGGCATCAGGACACGGTCGTTGCCGATCTTGCGACGGAGGGCGGCGAGGAATTCCGGAACGGGCATCGCTCGCATCATCGCTGCCGCCGTGCCGCGCCGCGAACGCGAGCCGGGAAACCGCGGTGGCCTTGTCACGCGGCGCCGATCGCCGTCGCATTGTGGGCGTGAGCCGCTCCGACGCCGACCTCGCGATGGCCGACTTCGCCCGCACGGGTGATCCCGCGGCGATGGCGCGGCTGTTCGACGTGGCGGCGCCGAAGCTGCTGCTCGTCGCTTCGCACTGGACGTCGGACCCGGCCGAGGCCGAGGACCTCGTCCAGCTGACGTTCATCCATGCCGCGCGCGATGCGGCCGGCTACGACCCGCGCCGGCGGGTGTTGCCGTGGCTCGCCGGCATCCTCGCCCACCGCGCGCTCGAACGCCGCCGCTCGAACGCGCGCGTGGGTCAGGGTCGCATCGACCCCGACCGACTCGACAGCCCATCGCGCTCGCCGCTCGGTACGGCGATCGATCGCGAGCTCGTCGAGCACATCGACGCGGCGCTCGACGGCATGCCCGAACCCTACCGCCAGGTGCTCGTGCTGCGTGTCAGCCACGGCCTCGAGCCGGCGGCGATCGCACACGCACTCGGTCGACCACCTGCGACCGTCAGGAAGCAGCTCGAGCGCGGCCTGCAGCGCCTGCGCGGTCTGCTGCCGGCTTCGATCACCGGCGCGCTCGCCGGCCTGCTGCTCGCCGGGCGCGGTCTCGCCGCGGTCCGCCGCGCCGTGCTCGACGAGCTCACCGTGCCCGCACCGCTGCCGACCACCGCCCTCGGAGGATTGCTCGTGAACAAGCTGCTCGCCGTCGTCGCTGCTGCCGCCCTCGCCACCTGGCTGCTGTGGCCCGCCGAGATCGCGCCGCCCGCGACCATCCCCGACGCCGGCGACCTCGCGGCGCCCGCACCAGCCACCGCGGCGCTCGACGTCACCGCCGCCGCGGACGTGGCAGCCACGCCGGCGCCCGGACGCACCGCCGCGGGACCCGCGGTCGGCAGTCTGCGCGTCACCGCCGTCGACACCACCAGACACCAGCCGGCCGCGAACGTGCGTCTCGCGCTGCTGCCGCGCGACGGCACCGACGAGAGCCTGACGACCTGCATCGCGGCCACCGCGGCGGACGGCAGCCATGTCTTCGCGGCGCTCCGGCCCGGCGACTACGCGGTTGCCTTCGGCCCCGGCAAGGCCGTCGATGCCGTGGTGCGCGCCGGCACCGAGACCGCCGTCACGATCGAGGTCGCCGGCGGTCCGATCGCGCGCGGCACCGTCGTGGCGCCCGACGGCACGCCGATCGCCGACGCCGAGGTATGGCAGTATCCGAGCTACGGACGGCCCGGCCGCGAGCGACCGCATCCCGCCGCGCGCACCGATCGCGAGGGCCGCTTCGAGCTCGCGACCGACGTGCCGCAGCTCAACCTCTCGGCGCGGCATCCGGACCACGCCGAATCGCCGCTGCTCTCGGCCTACGTGACCGAGGAATCCGCCCCCCTCTGCCTGCGGCTGCGGCCCGCACCGGCGCGGCTCGAGCTCACGGTCACGTTGGCCGCCGAGCCCCTGTCGGACGCCGTCGTGGAACTGCATCGCACGGGCGGCACGAGCGTGCGCGGTGATCACGGTACCGAATCGGACTTCAGCGACCGCTTCGCCGCGACCGACGCCGACGGCCGCTGCGTGTTGGCCTGTTTGATGCCCGGCGGCGCGACGCTGGTGGTGCACGCCCACGGCGCCGTGCCGGAGGCGCGCGAGCTCGAGCTCGCTGCCGGTGGGCGCACGGCGACGACGCTCGACCTGCTGCCGTCGCCGCGGCTCTCCGGCACCGTCACCGACGACGGCGGTGTGCCACTCGCCGATATCAGGGTCTCGTGCAGCTTCCTCGGCATCGTCGCCAGTGCGACGACGACCGCGGACGGCAGCTACGAGCTCGACTCCCTGCGGCTCGGAACCGCCGTTGTGACCGCAGCCGCAGACGACGAGCACGGCAGCCGACGCCGACAGGTCGAGCTCCGCGCCGGCGAACCGCAGTCCTGCGACTTCGTGCTCGATCGGCTGCCCACGCTCGCAGGCCGGGTCGTCGACGCCGCCGGGCGACCGCTGCCGGGCTTCGCGGTGGTCGCCAACCGCAGCGATGTCGGCCGCAACACCATCGCGCCGGTGTTCAGCAGCGACGGCCGCGTCGACTTCCACTCGCAGCGGAAGACGCGCACCGACGCGGACGGCCGCTTCGAGCTGCGCGTCACACCCGAGGTCGACTACATCGTCGACCTCAGCGAGCCGGGGCAGTGGCTCGCCGTCCTCGGCGAACGCTTCGGACCGCTGCGCGCGCCGCGGAACGATGTCGTGCTCACGGTCCGACCCGAGGAGCTGGCGACCGCGTTCGTCACCGGGCGGGTGCTCGATGGCGAGGGTCGACCGGTCGCGGGAGCGGTGTTCCGGATCGGCGACGGCACCCGCCTCGCCGTCGTCGGCCGCAACGCCCCGGGCACAGCGCGATCAGGCGCCGACGGTTCGTTCCGCATCGGTCCGCTGCCGGCAAGGGAATACGAGCTCCAGATCCACCCGTTCGGCGAGCGGATCGCGCCCTGGGAGAGCGGCCCGCTGCGGCTCGCGATCGCCGACACGCTGGCACTCGGTGACATCGTGCTGGAGACACCGGCGACGGTGGAACTCGCGGTCCGCGAGCCGAGCGGCGCGCCCGCACACGGCGTGCTGGCGCAGTTCGAACGCGACGGCAAGACCGAGATCGACGGCTTCACCGCCGCCGGCACCCTGCGCCACGCGCTCGCACCGGGCACCTGGCTGGTGACCGTCTACGGCGACGGCTACAGCAGCCGCAGCCGCGAGCTCACCATCGCTCCGGGCGCGGTGACCCACGCCGACTTCACGATGGACCGGGGAATGCGATTCGCGCTCGATCTCACCCTGCCCGCCGGTGAGACCGGCGGCGTGCTCGAGATCCGCGGCCCCGGCGGCGAGATCGACTTCCGGACCGAACTCGAGCGGGAGGACGAGTTCTCCACGCGCTGGGAGCCGGCACTGATCGCGGGGAACAACACCGCGAGCCTGCGGTGCGGGGCGGGCCATCGCTACGAGGCGTCGTTCGTCGTCGCCGAGCAGCCGCACGCAGCGGGCGAGAAGCCCGACGCGTTCGTGCCCGACTGGCGGCGCCTGCCGTAGCACGTCGCACTGGCGCGGCCAGGAAAGCGTCACAATCCTGGCGTGCACGGGGAGCCGTTTGCGGATGCTCGGCAGCAGCCAACCTGCCTCGCCTGCCAGCCACGCAAGGGTCCCACTCCATGCAAACGTCTCTCGCCCGATCCTCCGGCCCGCTCTGGGCCGGCTCCCTGCTCGCGACTGCCCTCTTCGCCCAGGCGCCCGCCGCCGGCGATCGCCTCGACCCCGCCGGTGTGCAACCCGGCCACGGCATCAGCGCGAGCCGCGATCAGCTGTTCGCTTCCGGCCCCGGCTACGTCGCGCGCTTCGAGCCGGGCGCCGTCGAGTTGCTCCCGATCCTCGGAGCGACGGCGCCGAACGCGATGCCGCTGCGGCTCGAGTTCGAGCACGTCCGTCGCGGCACCGCAACGCCGGACGCCAACGGCGCCGACAGCGCCCCGCAGCAGGTCGATGCCGCGGTGATCTACCCGCGCGGCGCCGGCGTGTCCGAGCGCTATACCAGCAGCGACGGCAGGCTGAAGCAGACCGTCTGCTTCGCGTCGCCGGTGGCCGGGCACGGCGACCTGACGGTGCGCTACCGTGTCACGACCGAGCTCACCTGCCCCGCCACGCCAGCGGGCGGCGCGACCGAGCTCCGGTTCACCGCCGGCGAGCTCGGCAGCATCTCGGTCGACACGATCGTCGGTATCGATGCGACCGGTCGCCGCGCCGAGGGCGCGATGCACTTCGACGGTCGTCACCTCGACCTCACGCTGCCGGCGGAGTTCGTCGCGTCGGCGGCCTACCCGCTCGAGCTCGACCCGTTCTTCGGCGCCTCGATCAACACCGGCGTGTCGAGCGACGACCAGAACCCCGACATCGCCTACGACAATGCCAACGACCGCTACCTCGCGGTCTTCGAGTTCCCGTTCGCGGCCAACAAGAAGGCGGTCTGGGGCCAGCTCATCAGCGGCGCCGGCCAGCGCATCGGCAACGCCTTCGCGATCTCGCCGACCTTGAACCGCGAGGAGCACCCCGCCGTCGGCAACTGCGCCTACCTCGACAACTTCTTCGTCTGCTGGCAGGACAACTCGACGGGCAACTGGGACATCCGCGGCTGCACGGTCGGTGCCGCCGGCAACGTCGGCGGCGTGATGACCGTCGCCGGTGGCAACGCCGACCAGGTCACGCCCGACTGCGGCGGCGACTCCTTCGAGGGCGGCGGGCCGGGTCTCTGCATCGCGGTCTGGGACGACGCCGCCACCGGTGTGTTCGCGGCGGTGCTCGACATGAGCACCTCGCCGCCGTCGGTGACGAACACCCAGCAGATGGGGTTCGCGGCTCCGGATCCGTTCCGCAACAACCCGTCGATCACCAAGGACGGCGAGGACGGGGGACGCTGGTTCGTCGCGATGCAGCACGACACGCAGTTCCTGTCGGTGACCGCCGTCGACTTCACCGGCGCCGAGGTCTCGACGGTGCAGACCGCGTACTACAGCCCGAACGACGTCGTCGACCACCCCTGCATCGCGGGCGACGGCGCCAACTGGAAGGTCGTGTTCGAGCGCAACGAACCCGGCTCGTCGACGTTGCACGACATCTACGCCGCGTACGGCACCTACGACAACAACACCGGCCAGGTCGTGCGCCTCGGCGGCGCCGCGCTCGAGAACGACCAGGGCGAGGACGAGCGCCAACCTTGCATCGCGCACTTCGGCAGGAAGTACGTCGCCGGCTGGACCAACCCGCGACCGGGCGGCACCCGCCTCGAGTTCCAGAACATCGAGCTCGACGGCCTCGCGCGCTGCGGCGGTGAACAGATCATCGACGCCGCCGGACGGGCGATGTCGATGGCGGCGATCACCGGCCAGCGCGAGAGCGGCCGGGACTCGAGCATCGAGGGCATCGTCACGCACCGCAACTTCAACGTCGGTACCGGCGGGGCGGTGATCGACTCGCGGCGCTACCGGGTGTTCACCGGCGGCCCGGTGACGACGCTGCTCAACGGCTGCGGCACCGGCGGCACCTGCGACGTCAGCGGTCCGGCGGCGCTCGGCAACGACGAGTTCGAGATCCGGCTCACCGGCGCCGACCCGACCGCGCAGTTCGCGATCTGGATGGGCGATCTGTTCCAGGGACCGCACTCGAGCTGTGGCAGCTGCACCCGCATCGACGCGCCGTTCAAGTTCTTCATGCTGATCAACGGCGGTCAGGCGACCTTCCCGCTGCCGTTGCCGTGCGACCCGGCGTACACCGGGCTCGTGATCGACACCCAGTGGGTCACGCTGAGCCCCGCGGCGCAGCCCTGCGCGGCGTTCCCCGACCTGCAGTTCTCGAGCGCCCGGCGCATCGTGCTCGCGAACTGACCCCGGGCGCTACGATCGGACGCACCATGCGTCCTCTGTTGCCGACACGGTGCATCTGCACGTCCCTGCTGATCCTCGCCGCGTGCACGACCGGTGCGCGCGGCGACGCCGAACGCGAAGCCGAGGGCGACCCCGACTTCCCCGGCGAGGCCACGGCGTGGCGCGCGCTGCGCTGCGCCGACGAGAACGGTGCGATTCCGCCGCGTGCCTGGCAGCACGCACTGCTGGCGCGCGAAGCGCTGGTCGCCGCCAGTCAGGTGCTCGACGACGGCGGCATCGCGCCGACCGGCTGGGTCGAGCGCGGGCCCTTCAACGTCGCCGGCCGCAGCCGCACGCTCGCGATCGACCCGCGCGACACGCGCATCCTCTGGTCCGGCGGCGTCAGCGGTGGGCTGTGGAAGAGCACCGATCGCGGCACCAGCTGGCAGCCGGTGGACGACTGGTGGACCAACCTCGCGATCGCCAGCCTGACGATGGCCGAGAGCGATCCCGACACCATGTACGTCGGCACCGGCGAGGGGTTCTTCAACGACAACGTCGCACGCGGCGTCAACCGCAGCGCGATCCGCGGCGCCGGCATCTTCAAGACCACGAACGGCGGCGTCAGCTGGACGCAGCTGCCGGCGACGGCCGGCTTCGAGTACGTGCAGCGCATCGCGGTCTCGCCGACCGACCCCAACCTCTTGCTCGCCGCGGTGCGACCTGGCGGCATCTGGCGCTCGGCCGACGGCGGTGCGACCTGGAGCCACGTGCACAGCGCGTTCGCGAGCGATCAGGTCGCGTTCGACCCGAACGATGCCCAGAAGGCGGTCGCCCACCGCGTCGACGCCACGTTGGCGGCGCACGACGCGCTCTGGTCGAACGACGGCGGTGTGACCTGGAACCTCGCGCTCTCCGGCCTCGTCGGACTCAACGGCTACGACGCCCGTATCGAGTTCTGCCACGCGCGCAGCAGTCCCGGCGTGGTCTATGCGTCGTGCGGCCAGAACGGCGGCAAGGTCTGGCGCTCGGTCGACGACGGCCGCAACTGGACGCTGCGCACCGGCGCGTCACAGACCGGCGTCTCGTGGTACTTCAACGGCTTCTGGGTCGATCCGACCAACGCCAACACGATGGTCGCCGCCGGCCTGCACGTCTGGCGCAGCACCGACGGCGGCGTCTCGTTCACCCGGATCACGAACGGCTACATCATGACCGTCGACCCCCACCTCGACGTGCACAACGTCGTCGCCGACCCCGACTACGACGGCGTCGGCCACCGCCGGGTCTATGTCACGACCGACGGCGGCCTGCACGTCGCCGACGACATCCTCGCCGCCGGCCAGGGCACCGGCTGGCGCGACATCGACAACGACATGCGCTCGACGCAGCACTACGGTGCGGCCGGGACGCCGAGCGTGATCGTCGGTGGCCTGCAGGACAACGGCACGCAGCGCCTGGTCGGGACCGCAACGAGCTCCAACATGGTGTTCGGCGGCGACGGCGGCCAGGTCGAGATCGACGCGACCAGCCCGAACTACGTCTACGGCGAGTACGTCTGGTGCCAGGTCCACCGCTCGACGAACGGCGGCAGCAGCGCGAACTTCATCTACAACAACATCAGCGAGCGCACCGACGCGACGGCGAACTTCATCGCGCCGCTCGCGCTCGACCCGAACACCCCGACCCGGCTCTACGCCGGCGCCTCGAGCCTGTGGCGCACCAGCAACTGCCGCGCGAACAGTGTGTCGTGGAGCGCGATCAAGCCGCCGGTCGGCAGCAAGATCAGCGCCCTCGCCGTCGCCGACGGCAACGCTGACATCGTCTGGGTCGGACACAACGACGGCCGCGTCTTCCGCACCGCCAACGCCACCGCGGGCTCGCCGACCTGGATCGCCGTCGACGACAACGCCGGCCTCGACCCGCTGCCCGATCGCTACGTCACCCGTCTGGTCGTCGATCCGACCGATCACATGGTCGTCTGGCTGACGCTCGGTGGCTTCGCCAGCGGCAACGTGCACGTCACGCGCGACGGCGGCGCGACGTGGAGCGACGCCAGCGGCCAACCGGGCCGCCGCCTGCCCGACGTGCCGTGCAACTGCGTCCTGCTGCATCCGGCCGATCCGGACGTCGTCTACGTCGCCACCGAGGTCGGCGTCTTCGCCAGCGACGACGCCGGGCAGAACTGGTCCGCGAACAACGAGGGCCCAGCGAACGTCGCGACCGAGCAGATCACCTGGATCGCCGGCACCCAGACGCTGCTGGCCGCGACGCTCGGCCGCGGCCTCTGGACCTGCGACGTCGTGCGCCCGACCGCGGTCGCGTACGGCAACGCCTGCGTCGGTCATCAGAATCCGCCCGAGCTCACCGTCGATCCGCTGGCGCCGGCGCGCATCGGCACGACGATGCAGTGGCACGCCGCGACGATCCCGTCGGGCGGCGCGACGCTGCTCGCGATCGGCCTGTCCGACACCGCCTGGTCCGGTGGCGCGTTGCCGGCACCGCTCGCCTTCGCCGGCATGCCGGGCTGCGAGCTCGTCGTCAGCCCCGATGCGATCCGGTTCGGATTCGCGTCGCCGGCCGGCGAGCTGGCGTTCGATCTGCCGCTGCCGAACGACCCGGGATTGCTCGGTCTCACGTTGTTCGGCCAGCTCGCCGCGGCCGCACCGCAGCTCAACGCTGCCGGCCTCGGCACGAGCCGCGGCCTGCGCGTCGGTGTCGGCCGGTAGCTACCGTTTGCCCGCGGCCGCGGTCGGCTCGGCCGCGGCACGCAGACGCGCCGCCTCCTCGCTGCGGCCGCTGGCCTCGTAGAGCCCGATGAGGTCGGACTCGGGCCGGGTCAGCATGCCGCGGCTGGTCGCGGCGGCGTCGCTGGCGTCGTAGGTGTCACGACAGCGCAGCAGCAGCTGCTCGGCCTGCTCGAACTCGCGGCGACCGGCGTGACAACGCGCCAGGCCGAGGTCGCAGCGGTAGACGTTCGCGAGCTGCGGCGACTCGCCGGCGGCCGCCAGCGCACGACACGCGGTGAACATCTCGAGGCCGTGGTCGAAGTCGCCCTGCTGACGGTAGGCATCCGCGAGCATCGTCATCGTCTGCAACGTGCTGTCGTGGCTGCGGCCATAGACCTCGATCTTGAGCCCGAGCGCGCGCTCGCCGAGCTCGATCGAGCGGTCGTAGTGGCCGAGCTCGCGCTCGGCGGCGGCGAGATTCGCGAGTACGGCGAGGTAGGTCTGGCTCGTCGGCGGAACCTCCGACGCGCGGTCCATGCGATCGAGGCACTCGCCGAACCAGCGGGCCGCCGTGGCGAAGTCGTGCAGCCGGTAGCTGACCGCCGCGAGATTGTTGATCGTGCCGATCGTGTCGGGGTGATCGTCGCCGAGCACACGCTGGCGAACGTGCACCAGGCGCTCGAGCAGCGGCTGCATGTCGGCGAGCCGCCCGCGCGAGTACAGCAGCGCGATGTGGTTGTTGATCGCAGTCAGCGAATCGGGGTGGTCCTCGCCCTTCTGGGCGATCGTGCCGTCGCGCACCTCGCGACAGAGCGGCTCGGCGGCATCGAGGTCCCCGAGCTCGTGCAGCGCGACCGCGAGGACGCCGATCGCCTGGATGGTGGCGCGATCGCCGTCGCCGCGCAGCTCGCGCAGGCGTGCGACGATCGGTCGCAGCGCCGCGACCGCGCCGGCGCGATCACCGCGGGCCCGCTGCACGTCGGCCGCTCGCGCGGCGACCTCGAGTTCGAGCAGCTCGTCGCCGACCGCGGCCGCGTCGGCGGCCGCGCGCTCGATCGTCGCCTCCGCCTCGCCGAGCTCGCCGCGGCGCAGCTGGACGTAGGCCAGTGCCTCGAGCGCCCGGCAGACCTCGCGGCTCCGCTCGCCGTGGCATTCGACGTGGATCGGCACACACTCGGCGAGGTGGTGCTCCGCCTCGCCCAGCAGCCCGAGCCCGAAATAGGCGTTGCCGATGGTCTCGCCGAGCGCCGAGCGGATCTGCGGCTGATCGGCGAACCGTTCGCCGAAGTCGTGCGCGGCGCGGCCGAGTGCGTCGGCCATCCTGACCTCGCGACCGTCCTTGCCCGGGTCCACCGCCGAGAACACGTCGAGCAGGAAGTCGAGCGCGGCCGAGGCACTCGCTGCCGAACGTTCCGCCGCCTGCCGGCCGGCACGCTCGGCGGTCTCCGCCCGCTGCGTGCGCAGCTGCGCCAGCGTCACCATGACGAGCGCGACGACCGTCACGAGGGCGACGATCCCGCCCGCGGCGGCAGCAGCGCGATTGCGGCGCACGAACATCCGCAGCCGATAGGACGCCGAGTCGGGTCCGGCGCTCACCGGCTCGTGTCGCAGACAGCGGCGGACGTCCTCGGCGAACTCGTGCACACTGCCGTAGCGGGCGTCGCGCTGCTTGCGAAGCGCCTCGAGCACGATCCAGTCGAGTTCGCGCGGCAGGCCGGCACGTCGCACCGACACCGCCTCCGGCACGACCTCGAGAACGCGCCGGCATGCGACCTGCAACGGCAGGTCGGCAACCGCGATCGGCACCTCCCCGGTCACCAGCTCGTACAGCACCACACCGAGCCCGTAGACGTCGGTGCGAACGTCGGTGTCGCCACCGTCGAGCTGCTCCGGGCTCATGTAGGCGAGCGTGCCGAGCAGCTCGCCGGCCAGCGTGTGGGCGGTTCGCCCAGGGTCGAGCACCCGCGCGATGCCGAAGTCGATGACCTTGACGACGCCGTCGCCGTGCGGCGCGACCAGGATGTTGCCGGGCTTGAGGTCGCGGTGGATCACGCCGCGCTGGTGGGCGTGCTCGACGGCGCCGCAGACCTGCAGGAACAATCGCAGGCGCGCCGCGAGGCCGAGCGCCCGCCGGCGCGCGAACTCGGTGATCGGCAGCGCGTCGGCGAGGTAGTCCATCGCGAACCACGCCGTGCCGTCGGGTTCGACTCCGGCTTCGTAGACCTCGGCGATGCCGGGATGGTGCAGCCGCGCCAGCGTGTCGATCTCGGCGCGGAACCGTTCGCGGGTGCGAGCGCCGGCGGATGCCGCGTCGACGACCTTGACCGCGACGGTGCGCTCGGGGTGCTCCTGCTCGGCCAGGAAGACCGTGCCCATGCCGCCGCGGGCGATCACGCGCTGCAGCCGGAACGGACCGAGTCGCGCCGGCATCGGCGCCGGGACCGCATCCGAGCCGCGCAGTTCGGGCAGCGTCGCGGGTCCGGGCGGCTCGAGGAACGGTCCCTCGGCGGCGGCGGCGACCAACAGGCGCTGTGCCTCGGCACGCTCGGTCGTGCCGCAGCCGAGCGCCTCGTCGAGCGCGGCTTCGCGCCGCTCGAGCGGCAGCTCGAGCGCGCGCTCGAACGCGGCCCGCACCCGCGACCAGTCGTTGGCGTTCACGCGTCGAGCTCCGCCCGCAGCCACGCACACGCCGTGCGCCAGCCGCGCTCGACGGTCGATGCCGACACCCCGATCACGGCGGCGATCTCGGGCGCCGGCACCCCCGCGAAGAAGCGCAGCTCGACGATCTGCGCCAGCTGCGGGTCGAACTCGGCGAGTCGCCGCATCGCTTCGTCCAGGCCGAGCAGATCGATGGCTCGCTGCTCATAGATGTCGGCGACGGCTGCGACGTCGACGTGCGCCACCGCGCCGCCGCGCTTCCTGGTGTTGCGCGCCCGGATGTGGTCGACCAACACCGACCGCATCGCCGCCGCCGCAGCGCGCAGGAAGTGGGCGCGGTCGGCGAACGTCGGCGCCCGCTCCGGCACCAGCTTGAGCCACGCCTCGTGCACGAGCGCGGTCGGTTGCAGCGTGGCGTTGGCATCGGCGGCGATGCGTTGCGCGCGCCGCTTGATGTCGGCGTAGAGCAGCTCGAACAGCGCCGATGCCGCCGCCGTGTCGCCGTCGCGCAGACGGTCGAGCAGCCGGGTCAGGTCATGGGCCGAGGGCAACGCCACCGGAACAGGATACTGCGCCCGACGCGGTCCCGGCCGGCCGGTCGCGCGTGCGACCGCCCTGGCGACCCGGGCGACCGCACGCCGAAGCCGCCTTGCCATCGCGAGGCCGCCCGCCATGCTCTCAGTTGCCCAGCACGACCTGCAGCGCATCGGACGCCGAGAACGCGCCGAGGATCCCGCCGCCGGCATCGACGATCACCCACTGGTAGAACAGATTGAGGCCGACGTAGCTCGGATCGGCCGGGATCGGCAGCGGCGCGCTGCCGGCGCCGGCGGCGTCCGTCACGAGCGTCAGCCCGGTCAGCATCGGATTGGCGACGTACTGACGGCAGCCCGGTGCCCAGAAGATGCTCGCCGGCGCGAACGAGATGACCTGGGCCGCGAACGCGAGCGGCTGCGCGTTCGCGAGCGTGATCGCGAACGACGCGTTGCCGAGCTGCGGCAAGCCAACGGCGCCGATCGCCGGAGCGCCCGGTGTACCGTCGCAGGCTTCGCCGTAGGGCAGCACGAACGCGACGCCGGCGGTCGTCGGATCGTAGACCCATGGTTCGTCGCCGACGATGCCGTCGTTGCAGGCGAAGAACACGCGTGTGCCGGTGTCGAAGAAGTCGGAGAACGCGGCGGCGCCGCGTCCCGGCGGCCCGAAGTGCGAGACCTGCTGAGTGCCGGTGGCCGTGCCATTGCTGATCCAGAGTTCGAGACCTTCGGCCGGCGACCAACCGCCGAACAGCAGCTGCGAGCCACCGAGCACCGCGGTCAGCGTGCCGCCGACCGCACCGTCCATCTCGCCGGGGGCGATGTCGATCACCAGGTGCGTGCCCGCCACCGTGCCGTCGGAGAACCAGAGCTCGGTGCCGTCGCCGGAGTGATCGTCGGATCGGAAGAACAGCCCGCCGCACGCCGCGGTGAGGTCGGTGTGCGGTTCGACCACGCCGGCGCCCCAGCCCGTCACGGAGTGGAACGCACCGACGCCGGTCGCGAGGCAGACCTCGCGCGCACCGCCCGACGAAGCGACGAACCAGAGCCCGTTCGGGCTGGCGGTGAGGTCGCGCGGGAACGAGCTGATCGGCCCCGCCACCACGTCGGCGGCGATCAGCGTGCCGGCCGCGGTGCCATCGCTGACCCAGAGCTCGTCACCCGAGCCCGGGACGTCGGCGGTGAAGTAGAGCAGGTTGCCGACCGCGGTCAGATGCCGCGGATTCGAAGTCGCCGGGCCGTTCACGAGATCGGCGACGAGCTGGGTTCCGGCCGCGGTGCCGTTGGTCACCCAGAGCTCGCGGCCGTGGGTGCCGTCATCGAGCGAGAAGAACGCGCGGGCACCGACGATCGTGAAGTCCTCGGCGAGCAGCCCGATGCTGCTCGCCGCCCCGGGATTCGCGTCGATCAGGCGATGCGTACCCGCGACCGTGCCGTCGCTGACCCACGGCTCGCGACCGTTGCCGTCGAAGCCCGAGAAGATCACGCCGGCGGCGGCACCGGTGACACCGCGCGGCTCGAACGAGGTGCCCAGACTGGTGAGCTGGACCGTGCCCGCGAGCGTGCCATCGGTAACGAAGAGCTGGCGACCAGCTCCGGTGTCGGCGACGAAGTACACCCGGTTACCGACCGAGGCCGCGTAGTTCGGCGACGAGCCGAGAGTCCCCGACCGGATGTCGGCGAGGATCGACGTGCCGGCCGGGGTGCCGTCGCTGACGAGCGGCTCGGTGCCCGCGGTGTCGGTGCCGGCCGCGAAGAAGACGCGGCTGCCGAGCGTGGCGAACTCGGTCGGGCGGCTGTCGTTCACCGCCGGCTGACAGTCGGCGAGCAGCACGGTGCCGGCGATGCTGCCGTCGGTGAAGCCGGGCTCGTCGCCGGCGCCGACGAAGCTGCCCGCGAACAGTGCGCCGGCACCGAACGGCGTGATGGCGCGCGGATAGATGCCGCCGGTACCCGGGATGTAGTCCATCAGCGGCTGGGCATTGCCGATCGTCCCGTCGGTCGTGAAGAACTCGGTGCCGACGTCGAGCCGGCTGGCACCGAACCAGATCGCGTTGCCGATCCGCGCGAAGCTCCCGGGGTTCGAGCCGGGCCCACCGACGAACACGTCGGCGAGCATCGCCGTACCGGAGACGGTGCCGTCGCTCACCCACGGCTCTCGCCCGGTCGCCAGCGTGTAGCCCGAGAACATCACCCTGCCCTGGTCGACGAAGAACCCCTCCGGGTCGAGATCGCTGGCCGCCTCGATGTCGATGAGCGAAGTACCGGCGGCGGTGCCGTCGGTGGTCCAGAGCTCGCGGCCGTTGCTGCCATCGTCGGCGGAGAACACCGCGCGAACGCCGATCGCCGTGAAGTCCATCGGGACCGAACCGGCCGAGCCGGGACGGAAGTCGCCGAGCAGGACGGTGCCGGCAGCGGTGCCGTCGGAGAAGTAGGGCTCCTCGCCGTTGCCGAGGTGCGCATCGGCGGCGAACAACACGCCGTTGCCGAACGGCGCCATGCGGGTGAAGTTGGTCCAGCCGTTCGGATCGAGCTCGACCACCATCGCGGTGCCGGCGGCCGTACCATCGCTGCGCCACAGCTCGACACCCGCAACGGCGGTCAGTGCCCAGAACCAGACGTAGCCGCCGGCGCTGACCATTCCGGTCGGCGACGAACTCGGGCCGCCGGGCCAGATGTCCTTCACCATCGTCGTCCCGGCCGCGCTGCCATCGCTGCGCCAGAGCTCGGCGCCGTGCACGCCGTCGTCAGCCTGGAAGTAGACGTAGCCGCCGAGCCGCGCGAGGTGGCGGATCTCGGCCGAACCGACCGGGAAGACGTCGGCCACCAGCACGGTGCCCGCAGTCGTGCCATCGGTCTTCCAAAGCTCGCGTCCGAGCCCGGGCACGAACGCCGTGAACAGCACCTCGTTGCCGAGCACCGTCATCTCCAGCGGGTCCGAAGAGCCCATCGGCGAGAGGTCGGCGAGCAGGTGCGTGCCGGCGGCGGTGCCGTCGGTGACCCACGGCTCGCGCTCGAACGGGCTTCTCGGCGCGAACACGGCGAGGTTGCCGATGACGTGGAACGCCGGCAGGTCGCTGCCGGGGGCGCTGCCGTTGCCGGTGACGAGGTTGGCGACGAGGTTCTGGGCCGGGGCCCGTTCGCCGATCAGGACCGCGGCGCCGAGGGCCGCGCAGAGGACGAGCTTGTGCATGTTGGAGTGGGAAGGTCTGGCTCACCCCCGGAACGAGATTCCCGCCCCGTTCTTGTCAGCCTTTCCGCTCCGCGTTCGCCCGCACCGTGGCATGGCGCCTTGCGGCAACCCGCCGCCGGCCCGACGGCCTACCTCGGGGCGCCGCCGTCCGACACACCGAGCAGCGTGGCCAGCTCGCGCGGCATGAACTCGAGCTCGTCGGGACACTGCTCGCGCCAGAGCCGGAGTCGGGCCTCGATCGTGTTCTCGACCGGATCGGCCACCCGCAGGAACGAGAACGCGCGGATCGACTCCGGTCGCGCCTCGAACCGCTCGAACAACTGCTCCGCCACCACCCGATCGAGGGCGCGATCACCGGCGGCGGCGTCGAGCCGGGCGCGATGTTCGGCATACCACCGGGCGTAGCTCTCCGGTCGCACCACGGTTGCACGAACGTCTTCGGCGTAGCTCCGCAAGTGCTCGGCGTACGGTGCCCAGTTCGGGTACGGCGGCGACGTCTCCCAGGTCACCGCCATGTGTTCCATCGCCCAGATCGAGCACGCCTCGCAGAATGCCTCTTCGAGCCACTGCTGCGGCGCGGACGGATCGGGCCTGCCGCAGCCGACGTGACCGAGCTCGTGCGCAAGCTGGTACGAGAGCTGCGCCCAGAGCAGATCGCCGGTGTTGACCTGCACGACGTACTCGCCCTTCGGGCCGCGCGCGCTGAGCGCCTTCGGCGGACCGTCGGGAACCCGCATCAGCGCGATCGTCAGCGGCTCGGGCGGCGGCATCGCCGAATACAGCGTCGTCGCCACCGAAGCCGCCACCGCCGCGACGTTCGCTACCGGCGATCTGCCCCAGCCATCCGGTCCGATCATCAGCGTCGCGAGCCGGACGCCGTCGTGTTCGATCTCGACGCGCGGTCCGGCCGCAGCCTGCTGCAGGAACGGCACCACGGTCGCAGCGTCGCGTCGCGCGCGGTCGTCGGCTGCGAGCCGATCGATGCGGGCGGACGGCGCGGTGGGAACCTGCGCCGCGAGCGCCGGCAGCATGACGGCGAGCACGACGACGCGGCGAGTTTGCAGGACCGAGAACACGGGGGACGGGCGGATCGTGCGCTGCTCGAGCCGACCCGGCAAGGGTCCTCTACGGCCTCGCCTTCGCGCTCGGGCTGCCCTAGAGTCTGCCGCGATGTCCAAGACGGCCGCCAAGAAGATCCCGCTCATGGGCCCGATCCGCGTCAACCTCGAGGCGTTCGGAGTCGCGATCCTGGCGGCCGTGCTGCTGAAATGGTTCTGCCTCGAGGCCTACCAGATCCCGACGTCGTCGATGCAGCCGACCCTGATGGGCGACCAGGCCTCGCAGGTCTTCGACCGCATTCTGGTCGACAAGCTGCTGCAGACGTTCCGCGAGCCGAAGCGCTGGGACATCACGGTCTTCCGCTATCCGCTGCAGAAGAACCAGAACTACGTCAAGCGCATCGTCGGGATGCCGAACGACCGGCTGCACATCGCCGGCGGCAACGTCTACCAGGTCACCGACGTCGAGGGCCGCCGGAGCTACACCCCGCTGCGCAAGCCCGACGACCTGCAGGACGAACTCTGGAAGGAGGTCTATCCGGCGCGCCGGCTGGTGCGTAACGAGAACAAGGCGCTCGGGCTCACATGGACGGGCTCACCGAGCACGGAGTGGAAGGAGGACGGCGACGCGTTCACGGTCGACCTCTCGACCAGCACGCGCCGACTCGCGTTCGTCGACCGGGACACGGACGGCGGTTTCGTCGATGTCGACTGGGACGGTTACCCGACCGCGGTCGCGAGCGAGATCCGCAAGGTCACGGGCATCATGCAGGCGCCCGAGATCGTGCCCGATGGGCGCCTCACCGCGACCGTGACTCCGTCCGGCAGCGTCGACGAGCTCGAGTTCGCGTTCGAGGTCAATCGTCCCGGGCTCGAGCGGCTGACGTTCTCGCTGCTGATCCGCGGCGGCAAGGGCAAGCTCGAGGTCCAGCAGGGCTCGAAGACGGTGCTCGAATCGCCCGAGTTCGACGTCCCGCTCGCTACCGGCGTCGGCACCGAGATCCGTTTCGCCCACGTCGACGACCGCATGATCGCCTGGGTCGACGGCACCGAGGTCCAGCGCATCGACACCGACGAATGGGCCTGCCGCGAAGGCTGCGCCGCACCGGTGATCGGCAGCGATCCGGGCGCGCGGCCGCGCTGGCAGATGGCCAACGGCCAGAGCGTGATCCCGCAGATCGTCTGCAAGGGCAAGGGCAAGCTCCGCGTCGAGGACCTCGTGCTCGATCGTGACCTGCACTACACGCGCTGGGAGGCGCCCGAGGTGATCGAGGTGCCCGCCGGGCACTACTACATGATGGGCGACAACACGCTGCAGTCGATCGACTCGCGCGGCTGGACGGCCATCACCGTCGGGGTCACCGATGACGGCAGGATCGTGCCGCCCGACACGCCCGGTGCGCGCAAGGTCCGCGGCAACAAGCGCGCGATGCCGCTCGCCAACGCGCCCGACCGCGACGAGACGCCGATCCCGATCCCGTCGGCGCACGCGATCGTGATGATCGACGAGTACGGCGAGATCCTGCGGCTCGAGGGCGATGCCGGCGGTTCGTGGGGGCAGAACGTCGTGTTCCGTACGACGTCCGCCGACGGCGACAAGGAATGGGAAGCGGTCGACACGACCAACACCGAAGGCGTGTCGTTCGTGCCCCGCGCCGACATCCAGGGTCGCGCGATCATGGTGTTCTATCCGGTCGTGCCGCTGTCCTGGCTCTTCGGCAGCAACTGGCCGAACCGCTTCGGCTTCGTGCGGTGATACGGTCCGAGCGCGAGACCGACGAGGAAGCCGCGCCGGTCGCGGCCGAGATCCTGCGCACCGAAGGCCTCGTCAAGGCCTACCGCGGCCGTCGTGTCGTCGACCGCGTCAGCATCACGGTCGGTGCCGGCGAGATCGTCGGCCTGCTCGGACCGAACGGCGCCGGCAAGACGACGACGTTCCGCATGGTCGTCGGCATGGTCACACCCGATGCCGGCAACGTGCACCTCAACGGCACCGACGTGACCCGGCAGCCGATGTATCGGCGCGCCCGGTCCGGCCTCGGCTACCTCGCGCAGCAGGAGTCCGTGTTCCGCCGGATGTCGGCGATCGACAACGTCCGCTGCGTGCTCGAGGCGCGCGGCGTCGGGCGCAAGCAGCGCGAGGAACGCGCACGCGAGCTGCTGCAGGACCTGCAGTTGATGCACGTCGCCGACTCGATCGCCGAGACGATGTCGGGCGGCGAGAAGCGCCGACTCGAGATCGCGCGCGCGCTCGCCACCGAACCGTCGCTGCTGCTGCTCGACGAACCGTTCGCGGGCGTCGATCCGATCACGGTCGAGGAGATCCAGCAGATCCTCGCCACCCTGGCGCGCTCCGGGATCGCGATCCTGATCACCGAGCACAACGTGATCGCGACGCTGCGCATCACCCACCGCTCCTACATCATCAGCCAGGGCAAGGTCATCGCGGAGGGCGACTCGCACGCGATCGTGTCGGACGAACAGGTCCGCCGCGTCTACCTCGGCCACTCGTTCGGCGAAGGCATCACGGAAGAAGAAGAGCGCGGGCTCGAGCTCGACTGACGGCGCGACCGGTACAAGGACCGAGCCGGGCGAACCCGGCTCGACCCCGCGGGGGATGAACCCGCTGCGGCAAAGGAAGCTGTCGTCGCCGGCCGCCGCGGGCCGACGTCACGCCGGCTACTGCAGCAGCTGCAGCGCGGCCTGGGGTTGCTGGTTGGCCTGCGACAGGATCGAGATCGAAGCCTGCTGCAGGATCGAGTTGCGCGTCAACTCGGCGGTCTCGTAGGCGACATCGACGTCGCGGATCCGGCTCTCGGCGGCCGACAGCGATTCGGCCGTTACGCCGAGGTTCGCGATCGTCGACTGCAGACGGTTCTGCAGCGAGCCGAACTTGCCACGCAGCTGCGAGACCTGGTTGATCGCGCCGTCGATCGCCGCGATCGCGAGGCTGGTGTCGCCGCCGGAGCCGACGTCGACCGAGTTCAGCCCGAGGCTCGTCGCCAGCGAAGGCGTCAGCGTGACGTCGAGCGCGTCGACGCCGACGACCGTGTTGATGCCGACCTGGAACGTGACGCTCGACGCGGAGCCGTCGAGCAGCCGGATACCGTTGAACTCGGTCGACTGCGCGATGCGGTTGATCTCGTTGACGAGGCTGTCGAACTCCTCGGAGATCGTGTTCTTGTCGTCGGTCGACGAAGAACCGTTCGCCGCCTGGATGGTCAGCTCACGCAGGCGGACGAGGATGTTGCTGACCTCGTTGAGCGCGCCCTCACCGACCTGCACCAGAGAGATGCCGTCGTTGGCGTTGCGCGACGCCTGGTTGAGCGAGCGGACCTGCGAGCGCAGACGCTCGGAGATCGCGAGACCGGCCGCGTCGTCCGCGGCCGTAGAGATGCGCAGACCGGTAGAGAGCCGGTTGTAGTTGCGCTGCAATCTTGCGGTGACCAACGCGGTGTTCCGCTGCGCGTTGATCGACGCGATGTTCGTGTTTACGCGAAGTCCCATGACTCGTTTCCTTTGCCTTTGATTCGCCGACTGACGGGACTCGGCTTCGATCCTCCGACTCCCGATTCCATGCTCGGCCCCATGCCAAGGGGCTTGAGCACCAACACGCGGTTTTCACGTCCGATCCGCCGTCATCGACGGCGGCTGCGACCGGCCTCACGCCGGCGCGGCTCAGCGCACGGCGAGCGACGGCGCGGCGCCGGACTGGCCCTCGCGCTGCGGCAGGTAGAGCTGCGCGTCCTCGTCGCTGACGAGGTGGGCCGACTGCAGCGCGCGCAGCGCGGCCTCGGCGGTCTGCATACCGAGCCCGCGGCAGCGGTGCATGATCCCGGGCAGCTCCTGGAAGTTGCCGCTGCGGATCGCGCCGCGCACCGCCGGGCTGCCGACGAGGATCTCGACGACGGCGACGCGACCGCTGCGATGGGCCCGCGGCAGCAGGTACTGCGCCGTGACACCGCGCAACGCTCGGGCCAGGCGGGTTCGCAGACGGGCGCGCTCCTCGAGCGGCGCCCGCAGCACGACCTCGGTCAGCGCGCCGACGACCGACCCCGATTCGACACCGCAGAACACCAGCGCGCCCGACTCGACCGCCGTGATGACTTCGTTGAGCGTCTCGCGGTCATGGACCTCCGACACCACGATCGTGTCGACACCAGCGGCGACCGCCTGGCGGATGCCCCCGATCGCGTTCTCGACGTGCACGCCGATCTCCTGCTGGTGCAGCAGCGCGGCGTCGGGCCGGTGCACGAACTCGATCGCGTCCTCGATGGTCACGATGTGGCGAGTCGGATCGGCATTGAGCACGTCGACGATCGCGGCGAGCAGCGTCGACTTGCCCGAACCGAAGAACCCGCCTGTCAGCACGAGTCCGGAGCGGTGGCGCGCGAAGCCGGCGACCTGATCGGGCAGCTCGAGCGCCTCGAACGTCGGCACCTTGGTCGGCAGCGGCCGCAGCGTCATCGTGCGCTTGCCGCCGCATTCGGTGACGACCGCGCGATAGCGGCGCCCGTCCTGCCCGAGGTAGAGCACCTCGACCTGCCCGGTGGACGCCAGCGTCTCGCGGTGGTCGGTGAAGAGCAGGTCCCGCACGAACTCGTCGATCTGGTCCGCGCTGACGGACCGCGCATCGAGCTCGACGACGCGGCGCTGCACCCGCATGCAGGGCGGACGCCCGGGTACGAGGTAGATCGCCGACGCGGAGACGCGCTCCATCGCCTGCAGCAGGGGTTCGAGTCGCGAGTTGTTCACAGTTACTCCGTCACCGTTTCGAGGTGTCTCGTCCGTTCCAGCACCCAGGCCTTCTCCTCGGCCCGAGCGAAGACGTCTTCCATGCGGACCCGGCCTTCGACGAGCAGCTGCAGCATGCTGCTGTCGAGGGTGTGGCCGCACTGGCCGCCCTCCATGCGCAACAGCAGCGCGATGTCCGACAGGTCGCCGCGACGCAGCGCGTCGCGCACCGAGTCGTCGACGACGAGCATCTCGGTCGCGATCACCGGTTCGTTGCCGTTGCTGTGCAGCATCTGCTGCCGCACGAGCAGACTGCGAAGGACCGCGGCGAGCGACGAACGCACGCGCGGAACGTCGTGGACCGGGTAGAAGTCGAGGATGCGATTGAGTGCGGCGGTAACGCTGCTCGCGTTGATGTGACCGATCACGAGACGACCGCCCTCGGCCGCGCGCAGCGCGACCTCGAAGGTCTCGGCCTCGCCGATGTCGGCGATCACGAGCACGTCGGGGTCGTCCCGCACCGCGCTTCGCACCGCCGCTGCCCGTCGCTCCATATCGCCGCCGAAACGGCGACGGACGAACAGGGCCGGCACCGACGGCCACGGCAACGGTTCGTCGTCCAGCACGATGACGTGGCTCGCCGAGTCCCGCGCCGCTTCCTTGGTGAGCAGCGCCAGCGCCTCGCCGCGACCCTGACCGCGCTCGCTCGCCACCAACACCAGTCCCCGGCCGCTGCGCGCCTGGTCGACGACCTCGCGCGGCACGCCGATCTGATCCGGCTCGATGCGTTGCGCCGCGAACTGGAGCCGGACGGCGACGCCTTCGAAGTGACGGAACACGCGCGCGGTGCCGTGGCCGACCCCGTCCTGCTTGAAGCCGCGGACGACGCAACGGCGGTCGGCGAGCTCCTCCAGCACCTCGTGACCGAGCAGCTCACGCGCGAAGTCCCAGACCTGCGGGCCAGCGACCGCGTGCTCGGTGAGACCGCGCCATTCGGTACCGACCCGGATGCGGACCGTGCGCCCCTCGCTGACGACCATCTCGGACGCCGCGTTGGCGACGGCGGCCTGGAGCAGCGCGCTGCACATGTCGTCGCTCGAGGCCACGGTCGCGGCCTGCGCCGCGCGCGACTTGCGAGCCTTCTGCAGCTCGAGGACGCGCGACAGCGTCTCGCTGTCGACGAGCCCCTGCGCGACGAGCACCTGCCCGATCGGGCGGACCGAGCCCGTCAGCGCCTGAATCGACAGGCAGCGCTCGAGATCTTGTTCGCTGACAATGCCGCTCTCGAGCAGGATCGCCCCAAGCCGGGTGTCTTCCATTCGCCGTTCCTTTGCCTGCGGCGCCGTTGCCGCGGGAACTTCATCGGCCGCGGCGCGGCGGCGGCTTGAAACGGAATGCCCGACGTGGAGTGGCCGCTACTGCAGTGCGGCCTGCGCCAGCGCGGTCGCCAGCGGCCGCGGCGCGAGCCGCCCCTCGGCCACCACCCGGCGCCAGAAGACGACCGCGGCCGGGTGATCGTTCGCGGCCTCGGCGAAGGCGCCGGCAGCGAAGTTCGCCAGCACCGGATCGCCGAGGTCGAGGAAACGGCGCGCCGCCGGTGGCGGCACCACGGTCGGGAAGCGCCCGCCGCCGAGTTGCTGCCGGAGCCGGTCGGCGGCCGGCGCGTCGTCGAGGGCGATCGCCGCGAGCCACCCCGCCCAGAGTTCCCGTGGCGTCGAACCGGCCGCGGCCCGATCGACCACCACCCGCAGCATCGCGGCTCGCTCCGGGCCGTCGAGATCCCCATCGGCGAGTTCGGCGACCGCGGTCTCGAGGTCCGGCACGGCAAAGTGCCGGACCGCCGCGAACGCCAGGATCCCGGTCGCCAGCGCGAGCGCGACCAGCAGCGGGGCGGACAGCACTCGGCGGCGTGGTCGCGGGGTCATTCCGGCGAGAATGTCGGCTTCCGGCCCGGCAAGCGCAACCCGTCTTCCGAACGGGAGATGCCGCACCCGGGCCGGAGCGCCCGCGGGCCGCCGGACGGCGAGGACTACCGGGATTTGAAAACCCTGCTACAATCGCGTTTTCGTCCTCTTTCTGGGCGCTGCCGGCCGCCGACCCCTTTGGCCCGCGACGCCCCACCAGGCGCCAGAGCGACCGTCCGATTCCTCGAAGCCGGGCGCGAGCCGAGCCGCCGATCCGCAGAACCGCGCCGTTCCGAGCGAGCAGACCCCAATGGCATCCCGAGCCCCGAGCAAACCCAAGAAGAAGAGCAAGACCGGCGCAACCAAGAAGAAGGCGTCCACCGCACGCCCACCGCGCGCCCCGGCGGCGAAGAACGACCCCGCGAAGAAGCCCTCGGCGCGGCCGGCCTCGGCGAGGCCGACCAAGAAGGCCGCGCCGCTGGTCGTGCCGCGCGCGCTCGTCAACGCGGACGACGACGATGAGTTGATGGCGCACGGCGGCGGCGGCTCGGGCTTCGGTCGCTGCGGAGGCCGCCTGCTGTCGAGCCGGCTCGAGCAGAACCTCTGCCATTGGCTCGGCATGGCCGGAATCGTGCACAGCCACTCGCCACGACACTACGAGGTGCGATTCGACGAGGAGGGCCGGGTCGCGGCCTACGCGCCCCAGATCGTGCTGCGCGGCCGCGGCCGCGAGGGCAAGAGCGTGGTGATCGAGGCCGTCGAGGACCCCAATGCGCCGATTCTGCGCAAGATCGTGGCCTTCCGCGCGCAATACGGTCAGGAGTTCTACGTGATCGTCGTCGCCTCCGACGAAGTGCTCGACGACATCCCGCTCGCCGCGTTCGACGAGTCGTGCTCGACCACGAACGTCAACACGCTGATCGCGCGCCTCGCGGAGTAGTCGCGAATCGCGCGCCGGAACGGGCCGGAGTTCGCCACTTCGACGAATCCGCGCGCGCAGGAACCGAGTGAATCCTGGCAGCCCGCCGCCGGGAGGGGTATCGTGCCTGCCCCCATTTTCGCTCCGACACCAGCTCCCAGGCACCGACGTTGACGCAAGACATCGTCCATCTAGCGCGTTCCCTCCAACTGGATGCCCTCGAGACCGAGTGGGCCGCCGCCGTGCAGGCGCCGCGGGCCGACCAGGCCGACAGATACGCAGCAGCGATCGATCACCTCTGTGATCGCGACATGACCAGCAAGGCCTTGAGCCTGGCCAGCGCGATGATCGAGGCACTGGCGAACAAGTCCGAGAACGCCGCCGCGATGGAACTCGGCTTCCGCGTCGTGCGCCGCAACGCGCACTACGAAGCGCTCACCAAGCTGATCGGCGAGCTGATCGAGAAGCACTACGGCAGCGAGGAGTGGTATCCGGTGCTCGCCAAGCGAGCCGGCCTGAACGAAGGCTCGACCGCTGCGGCGATCACGGAGTTCGACCGGCTGCGGCGCTACACCCGCGGCCACATCGTCTACCACGGCGCCGGCTGGGGCGAAGGCGCGGTCGAGGACTTCGAGGTCGAGACGCAGGAGGTCACCGTGCAGTTCGCGACCGGGCGGCGTTCGCCGTTCCCGCTCGACACGCTGCTCACGAGCTTCAAGCCGCTCGAGCACGACGATCTCCGTGCGATGAAGCTGCAGAAGATGGACCAGCTCCGCGCCGAGGCCGAGAACCAGCCGAGCATGCTGATCCGGCGCGCCGCGGCGCTCTACCGCGGTGAGATCACCAGCCAGCAGGTCAAGAACGAGATCGCCGGCTCGGTCGTCCCGGACAAGTCGTGGGCATCGTATTGGAAGCGCGCGCGCGCCGAGGCGACCAAGGACCCGTGGCTGAAGGTAGAGGGCTCGCGCACGCGCCCGACCTTCCTGCTGCGCGACAAGCCGGTCGGCCTGCTCGAGGAGGCCACCGCCGCGCTGCATCACCAGAACGACCTCGGACAGCGGATCGGCGTGCTGCGCGACTACCTCGCGCGCGGCCAGGACGCCGAGATCCGCACCCAGATCCTCGACCTGGCGACGACGATCGTCGAACAGGCCATCAACGAGAAGCAGGCGTCGCACGCGCACATCCTCGACGGCCTGTTGTTCCTCGAGGAACACGACCGCAGCGCGTCGGTACCCGCGGCCCAGGAGGTGCGCGAACTGCTGCTCAAGGCCGACGGCTCGCTGGACTGCGCGGCGATCGACCGGCTCGCGACCCAGGAATCGCGCGAGCACGCGGTCGCGCTGCTGCCGAAGGCGCTCGGTAACGACTGGGCCGAACCCTGCGCGACGGTCTGGACCGACTGGCCGAACTCGGTCGTCGAGGTCGTCGTCGACCAGATCGCGGCCGCCGGCAAGGCTCTGCTCCTGCTGCCGGCATGGGACCGGATCGCGCCGTACCCGCGGCGCTTCCCGCTGCCGCTCTACCTGCTCGGCAAGCTCTACGCCGAGGGGGCATTCGCGGGCGACGAGCGTCGGCCGGAACCGGTCGCGGTCGGCCGCGTGCTGCTGCACCTCGGGCGTATCCTGACCGAGGACCGCAAGAAGAACCTGCTGCACAGCCGTCTCCTGAACCGCCTGACCAGCCTGATGGCCGGCAAGCGCGGCCTGCTGCACGTCGCCCTCGACGGCATCGGCCGCGAGGACATCATGCAGTATCACGGCATCATCGCCCGCGCCGGCGAGGACTTCCCGCAGGAGATCGGCGACATCGTCGACCGCGCGATCCTCGCGACCTATCCGGAGCTGCTCACCGAACCCGAGGTGCCGTTCTGGGAGCGCGACGTGCTGCTGACGACGAGCGCCGGCCTGCAACGCATCAAGGAGGAGTACCGCATCCTCGTCGACGACAAGATCCCGGCGAACAGCAAGGCGATCGGCGCAGCTGCATCGCTCGGCGATCTCTCCGAGAACAGCGAGTGGGAGGCCGCGATGGAGGAACAACGCAACCTCACGTCGCGCGCCCAGGACATGGATCAGCAGATCAAGAGCGCCAAGCTGATCGAGGACCAGGAGATCCCGGACGACAAGGTCGCCCCCGGCACCAAGGTGACGTTCGTCAACGAGGAGACCGGCGAGGTCGATCACTACCGCGTGCTCGGACCGTGGGACGGCGACACCGACGGCACGATCAATTACAAGGCGCCGGCCGCGCAGGGCCTGCTCGGCAAGTCCGTCGGCGACACCGCCAAGGTGCCGACCCCGACCGGACCGGTGCAGGTGACGATCCAGTCGATCGAGCGGATCATCTGATCCGCTCGGAGAGCGCGATGTCACACCGCGACTCTTCGCCAACCACCTTCCGGATCGAACTCGACGGCGAGGGTCACATCGTCGGCGATCACGCCGAGGGCGATCGCCCGGGCTACATGTTCCTGCACGGGCTGGGCTCGGTGCGGCAGAGCGAGAAGAGCGATTCGCTGCTGCAGCATGCCGGCCGGCGCGGTGTCGCATTCACGCGCTGCGACTTCCGCGGCCACGGCGAATCGACGGGCACCATCGGTCAGGTGACGATCGGCGAGCTGATCGACGACACCGTGCGACTGCTCGATCGTTTCGGCCCGACGGTCATCGTCGGATCGAGCCTCGGAGGCCTCGTCGGCGCGTTCGCGACCGCGCGGCGACCGGATCTCGTCGCCGGCCTCGGCCTGATCGCGCCGGCGTTCGGCTTCGTGTCGCGGCTCGAACGCGCGATCGACGCCGACGGGCAGCTCTGGACATCGAACGGGCGCGCGTTCCCGCTCGCCCGGCGGGTCCTCGACGACGCCAGGCAGCTCGACGAACGCGGACTGCCGGGCCGCATCTCGGTCCCGACGCTGATCGTGCACGGCGACGCCGACGAGGTCGTATCACACTCCCACAGTCGAAGGTTCTTCGACGCCGTCGCGGCCGAACGCAAGCGGCTCTGGATCGTGCCCGGCGGCGACCATCGCCTCTCCGAGGTGCGGCAATCGATGTGGCAGCGCCTCGACGAGCTGCTCGGCAACTCCTGATCACCACTCGCATGTCCCTCGAACTCGGCGATCTCCAGACCCCGGCGCTGCTGATCCACCTCGACCGTGTGCGGCACAATCTCGCGGCGATGACGCGGTGCCTCGACGGCAAACTCGATCGTTGGCGGCCGCACGTGAAGACCTGCAAGGTGCCGGAAGTGCTCGAGATGTTCCTCGCCAGCGGCGTCCGACGCTTCAAGTGCGCGACGACGCGCGAGGCCGAGGTGCTCGCCGCCGTCGCCGGCGACCGCAGCATCGACGTGCTGCTGGCGATGGCGCAGCACGGCCGCAACCTCGAGCGCCTCGCCGCGATCGCGGCCGCGCACCCGACCGCCCGGTTCGCCATGCTGAGCGAGGAGCCCGCCCACGCCGGCCGGGTCCGGACGCTCGGACTCGGGGTCTTCGTCGATCTCGATCCCGGCTACCACCGTTCGGGGATCCCGCTGGCCGAGGTCGCGCGCATCCGCGCTGTGGTCGATGCCGCGGGCCCGGCGCTGCGCGGCCTGCACTGCTACGACGGGCACCTGGTCGACGACGATCCGGCGCTCCGCCGCGCCGCCGCGCACGCGATCTACCGACAGTTCGTGCAGCTTGCGCGCGATCTCGGAGTCACGGGCGAGCTGGTGACGAGCGGGACGCCCACCTTCCTCGACGCGCTCGCGTTCGTTGGCTTCGACGACTTCGAGCACACGATCGGCCCCGGCACGGTGATCTACTGGGACGCGCGCAGCATGGAGCTCGGCATCGCGGGCTTCGAACCCGCGGTCGAGATCCTCGCCCGCGTCGTGAGCCGCCCGACCGAGACGAACTTCACGGTCGACGCCGGCAGCAAGGCGGTCGATGCCGCA
>JAGQRB010000737.1 GCA_020425925.1 Planctomycetota bacterium
CGCAGCAGTGCCGCGGTCGCCGGCGCCGGCACCGGCAGCACGCCGTGCGCCGCCCGGACGGTGCCCGAACCGACGGCGATGCCGTTGGCCACCAGTCGCTCGATGCCGAGCAGGTGGGTCGCGAGGCAGGCGCAGACCACGTCGACGATCGTGTCGACCGCGCCGACCTCATGGAAGTGCACCTGCTCGATGGTCGTGCCGTGGGCCTCGGCCTCGACCTCGGCGATCGCGCGGTAGACCGCGCGGCAGTCGGCCCGCACCGGTTCGGGCAGGTCGGCGCGGTCGACGATCGCCTCGATCTCCGCGAGACCGCGGTGGACGTGGTCACCACCGGCCGCCGGCAGCAGGACCGCGCGCCCTGGCGCGGCGGTCGCCGGCAGCGGCGAGAACGCCGAGAGCGGCGGCGCATCGGCCGGTAGCTCGTCTTCGAGCACCCGGAAGTGCGTGCCCGCGAGTCCCGCGCGCAACACCGGTTCGGCGGTGATCCGGACGCCGGGCAGCGCCAGCGACCGCACCGCGTCCGCCAGCGCCGACAGCGGAGCACCCGCCGCGATCGCCGCCCCGACCCACATGTCGCCGGCGACGCCGGACCAGCCATCGAGTATCGCGCTTCGCATCGAAGCGGGAAAACGTACCCGCGCCGGCGAGCGGCTGGAACGGGGTTTGCTACCAAGCTCCTCGCCGAGGCGCAACGGCCGTCGAACCCCCGCCGCCGGACCGCCGCTTTCGGCCGCAACTTCTGCCATACTCTGGCGCTCGGAGCCGTCCGAACGCCGATCCGAACGCCGATGACCTTGCCGACACCAGCCCTGCAGCAAAGCCGCAGCCAGCGGGCCGACCCGGCCCCGCTGCGCGAGGTCGCACACTCGGGCTCGCGATTCGCTCAACCGGGCCTCTGGCGCGCCGCCTGCGCGGTACTGCTCGCGACCCTCGCCGCGGCCCCGACCTCGGCCCAGGACGACGCCGTCGAGCGGCTCGTCGTCGCCGACGCGGCGCGCTGGGTCCGCCACGCCGATCCGATCGTGCGCGGCGAGGCCGCGCTCGTGCTCGCCGGCGCCGCGAATCCGCGCTACCACGCCGCGATCGTTCAGGTCGCGCGCGACCCCGAGCCCGAGGCGCGTCTGCGCGGCCTGCTCGCACTCGGCCTGCAGGCCTCCCCGGGGGTCGTCACGGTGCTCGATGAACTGCTCGAGCGCCAGGGCGACCGCACCGAGACTGCCGGGCTCTGCGCCGCCTGGGCGCTCGGCGCGCTGCCGCCCGACCGCGCGCCGGCCGAGACCGCGCGGGTGCTCACGAGCTTCGTCGACGGCAACTGGAAGCGTCAGGGCCGGACGCTGCTCGCGCTGCTCGCCGGCATGAGCCGCCACGAGCAACCCGACCTGGTCACCGCCCTGCGCCAGCTCTACGCCGTGCGCAGCAACCGCGACCCCGTGATCCGGGCGCACCTGCTCGGACTGCTGCTGCCGTTCGAGCTCGCCGACGAGAAGCGCGCGCTCGAGCTGCTGCATCGCGCCGACTGGCGCGAGCGCCGCATCGTGCTCGAGTGGCTCGCGATCAACCCGACCCCGTTCGACGCCGAGCTCATCGCGCCGGTCGAACGGATCGCGAGCGGCGGTGCGCGCCCCGAGCTGCGGGCCGCCGCGCTCGCGGTGCTGACCCGACTGCGCCACCCACCCGCGATCGAACTCGCGGCCAAGGCGCTGCGCTCGCGCTTCCCGGTCGAGGCGCAGCAGGGCATGCACTCCGCGCTCGCGATCGGCGGCGCCAGCATGCGCCTCGCGCTCGACCGCCACCTGCGCGACACCGCGACGCCGGAACTCGCGGCCGCGATGCTCGAAGCGTGGGCCGCGCCGCCGACGACC
>JAGQRB010000738.1 GCA_020425925.1 Planctomycetota bacterium
CGGTCTTCGGAACGCTCGATGCCATCGCCGCGCGCGCCCCCGGCCGGCTGTTGCCGCCGCCGCCCGGCGCGCTCGTCGGCGGCGACTTCCGGCTCGATGGCGCTGCGGTGATCCGGCTCATGGACCTGCAGGGTCGCAACGTCATCGCGATCGGCGAATGAGAACCGTCGTCGATCGCGCGCTCGTCACCGGCTGGCTGCTGCTCGCGGTCTCGCTGCCGCTCGGGCTCACGCTCGAGGCGCTGCACGCGCTGAAGGTGCAGGTCTACCTCGGCAGCGAGCTGCGGCGCGAGCTGTGGACCCTGGCGCACGCGCACGGCAACCTGCTCGGCATCCTGTGTCTGGTGTTCGCGGCGCTCGGACCGCGCGTCAGCGCCGATCCGGCGCGCCGCCGCCGACTCGCGAACCTGCTCGCACTCGGCGCGATGCTGATGCCCGTCGGGTTCCTGCTCGGCGGCATCCTGAACAGCGAAGGAGACCCGTCGCTCGGCATCCTCTTGGTGCCGGTCGGCGGCCTGGTGCTGCTGGTGGCGCTGCTCGGCAGCGCGATCGCGGCGTTCGCGCCGCGCGCTGGTGACCGCCGTGGCGATACCGACGGCGGCGACGCCGGCGCGGACTGACTCCGCAGTCCGCGCCGCGCGGGCGCTCAGTGCGCCCAGTACGGCGTCGCCCGCCAGTAGCCGTAGGTGGTGGTGTGGAACGACTCCTCGCCGAAGTCCGGCCAGTCGTCCTTGTCGAAGCCGTCGGCGCGTTCGAGCTGCTCCTTGCTGACGTCGAACACGACGCACTTGCGGTCGGTGTCGATCTCGAGCTTGCTCCACGGAATCGCGAACAGCTTGTCGCCGATGCCGAGGAAGCCGCCGAACGAGATCACGGCGTAGCTGATGCGGCCGCTGTGGAGATCGAGCATGATCTCGTGCAGTTCGCCGAGGGTTTCGCCGGCCTTGTTGACGACGGTGTCGCCGACCAGTGTGGACGCGGAAAGGGTGATGGGGTGGGTGTGGTTCATGGTGGGGATCCTCTGTCGTGGTGTGAAAGGACGGCCCGACCCGGCTTTCGTGAGCCGGATCGAGGCCATCTCGGTCGGGGGTGGAGAAGAAGCGCTGGGTTCCTGGCGGGCTCAGCGGCCCGACGACGGGCTGCCGACGTGCTGGTTCCAGCTCGTCATCACCTCGGCGGTGATGGCGCCGAACACCATCTCCCAGTCCGGGCGGGCGGTGGTCGAACGATCGGTCTCGGTGCTGGCCGGGCGCATGCTGCCGGACGGTGCGACCGTCGCGTTGAGCACGATGTTGCCGCTGCGGTCCTTCAGCGCCACGCGGCTGCCGCTGCACTCGACGGCGTAGACGCCGGGCTGCAGACGACCCTTGCCCGGACGCGCGGCCGGCGCGCTGCGGTCGATGCGGTCGCCACCGACGGAGACGTCGCCGCGTTCGCCGGTGCTCGCATCGCCGCGAGCCGACCGCCGGCCCTGACCGCGGGCGGCGCCGTCCTCGCTGACGAGGATGAGGCCGGCGATCTCGTGGTTGGAGGAGTTGCCGGCGCGCGAGCCGTCGCCCGCCTGCTGGCGACGATCCTCGTCGGTCTCGCCGGTGGCATCGCCGGCCGAACGCCCGCTGGCGTTGCCGCGCTCACCGCGCATGCTGCGCCGCGCGCCATCGGCGAACGGCGCGCCCGCGAGCAGGCCGTTGGGGCAGGCCGCGATCATCAGCTCGTCGGCCTGCAACCGGCCCGCCATCGCGCTGCCGGCAGTCGACGTGCTGGTCTCGCCCGCGGGTGAGGCACCGGTGGCGCCGCGGCCCGCGGCGTCCGGCGTGCCCTGCTCGGTGCCGGTCGCGTCGCCGGTGCTGCTGCTGCCGGCGTTCGCGCCGGTGCGCCACTCGCCAGCCTGCTGGCGCAGCGCTTCGAGCGTCGCGCGCTGCAGCTGCTCGTGCGCGCGCTGCACCGGGTCGGTGCTCCGGCTCGAGCTCTCGTCGGTGCGAGCGCCGGCGTGATCGGGGTCCTGTTGGCGATTCGGGTGCTGGGGATTCTGGTGGCCGCTCTGCTGCTGGGCGACGGCCGTCGTGGCCATCAGGCAGAGCAGCACCGGAAGGAAGCCGCGTCCGCGGCCATTGGTGGAAAGCGTCATGGGAATGTGGTGTCTGGGGTTCTCGGGAGCTCGGCGCACTGCGGCTCGGGTCGAGTCGTCGGTGTGCGCTCTCGGCTCGATCCCGATCGAGGCAAAGCCCGTGCCCGTGGTCTCCGTCGGTGCCGGCAGACACCCGGGTCGGCGGCGCAAGTGGCGTCGTCGGGCGGCTCTCGGGCCGATGCGAAATCTCGGGCCGCGGCCTGCGCGGGGTGCGGCCAACGCCCAGCGCGCGGCGAGCTGCGCCGGTCCGGCGAACCGGCTTGCAGAAAGCGCCTTGGCAAGGGGAGATCGGTGCCCGGGACGGGCTGGGGCCGGCGGACTGCCCGCCCCGGACTCCCCCGCCCTGTTTTACATAACGAATCTTATCGGAACTACGACAGCGGTAGGCGGCAGGACCTCCGGGCTGCCGGATCCGAGTCTACCAGGCAGCGATCCGCGCGCGCCGTTCAGCGCGCCGTCTTGCTCGCCATGCGCTCGAGCTGGTCGACGAGCGCGACCTGCAGGCTCGTGAAGCCGGCGTAGGACACCGTGCGCGCCGCGATCCCGGCCTCGCGCGCGAGCTCGAGCGCCGGCTCGGTGGTCTCGTGGCGGTTCCAGTGCAGCAGCAGCAGCACGTCGAGGCCGCTCTTGATGCGGTCGCCGATCGCGGCGACGGTCTTCTGCGGCGAGGTGTAGTTGGTCTCGAGCCACTCGGCGTCGAAACCCCAGTCGGCCGCCAGCTTGGCCAGGCGCGGATGATGCCGGCGCTGGCGTTCGTTGCCGCCGACGACCAGGACACGCACCCGGCGGCCGAGCGACTCGCCGAGCGCCCGGATCGCGCCGCTGCCGCTCTGGCCCGAGGCCGGCGCGGAGTCACCGAGGTCGAGCAGCTTCTCGACCGCGGCGAGCTCGTCGCTGGCGAGCTCGGGCTGCGTGCAGCGGACCTCCTCGAGCAGGCCGTGGGCCTGGCGCAGCGCCTCGACGTCCTTGCGGGCCCGCAGCGAACGCGCGATCGCGACCTGCAGCTGAGCGCGCTCGTAGTCGCGCCCCTCGATCTCCTCGAGCACCGCGACCAGCTCGACCTTGATCTCGAGATGGTCGAGCGCCTGGCCGACGAACTCCTCTTGGTGCAGCAGCTTCTCGAGCACGTCGAACTTGCCGCGCTGCAGCAGCAGCTCGCGGATCTCGGCGTAGCAGGCCCGCGCCTGCTCGCGTTCGCCGAGCATGTTGTGCGCGGTCATCACGACCCGCAGCGCCTCGATGCGCTGATCGAGGTCGACCGCGACCTCGAGCACGCGTCGCGCCGCCGTCAGCGCCGACTCCGCCTCGCCGAGGCCCTGGTATTCGAGCGCGACGAACAGCAGCTGGTCGGCCGAGGTGCCGCGGCCGACGTCGACCGCGTCGAGGAAGCGCAGCGCCAGCTTGCGGTCGTGCTTCTTGATCGCCTCGTGCACCGAATAGAAGGTCTCGAGGTCGGGCTGGACGCTCTCGAGCGCCTGCTCCATGAGCTTCAGGGCCCGCGTCGTCTCGGCCGGATCGCCGACCGCGAGCATCGCCGCGGCGGCGAAGAAGCGGGCGCGATAGCGCAGCAGCAGGTCGCGACCCTCGAGCCGGCGCAGGCCCGCGAGCGCGCGCTCGAAGCCCTTGGCGGCGACGACGAGGTCGCCGGCTTCGTAGTCCATCAGACTGCGCAGGTAGATCGCCTCCGGCACCGCGTGCTCGGGATCCTCGGCGACGTGTCCGAGACGGGCGAACGCCGCATCACGTTCGGGGCGGTCCTGGCGCGGCTCGCAGGTGGCGATGTCGTGCTGCCGCAGCTCGGCGAGCGCGGCGACGACGCTGGCGGCGCTGGCGACGAACGACGGCTCGCCGCCGAGCGCGATCGCGCGTTCCGCCGAACGGATCGCGAGCTGCCATTCGCTGGCGGCCAGCAGCCGCTCGGCGAGGGCGCGGTGGTAGCGCGCCTGCACGTCGCTCGGCAGCCGTTCGAAGGTCGCGAGCCCGAGCACGCGGCCGAGGATCGAAGCCGTGCTCTCCTGGTCGTCGGTGTCGACGCGCATCTCGAGCCGCGTCAGCAGGTCGGTGACCGCGGCATCGACGATGGTCTGCAGCTGCGGATTCGCTTCCGCGGCGAGGAACTGGATCGCACGCACCGCCGCCTTGACGTCGCCGGACCAGAACAACGACCGCACCACCAGCGGCAGTACGTTGCCGGCGACCACCGCGTCGGCCAACAGGTCGAGCAGCGCCTGCGGGTCCTTGACGACGCCGGCGATCTCCTCGCGCAGGCCCTTGCGGTCACACGCGCGCAGCCGACCGAACAGCGCCCAACGGCGAGCGACCTCCTCGGTCGACGGTTCCTCGAGCTCGAGATCCAGCAGTCGCGACGCGTAGCCGACCAGGAACGCGCTGCCGGGCTCGCCGCCGGCGAGCCGCGCGTAGTTCTCGATCAGCGCGGCGACGGTTTCGAGCTTCTGTTCGCCCTTCTCGGCCAGATGAACCTGTTGCAGCAGCAGGCGAACGAGCGGTGTTTCCCAAGCCATCGGCGTATCTCCGACGCGGCTTATCGGACACGTCGCGGCTCGGCGCAGAGAGCGCCGGCCTCGGGCCGCTGCCACGGGCGACTCGGGCGCTACTCGATGAGTGCGCGCGCTTCGGCCGGCAGCACGACGACGGGGCCCTCGAACCGGGCATCGCCGGGTGCACCGGGCACCAGCGCACCGAGCACCAGGTCGCCGACGCGCAGCAACGCGCTGGTCGCCGGCGCGGCGTCGAGCCACTGACCCCCACCATCGTCGTCGCGGACCCCGAACCCGGTCGCGGCGACCTCTTCGACCTCGAACAGCGCCGGCCGTCGGGTCGAAGCCCGCTCGCCCGAGAGCGCGAGGCCGGCGCCGGCCAGCCGATCGAGCTGATCGAGCAGCGGCCCCTGGCACGCGAGCGACGGATCCTGCAGCTCGAGCAGCTGCGTGCGGCCGGCCCAGTCGTAGAACTCGCGCAGCGCCGCGAGCGCCGCGCGCA
>JAGQRB010000739.1 GCA_020425925.1 Planctomycetota bacterium
CCGTCGATCGCGAGCCGCACGAGGTTGCGGTAGTCCGGGCCGAGCGGCAGCGGCAGCGCCGCGACCGTGGCCGGCGCCTGCGGCGGGAACGCGAGCTCGCGCGGCGGCAGCGGGCGGGTCTCGCGCGGCTGCGTGAACAGATCGCGGCGGCCGCTGTCGGACGGCCCGGCCTCGACCAGCGGCGCCGGGTCGACCGGGGTCACGTCGAGCTCGAGCGGCTTCGGCGTGTAGACCGGGCGGCCGCCACCGCTGGCGCCGAACCCACTGTAGATCCAGGCTCCGACCGCGAGCGCGATCAGCGCCAACACCTGTTCTTTCTTCAAGGCCACGCTTGTTTCGCCTCTGTACTCACTCTGGCTGCTTGAACGCGATGCCGGTCAACGTGCCGCTGACCACCACGGGATCGCCGACGCGGCCGGGCTGCTGCATCTGCACGCGCTCGACCACGAGCGTGCGACCGGGTTCGCGGCATTTCTCGAAGAACGCCGTCAGGGTCGCGGCGTCAGCCTCGAACTTGAACGCCAGGCGCTCCTGCTCGAAATAGTCGGCGAGATCGACGGCGCCCTTGCGGGCCCCCCGGAACGACTGGCGCGCGTTCTTCTGCGGCTCGGCACGGAGCTGCAGGATCGAGCGCAGCCCGACCGCGTCGGGGTCGTCGCCGCGCGCGGCGTCGTGCGCCGCGAACAGCCGCCGCTGCGCTTCGTCGAGCAGTTCGAGCCCGAACAGCACGCGCTTGATCTCCTCGACGCCGGGCGGCACCGCCCACGCGATCTCCTTCTCGTTGACCGCGATGTTGCGTTCGTTGGCCGCCACCAGCAGGTTCTGCTTGAGCTTGCGGCCGGCCTGGAAGAGGAAGCTGCCGGCGTCGGCGCCGGCCGGCAGCTCGAACGCCGAACGCCGTTCGAACGCCAGCATCGCCTGCAAACGGTCGCGCTCGGCGACGAGCTTCTGCTGCTCTTCCTCCAGCGCATCGCGATCGCCGCGGGCGTAGACCTCACGCGGCGCGCGGCTGGCGAGCGCCGTGATGCCACGCATCGGCGCGGTCGGGTCGTAGATCGAATCGATCACCGGGAACGCGATCAGGAACGCGAGCCCGCCGACGGCGCAGCCGATCAGCCAACGCCGGTTCTCCTGCACGAAGGCGCCGATGTCCATCACTGCACCTCCCCGAACTGGATCTTGAGCACGAACTTCAAGGTGTTGTCCTGCACCGGCGGCGTGTCCTGCGTGACCTTCGCGCCGGCGGCCTCGAGCTCCTTCTGGAACTTGCCGTAGAAGTCGAGGTAGACGTCGTTGACGTTGACGCCGTTGAGCTCCTTGGCGAATCCCTGCACGGTGATCGTCGACGCCTGCTTCTGGTTGCTACCGCTGCGGCCGCCGACCTCGACCTTCTCGATCCACAGCTGCGGCGCCAGCGCGGTCGCGAGCGCGCGCTGCACCCGCAGCAGGCCGTTGAGCGGCACCGCTTCGGCCGCGAGGTGATCGACGACCGCACGCAGCACGCGGTTCTCCTCGATCAGGTTCTCGGCGTCGCCGTGGATCTTGCTGATGTTGTTGATGTTGACGCGCTCGCGGGTGGCGGTGCCCTCGGCGGCGGCGACCTGCGCCTTGCGGTTCTGGGCGTAGAGCACCAGCACGGCGATCAGCACGATCGCGGCGACGATGTTCCAGATCGTGCGCTGCTGGAAGCGCTGCCGCTTGCGCACCGCTTCGGGCAGGATCTCGAGCGCGTAGAGCGTGTCGTCGAGCCGCCCGGCGGCGAGGCCGAGCGCGACCACCGACTCCTCGCGCATGGTCTGCAGCTGCTCGGCGTCGTCGGCCGGCAGCCCGGAGAGGTCGAGGTTGGCGAACGGGTCGAACAGCTCGACCGGGCAGCGCAGCGTCTCGCGCAGCATCGAGCGCAGGCCGCGCAGCCGCGCGCCGCCGCCCGACAGCAGCACGCGATCGAGCCGCAGGTCCTGGATCTTGGTCTGCGCCTTGCAGAACGACAGCGAGCTCTGGATCGCCGCGCCGATCGAGGTCGCGGCACCGCCGACCGCCATCGTGACCTTCTCGGCCTGGCCGCTGGCGTAGCGCCCGCGGCTCTGCGGATCGAGGTCGAGCAGGTCCTTCTTGAGCGCCTCGGCCTTGCGCGCGCTGACGTTGAACGAGGCCGCGATGGCGTCGTCGAGCGCCTTGGTGCCGGTCGTGAGGTTGCGCGCGAACAGCAGTTCGGTGCCGCTCACCAGCGCGATGTCGATGGTCTCGTGGCCGATGTTGGCGAGGCAGACCACGGTGTCGGGCTCGACCGGACCGCACTTCAGGAACGCGTTGTAGAGCGCGGTGCAGTTCGGCACGAACGCGGCGACCGAGCCCTTGCCGTCGGCGACCTCGCCCTGCAGCCGTTCGAGCGCATCGTCCTTGGCCAGCGCCAGCAGGATGGTCTCGACCGCGCCGTCGGGATCCTCGATCGGCAGCAGGTTGTAGTCCGCCGACAGCGACCCGCCGGACTGCTGCGAGAGGTCCTGGATCTCGAGATCCATCAGGTTCTTGAGCTGCCAGTCCGGTGTCGGCGGCACCTGGCTGTAACGCAGCGTCATGTCGCGGCCGGCGAGGCCGCAGATCGCGCCCGCCAGCGGGATGCCGGCGTCGGCCAGCGAGACCGAGCCCTCGCCGCGCGGCAGGCCGGCGAAGCGCACCACGCGCAAGCCGTGCTTGCCGGCCTCGGCGACCAGCACCTTGGCGGAATGACTGCCGATGTCGACGGCGACCGCTTTCTTAGCCATGCGAAGTGTTTCCTCTCGTCTCGGTCCGCTGTCTCAGTTCTCGCCGCGGCGCTGTTTGTAGTCCTCGACGAGCTTGGCGAGGCCGGGCTGCTCGGCGGCCTTGAACGCCGCCGCGAGCTCGTCGAGCCGCTGTTCCTCGGCCTTCTGGCGCTCGGCGTCGAGCGCCGCGAGCCGGGTGCTGGCGCCTTCGTGCAACTGGCTCGCCAGCGGCCGGGTCGCGAGCGTCGCCTCGCCGTAGAGTTCGGTGAGCCGGTCGACGCCGCGCGCGACGCGCTCGAAGCCGCCGCGGGTGTCGAAGAACTGCGCCTCGTCGAACTCGCGCTGCAGCTCGGCGAGCTGGTCGTCGAGCCGGGCGGCGATCTGCGCGCGCAGCCGCGCCGCTTGCGCCAGCACCTCGCTGTCCTCGGGCACCTCGCGCTGCAGCCGCTCGAGCAGCGCCAGCGCCTCGCCGTGCCGGTGGTCGGCGTCGGCGGCCTCGGCCTCGCGGCGCAGCTCGAGCGCGCGCTGACCCTCGCTGAAGAAGCTCACCACGAGCTCGACGTTCGCGGCGCCGACGCGCACGCGGTAGAGCCCGCCGCCGAGCTGGCCGACGAACGGCACCGCCGCGTCGGTGCGCAGCAGCACGCGCGTGGTGTTGGTGATGCCGAGCAGCAGCGCGGTTGCCGACTGTTCGCCGGCCGCCGACACCGGCTCGAACGGCCCATCGGCGCCGGCGCGGGCCAGCGTCTGGCCGGCCGAGTCGGCCGGGAACTGGAACTGCAGGTCGTTCACCCCGGTTGCCGCCAGCGTGACGCTGCGCGGCCCGGGTGTCACCGCGAGCTCGCCACCGAGATCCGACAGCACGCAGAGGTCCGCGCCGTGCAGGCCGGCGAACGCCGGCGGCACGGTGCCGGGGGCGATGCCGAACAGCGTCACGTCGGTCGACTGCAGCGCGAACGCGGTGCCGGTGCCGAGCGCCTGCTGCGGCCCCTCGTCGAACTTCTGGTCGAGCGGCGCCGCGCTGCCGGCCTCGGTGACCGCGACGTCGTCGACGTAGGCGACCGCGTCGTTGTCGGGCAGCAACGCCACGACCTCGACGTCGAGCCGATCGCAGCCCGACGGCACGCCGACCGTGAACTCCAGTCGCTGCCACTCACCGCGGGCCTCGACCAGCGCGCTGCCGGTGCGGAAGCGCAGCGGGCTCGATTCGTTCGAGTTCGAGAACAGCGCCCGCACGCCGGCGCGGGCGCTGCCATCGGTGCGGACGTGCGCCGCGATCGTCAGGCTGCGGCCGGAGAACACCGTCAGCGATTCGGCCGGCGTCGCGATGCCGAAGTCGGCCTGCTCGCCCTCGACCCGCACCGCCTCGAGCCCGGCCTTGCCGGTGTGGGCACGGCTGCCCGTCTGGAACGCGAGGCCGTGCTCGGCGAGCTTCCAACCGTCCTCGGCCTCGCAGCTCGCGACCGCCTGCGGCAGCTTGTTGCCAGCGACCACCAGGGCCGCCTTCTGCTGCTGCACGGTCGGCTCACCGGATCCGGCCTGCTGCTGCTGCTGGTTGTTCCACCAGAACCAGCCGCCGGCGCCGGCGCCACCGAGCACCAGGAGCCCGATCAGCACCGGCAGTGCGCCGCCGCGCTTCTGCACCCGGCGGGCGTCGAGCCGATGCATCGCGAAGTCGGTCTCGCCGCCGGTGGCGTCGCCCTGCTCGCGGAACTTGACGCGCAGCCGACCGACCGTGACGACGTCGCCGGTGGTCAGCACGACCTCGGTGACGCGCTTGCCGTCGAGGAACGTGCCGTTCGTCGAACCGAGATCGCGCAGCACGTGGCGGTCGCCCTCGAGCACCACTTCGGCGTGCACGCCCGAGGTCTTCTCGTCGGCGAGCACCAGATCGTTGCTCGGCTTCCTGCCGATGCGCAGCGCCCCGTCGGGCACGGGGAGAACCTCGCCAGCGCGATCCCCATCGAGGATCTCGAGGACGTATTGGGCCATGCTGTGTCTGTGAGGGGTCACGCCCGACGCAAGGCCACAACTGGCCGGAACGCCGGGCGCCAAGGGGTTGGACCGGAGGGGAACCGGAGGATTGGAACCGTCGGATCGTACTCGGGGCCGGACGCGCCGCGTTCGCCGAGGGGCACCGGCAGAGTGCGGACCCGCTCAGGCTACCTTCCCCCGCCGAACCCGCAAGCAGGTTCGGCGACTTCGCGCCGCTCCGCCGCCCTGCTACAACCCGCGGCATGGCCCAGCGCTACTTCGTCGACACGCTGCCCGCGCCCGGTGAGTTCCGGCTCGGTGGTGAGCTCGCCCATCACCTCGGCACCGTGTTGCGCAGCAAGGCCGGCGATCAGGTCCGGCTCGCCGACGGCCGCGGCCGCTCGGCACCGGCCGGGATCGTCGCGATCGGCAAGCGCGAGATCGTGCTCGAAGTCGGTCCCGGCGAGTTCGCCGCGGCGCCGAACCGCCGCGTGCATCTCGCCTTCGCGCCGCCGCGCAAGCAGCGCGCCGACTGGCTGTTCGAGCACGGCACCGAGGTCGGGGTCGCGGTCTTCTGGCCGCTGTGGACCGCCCGCACCCGGCCGCAGGGCGAGAAACCGGAGCGCTGGCAGCGACTCGCGCGCGCCGCCGCCGGGCAGTGCGACCGCGACTGGCTGCCCGAGATCCGCCCGGCGCTCGAGTTCGACGCCTTTGTCGCGCACCCCGATCTGCCGGTGCGGCGCCTGCTCGCCGATCGCGAGGGTCCCGGGCTCCCCGCCGGCGCCGCGGCCGACGCCGGCGAGGTCCTGCTGCTGGTCGGCCCCGAGGGTGGCTTCTCGCGCCCTGAGACCGAGCTCGCCCGCAACGCCGGCTTCGAGCCGATCCGACTCGGCCCGCACATCCTGCGAACCGAAACTGCGGCGCTGCTCGGCGCCGGCCTGCTGATGGCCTCGAGCTGAGTTCGGGCGCGCCGGAACCCGCCGGCCGCGGGATCCGTCGAACGTTCGACCCGACACGTTCAGCCCGGCCGCCGTAGAATCCGATGCGCCTCGTCATGCCGTTCCCCTCGCTTCGACGGCCCGCTCCGCGCCGGGTCTCCCTGCTCGCGTTCTGCCTGGCACTGCCGCTGGCGGCGCAGAGTCTGCCGTACGACGCCGCGATCGTGGTCGCCACCGCCCCTGGCGGCGGCACGGTCGCTGTCGAGGTCGATCTCCAGGCCGGCGGGGTCACCACGCTACCGGCCTTCTCGACCGATGCGTTCGACCCGCTGGCGATCGCCGCCGACCCGATCGACGGCTCGTTCCTGCTCGCGCTCGATCGCGGCAGCTCGAGCCAGATCATGCGACGGCGATTCCGGCCGAATCCGTTCGAGGTGCTGCTCGGCAGCGTTCCCGGCCACGTCGTCGAGCTGCTCGTCGACCGCTTCGGCGACGTGCTCGTCGTCACCGACGGCAGCGGCGGCGCCGTCCACCGCCTGCCCCGCAGCGGCGGCAGCCCGACGCTGGTCCGCCTGGCGCCGCACGCCGGCGCCGCTGGTTGCCGACAGCAACTCGCCTGGCACGCGCTGGTCGGCATCTCGGGCACGACCACGCCGGCGGGTGACCCGAAGGTCGGCGACCTCGATCTCGACGACGGCTCGTGGATCCTCGGACCGAACGTGCTGCACGGCTTCACCCCGCGCGGAATCGTCGGCATCGCCGACCTGCCGACCGCGGCGTCGCGGCAGCTGCTGGCGCACGACGACGGCTCGATCTCGATCTACGATGTGAGTGCCGGCGGCAATCCGGTGCCCGCGACCGTCGTGCCGGCGCTGCCGGTCGGCGGCATCGCCGCGATGAAGACGCTGCCGCTGGCCGCCGGCCTGGTGCTCGGCGGCGCCACCAACCCGGCGCTCTACTCCTTCGATCCGCTGCAGGCGCCGTTCGGCACGATCCAGCTGACGACCATCGCCAACGGCCTGCCCGGCGCACCGGTCGACTACGCCGCAGTGCCGCCGCCGTCACCGCACACGTTGACGTTCGACCGGCCGTGCGGTGCCGCGGCGGAACTCCGGATCGCGGCGGTGAGCGGACAGAGTCCACAGCTCGGCAACGCGACCTACGGCCTGCGGCTGCACCAGGGCCTCCCGGGTCAGCTGGCCTGGCTGGTGCTCGGCTTCGGCGAGACGATGTTCCCGTTCCCGAACGGCTGCCGGCTGCACGTCGCCGCCGACGCCCTGACCCTGCGCACCGCCGACGGCGGCGGCGCCGCCGCCGTGACCATCCCGATCCCGAGCAACCCGGTCCTGCTCGGCGTGCGATTCCTCGGTCAGTGGCTGCAGGTGGACGGGCCGCTGCCGTTCCTGGTCAGCGACAGCGCCGCCATCGAGATCGGTCTCTGACGGTGCTGAACCCTCGAGTGTTGGTCCTCCGTTGGAGCCAGTTGTCGCGCTTCGGTTTGCAGCGAAGGAAGCGTCAGGCGACGGCGATCGCGCCGGTCGAAGCGGTCGGATGGATGCTGCGGGGCCCCCAGTCCTGACGCCACGCCAAGACCTCCTCGAGTTCCAGCGGTCGCGTCAGCAGCCCGAGCAGCACAGCCGGCGTGTCCACGGCCCGGTCATGGTTGCGGCGCCGCCGCACATAGTTGCGATATGCCGTGAAGAGGTGCATGTGCAGCTGCAGGCAGCGCCGTTTCTCGGTGACCAGCCACGAGTCGCGCCGTAGTCGACCGCAGTTGTCTCGACTCATCGCGAGCGTCAGGTTGATCGGGAACAGCGGATTGAACGCGGTGCGCGGCAAGCGGCTCGAGGTCGCGATGTGTCGGACCGAAGTACCGAAGACCTCGGTGGCGAGAGTGCCGTAACTGGCCTTCTCGTCGCTGAGCAAGGTCAGCGACGAGTCGCCCAGGCGTCCGGCAAGCGCGCGCAACGTGGCCCGCACGCAGACCCGGCTGCGGTCGCGGCGTCGTCCGCTGGCCGCCTCTTCGCGTTCCTGTCGCGCTCGCCGCGCCGTGCCTGGCGGAGCCAGCCTCCGGATCGGCCCGGCCATCGTCGCAACGACGAAGTAGGTGTCCTTGTCGATCACCACCGGCAGGGTCAGCGGCCGGATCGATGCCTTCTCGAACGTCTCCTCTTCATCGAGCACGAAGGTGCGGTCGGCAGGCAGTTCACGGCAGAGGTTCCGATGCAGCCATCGGCACGTTCGGGCCAGCTTGCGGAACTTGCGCTGCACGGCGCCGCCCCCCAGCCCGAGCTGCCGAGCCGCCTGGCGGAGGCCCGTGCTGCTGACGAGGGCGGCGAACAGCTTGGTGTTCCGATCCGGGCGGCGGTCGCGGTAGTCATGCCGGAACGTCTGCCGGGAGAACGTGCGATCGCAGAACCGGCAGCGGAACCGCGGCACCGGCCGTCGCCGACACCGGGGATGGTAGGAACCGTGCCGCGTCCAGAACCGCGGACGCGGAGCCGTGTGCTGGGAACACTCGACATAGGGACAGCGCGGTGGTCGGAAGTCCATGGTGCACCTCGGCGCGGGGCCGGAACTCCGCCCCGCTCGAACCGCCTGTGCTCCGCTGCCACTCCGCGGTTACACCGAACCCCAAAACCAACACTCGAGGGTTCAGTATC
>JAGQRB010000740.1 GCA_020425925.1 Planctomycetota bacterium
CGTGCAGCACGGCTCGCCGCAGCGCGGCGGCGAGCGTCAGCGGTTCGGTATCCGCGTCGACCGCGGCGGCATCGAGCGGCTCGCTCTCGACACGGAGCTCGAGGACATCGTCGATACCGAGCGCGGCCCGGGCGCCGTCCATCGGCGCGATGTCGGGCAGCGGGCCGGCACACGCGACCGGCAACCAGCAGAACAGGAGCGCCACGCCCGACGGCGCGTGGCGCGGTCGTCGAACACGGCAGGACAGCGACGGAGACGGAGACGGATACACGGGAAGCCTCGCGCTCGGACTCGGAGCAAAACGCAGCGGAACGCCTGGCGCTGCGCCCCTGGCGCAACGGACCTCGGCAACGACGCGCGCGCGACAGCGCGCAGTCTCAGGCGAGCGGCGGGGCGCGCGGCGGCGCCGGCCCGCGCCATGCTCGATGGCGCGCAGTCCGCCGTTCGGGGTCGACGACCCGTTCGGCCGTGAGCGGCACGGCGAACCGCAGCCACGGCAGCGCCGCGGGCGGCAGATCGAGCGTCGGCAAATCGCGCGGGTCGACCGAGTCGAGCGGATCCACCTTGGGCCCCTGGCCGTCGCCGAGCCGCGCCGGCGGCTGGTCGTGATCGTGGATCGAATGCGGCAGCTCGCGGTCACCGGCCCACGACACGTCGGTCGCGTGCGGCACGGCCGCGGTCAGTCCACCACCGACGACCTGCACGGTCCATTCGACCGCGCCGTCGCCCGCCTGCGACGAGACCAGCGAATGCGGCTCGCTCGCGAGATGGAACGGCAACCACACCGCGCGCACGAGCAGAGCGAGGACCGCGGCCCAACCCGCAATCCGCTGCAGCCGACTCATCGACGGGGTCTCGACGTGGGTGCGCACGGCGGCGGCAGGATAGATCGAGGCGGACGAGCTGTCCAGCCAGCAGGCCGAGCCTCGATCGATCCGGCGAAAACGTCCGGCACCGCCGCTGGCAGCGGCCGTTGCGTGCGCCGCCGTGCGAAATCGCGTTTTCGAGTACCGGTCTCGGACGAGTCGACCGCCTAGTGACCTACGATGCGGTGCTGTCATACTGCCGCGAACGAGCCTTTGTCCCAGCCGTCCGAATTCCCTGATGCACGCGACGAGTTCGCGAACGCAGTGCAGGCCGCGCAGAGTGGCGATCGCGGTGCGCTGGACCAGCTCTGTGCAGCGTGTTACCCGGAAGTGCAGGTCCAGGTGCACAACGCGCTGCGACGCGACTATCGCGGGCGGCGCCCCTGGCTCTCGACGTTGTTCAGTACCGGTGACGTGGTCCACGATGTCTTCCTCGGCGTCGTCCGCGACCTCGATCGGTTTCGCGGCAGCAGCCGGCTCGAGTTCGTCGGCTATCTCGCGAAGCTGACCCGCAACCGACTCATCGATGTGATCCGCTTCCACGAAGCGGGTTGCCGCGACGAACGCCGGGTGCAGCATTCGGCCGACCTCAGCGCCGAACCGAACGGGCCGCCGCCGGAGGTGATCGCGATGACCGCCGAGGAAGCCGCGCGCGTCAACCGGGTGCTCGACTCGTTCTCGGAGCGCGATCGTGCACTGCTGCGCGGACGACTCGAGGACGGCGACACCTTCGAGCAGCTCGCGCGGTCGCTCGGCTACGCCTCGGCCGACTCCGCGCGCAAGATGTTCCATACGCTGCAAGCCCGCCTGCTGCTGCGACTTCGGCGAGGCGAAGCATGAGCGCGGACGGGTCGGCCGACGAGGCCGCGATCGAAGTCCTCGTCGCCGAGGCGCTGCGGCAGCGCGAGGAGGACGGCACGGTCGACCTCGCAAAGGTCTGCGCCGGTCGCCCCGAACTGCTGGACGCGGTCGCAGCGGCGCTCGCCGACGCACCGCGGCTCGCCGCGATGCACGCCGGCGCACTCGCGCTCGACCGGCGAATCGGCGAACAGCTGCAGGGCCGCTACGTCGTCGATCGTCGCATCGGCGCCGGCGCGATGGGCGTGGTCTACGAGGCCCGCGACACCACGCTCGCCCGCACCGTCGCCATCAAGCTGCTGCGCCAGGACCTGGCCAGCGATCCGCACAGCGAGGAGCGCTTCCTGCGCGAAGCCCAGGTGCTGGCGAGCATCCGACACCCGGCGGTCGTGACGCTGTTCGACCGCGGCCGCACCGACGACGGCGCGGCGTTCCTCGTGATGGAGCGGTTGAACGGCCACACCGCCGCGGCACTGCTGCAGCAAGGCGCGGCGGCACGGGCGGCAGGTGCCGGCAGCCCGACCGCGGACTGGCGCGAGCTGCTCGGCGGCGCGGCGCTCGACGACAGCGACGTGCGCCAGGCAGTCCGCTGGCTCGCCGACGCCGCCGCCGGTCTGCAGGCAGCGCACGAGGCCGGCGTGGTGCATCGCGACGTCAAACCGTCGAACCTGTTCATCGACCGCGATGGCCGCGCGGTGCTGCTCGATTTCGGCATCGGGTCGCTCGGCGCCGGCAGCACCGCGCTGACCGCGACCGGCTCCACGCTCGGCACGCCGGCCTACATGGCGCCCGAGCAGCTGAACGCGGCCGACGTCGGTCCGGCGACCGACGTCTACGGCCTCGGCGCGACGCTCTACGAGATCCTCACGCTCGAGCCGGCGTTCGCGGATCTCGGCTTCGTGCCCACGGTGGTGAAGGTCCGCCAGGGCGACTTCATCACCCCGCGCGATCGCGCGCCCGACCTCAACA
>JAGQRB010000741.1 GCA_020425925.1 Planctomycetota bacterium
CGTCCTGGGTCGCCGACAACAGTCGATCGGCCGCTGCACCGAGCGCGCACCAGTTCATGATCCGGCCCTGCAGGTCCGCTCGCGCGATCGGTCGCCCGGTCGCGCCGTCCCAGGTGCGAACCGCGCCGTCGTTCGAGCTGGTCGCCACCACGCTCCAGTCCGCGTTCGCGGCGGCGCTGCTCGCGAGTTCGGAATGGCCTTCGAGTGGCCGCAACCCGTCGGCCTCGGACCAGATCGCCACGCCGCCGACGAGATCCTGCAGGATCACGACGCTCCGACCGGCGTCCGCGATCTCCAACGGCAGACCGCTGCCGATCCGGCGCGCGTGACGCAGACCGTCGCCGGCCACTTCGGCGAGGAACACGCCGTGTTCCGTGATCGACTCGCTCGGTCGTGCGGTCCTGCCGTCGATCCCCGCCACGCTCCACGCCACGTGCGTGGCGCCGGGCGTGAACGCGAAGTTGTTCGCGATCGTGCCGGGCGCGGCGAAGTCGTCCCAAGGCACGCGATACACCTTGCCCGACGCGGATTCGAACCACTCGACGAACTCCCCGTCGCGGCGCACCAACCCGCCCTGGCATGACAATCGCAGCGGCGGCTCGCCCAGGTCGACGACCGTGCTCGGACCGGGCTCGAGCCGTTCACCGCTCGGCAGCCGCCAGCGCTCGATCCAGGCGCGCAGCCGCCGCTGCGTCGGACGCTCGGCCTGCCAGACCCAGACCGCCACCGTGCGATCGTCGTCGGCGAACCACGGTTTGCTCACGACGTGTGTCGCGTCCTCGGGCCGTGGCAACACCGCCAGGCTCATGTCGAGGCGGCTCGTGAGGTGGCGCCATTCCCAGCCGCGCAGCCGTTCGGGCACGCCCTGCAGGGCCTGTTCGGCGGCAGGCACGTCGTCGCGCGCGAGCGCGTTCGCCGCGAGCATGAGACCCTGCGCGTAGGCCTTGCGCTCGAAGGCCGTGGCGTTCTGCTGCGACTGGATCGCGAACGAGGTCGAGATCACCACCCCGGCGATCAGGACCACGGCCGCCGACGCCAGGCCGACGGTCAGCCCCTTGTGGCGACGCGCGAACTTCTTCAGCTGGTAGAGCGTCGTCGCGGGCCTGGCGACGATCGGCTCGTGCGCGAGGTGGCGACGCAGATCGGCGGCGAGCGCGCCGGCGGACTGGTAGCGCCGGTCGCGGTCCTTCTCCAGCGCCTTGTGCACGATCGTCTCGACGTCGCCGCGCAGCGTCGTCGCGATCGTGCCGAGCCGCGTCGGCTCGTCGTCGCGGATGATGCGCGCCGCCTCGGGGATCGAGCGGCCCGAGACCTCGGCCGGCAGGCGTCCGGACAGCAGGCGGTAGAGCAGCGCGCCGAGGGCGTAGACGTCGGAGCGCGCGTCGATCTGCGAGGAGTCGCCGAGCACCTGCTCGGGGGACATGTACGGCACCGTGCCGACGAGCTGTCCGACCGCGGTCTGCAGCGTCATCGTCATCACGTCGGAGCTCGTCGCGCGCGCGATGCCGAAGTCGAGCACCTTCGGCACACCTTCGTCGGTGACCAGGATGTTCTCGGGCTTGAGGTCGCGGTGCACGATGCCGCGCTGGTGCGCGTGCTCGACCGCGTCACAGATCCGCGCAACCAGCGCGAGCCGGCCGTCGCGGTCGACGCGGTGGCGCTCGACGTAGGTGTCGAGCGGCTCGCCCGGCACGTACTCCATCGCGAAGTAGTGCTGCTCGCTGTCCGGGCCACCGTTGCCGGGCGCCGCGCGACCGACCGCGTAGACGCTCGCGATGCCCGGATGCTGCAGCTTGCCGAGGATCGCCGCCTCGCGTTCGAGCCTGCGCAACAGGTCCGAAGTCGCCAGGCTCGGCCGCACGAGCTTGAGCGCGACCTGGCGGTTCAGGCTCTTCTGCCGCGCGAGCCAGACGACCCCCATGCCGCCGCGGCCGAGCTCTTCGAGCAGCACGAAGTCGCCGAGCTCGATGCCCGCGACCGACGTTGCGGCCGGGCGCTGCGCGTGTGCGGTCGACCCTGCCTCCGGCTCGCCCGGCTCGTTCGCGGCATGGCGCAACAGCTCCTCGACCCTCGCGCGCAACGCCGCGTCGTCACCGCAACGATCCGCCACCAGCTCCGCCTGCTCGGCCGCCGGCAGATCCACGGCCGCGACGAAGACGGTCATGGCTCGTTCGATGAAGTCGGGGTCCACGGTCGGGCAGCCGTCCCGTGGGACGAGAACGACGAAGGGTAACCGACGCGTCACCGCGCGACGTGGCCTTTCCAGCCCGGCCGGGCTTCGATAGCCTCCCGTCGCAGACCATGAGTGGTGCCGAAGGTTCCGGACTGCCGCGTATGCTGCAGTCGCTCGCCAAGGGCGAGCAGCTCGATACGAGCGACGAATTGCTCACGCTGGTCTACGACGAGTTGCGCGATGTCGCGCGCGGCATGATCCGGAACGAGCGCCCGGGCCACACGCTGCAGCCGACCGCACTCGTGCACGAGGCCTACCTGCGCGTCGTCGGCGACGACGACCCGCGGTGGCAGGGACGCCGGCACTTCTTCGCGGCCGCGACCGAGGCCATGCGACGCATCCTCATCGAGCAGGCCCGGCGCAGGTCGCGCCAGCGACACGGCGGGGATCGCGCGCGCGTGCCGCTCGATTTCGACGTGGCGATGGCAGAGCCGAGCGAAGACATCGTGCGCGTCGACGAGGTGCTGCAGAAGCTCGAGGCCGCGAGGCCCAACCTGCGCGAACTCGTCAACCTGCGCTATTTCGGCGAGTTCTCGCTCGCCGAGACCGCGGCGCTGCTCGGCCGCTCGGAATCGACGGTCACGCGGGAGTGGCGGTTCGTGCGGGCCTGGCTCGGGCAGGAGCTCGCGGGGCGAGGGAAGACGACGTAGGGCAACCGCCTACGACATCGGTAGCCACGGGCAATGGCCCGGGCTCGGTCGCCATCGCTCTTCTCGTCGCGCGTGGCTGGTGCCGCGAAAGCCAGAACTCTCGCCGGCGGCCACGACACTCTCGGGTTCCTGGAAACTCGAATCACACACACTCTGATGCAGAACCACCGCATTCTCGCCTCGTTGGTGCTGGTCGGCGCGACCGCAATCACGTCCGCCAAGGCCCAAACCTATCTCCCGGCTGCGCTCGGGACCGGAGTCCCTAGCACCCAGCTCTTCGACGTCGCGGCCATCGGCGCGTTCCGGGTCGCGGCCGGGGTCAACATCCCGAACGGCCAGATCGGCGTCCATCTCTTCGCCGACGCGGGGTGGGCGGACATCTCCCCACCCGGCATCGGGGTGGCTCTCAGCGTCGCGTCGACCGCCTTCGCCGGCAACGTGTTCGCCGGCATCGACACCGGCGATGTCCTCGCACGCGACAACCTCGGGAACTGGACCACGATCGGCACCCTCACCGGCAACGTCGTCGGCTTGGAGATCGCACCGGCGAGCTCGACGTCGATCGCGCCCGGCAACCTCGTCGCCGCCCACGGCGCCGGGGTGGACGAGTTCAACGGGGTTTCCTGGACGCCGGTCGGCGGTGGTCTGGGTGGTCCGGCATCGTCGATCGTGTTCACGGCCGATGGCCGACTGCTCGCCGGCGGACTGTTCCCGGGCGGCAGCGTGGCGCAGTTCGATGGCACGAGCTGGACGTTCCTGCCCGAGCCCGTGGCCGGAGCCACCGTCAACGCGATCGACGAGACCGAGACCGGCCGGCTGGTCGCGGCCGTGCTGACCACCGGGTTCGGCGGCATCTTCGAGTTCGACGGCACCGCCTGGACCCAGATCGCGACGACGATCTCCAGCGGCGGCTTCATCGCGGACGTCGTCGCCGTGCCGGGCGGCTATGTCGCGGTGGGCGGCATGAGCTCGATCGACGGCATCACGGTCGGCAACATCGCCAAGTTCGACGGGACCGGCTGGAACGCCGTCGCGACCGCGAGCCAGGCAGTCAGTGCCGCGGAATTCGCGAACGACCCGGCCGACCCACGCCTGGTGACGGCCGGCTCGTTCCTGACCATGAACACGACGCCGGCGAACTCGGTCGCCGAGTTCGGCACGACGCTCGCCGGCAGCACGACGCCGCTCGGAGTCGGCTGCAAGTCGATGACCTTGACGGGCGCCAACATGCCGCTCGTCGGCGCGATCTACCGCTCGACCGCGACGCGGATGTTCAACGCCGCGGTGCACATCATGGCCGACACCTCGACCATGACGCTCCCCTTCACGCCGATCCCGATGTCGACCATCTTCCCGGCTTCGGATCCGTCGTGCATGCTCAACGTCGTACCGGCCTTCATCGGCACGATCGTCGTCACCTCGCAGACCATGACCCTCGAGATCTCGATCCCGCGAACGCCGACCCTGGCCGGCACCGACCTGTTCCACCAGACGGCCGTCATCCTGTCGACCACCTCCGGACTCTCGGCGTCGAGCAGCAACGGCGTGCGAGCAACGATCGGCATGTTCTAGGAACGGCCGGAAAGCCGCCGCCGCGCCCCGCGGCAGCGGCCGGCCGCGCGGCGCGCCGACGTTCTCACGGCCTGAACGGCACGAACGCCTCGCCATCGAACCGATACGGCCCCGCCGTCGGTGTCCCCAACCACATCGCGCCGGCGTTGTCCTTGAAGACGCGGAACACGTGCGTGTCCCTGCCCTCGTCCTTCACCGGGTAGTGCGTCATGCCCGCGCCGTCGTACCGCCAGATGCCGCCGCCGTACGGGGAGAGCCACAGGTCCCCCTTGGCATCCGCCTCCGCGCCCTGGAAGTAGACCTCTTTGCCGCCAGTCAGCTGCGGGGCGATCCCCGCCTCCCGTGTGTACACGACCTTGCCACCCTCGTTCTCGGGCTGAACCCGGAACCGGAACCTCGTGTTGCAGATCCAGAACGCACCGTCCTTGTCCTCGGTGACGGAGCGGATGCCGAACGACCCACCGTTCGGGGCGATCGTCAGGTGCTGCTCGTACAGCCAGCCGAACGAGCGCCCGTCATAGCGGCACACGCCGAACTCGCCCGTGCCGATCCACACGTGCCCGCGGCTGTCGCGGTAGATGCTGTACACCTCGTACGGGCTCCACCTCGGGCGCGGCCCTTCCGTCTCGAGGTCGGACTTCGGCAGCCGCAGGTGGTACAGCGTCGTGCCGTCGAAGCGATACGGGCCTTGCACGGGGGCGCTGTCCGGCGTGCTCGGCGCGGTCGGCATCTCGGTGAACCACGGGAACCACAGGTCGTCGGGGTCGAGTCGCCAGCCACCCCCCGCCCCCTCGTCCAGCGTCACCGGCAGCGTGCGGAACACCCTCCCGTCGAACCTGCAGATCCCGCCGAACGTGGTGAAGTAGACGTTGCCCGCCTTGTCGCCCTGGATGCCGCGGATGCGGTTGCCGCTGAGTCCATCCGTCGTCGTGTAGTTGACGAGCGTCTTGCCGTCCCAGCGATAGACGCCCTGCCCATCGCTCCCGAACCAGTAGTCGCCGTTCTTCGCCTGGAAGACGTGCCAGCAGGCGCGGCTCATGTCAGTCACGACCGTGCCCTCGGCCGCGCCGGGCGGCGCCTGCCCGGTAGCAGGTCCTCCCAGCAACGCGCCAACCACCCCCAGCGCGGCGGGCAACAAGACCAGGCGTCGAATGGTCGGGTGAGTCGGTGTCTGCATGTGCGATCCTGAAGCGCAGTCGTGCACGCCGCGCGGGCCGAGGAACTCCGGGTTGTTGCGTCCTCGACCTTGGTGTCGATGTCGCGGATGCCTGAGCGCGCGCGTTCGCGCTACCGCGTCGGGTTCGGACGAGGCGGAGCCGAGCCCGGAGGGGGCACGACGCGGTCGCCGTGGGCGTATGCTGAGCCGTCCTGCCATGCCGTCCACGATGTCACCACCGTTCGCCGCGTCGCTCTGCGCGCTGCTGGCACTGGCAGCTGCGCCGGCCCCTGGCCAGGAATGGCGAGTGCTCGGCGACCCTTTCGTCGCGACCACGATCTGCGCATTCGACGAGGCCCGCGGCCGACTCGTCGGCGTCGGCGCCGCGGCCGAGACCCGCGAGTGGGACGGTAGCCGGTGGCTCCACCGACCCGTCGGTCTGCTGCCGCAGCGACCCAAGGCCATGGCGTACGACAGCACGCGCGGCCTGGTAGTGGCGCTCGTCGACCGCTGGACCAGCACGTTCTTGACCGAGGTCTTCGAGTTCGACGGCAACGCGTGGCGGCAGCACGTGACCGCGACGGGGCCGCAGGCGTTTCTCAGCGGCCAGGCCGTGTTCGACAGCGCGCGAGATCGCACGGTGTTCGTCTGCGGTGGGTCGTCGACGCCGGCCGTGCAGACCTGGGAGTGGGACGGTGCGACCTGGGTGCAGCGCAGCTTCGCAGGGCCGTCGCGGCGCATTGGCGCGGCGATGGCGTTCGACAGGGTGCGCGGCCGGACCGTGTTGTTCGGCGGCGCCGATCCGATGTTCATCTTGAACCCACCCCTGAACGACACCTGGGAGTGGGACGGCACCACGTGGACCCAGCGTGCGCCGGCGGTCGCGCCGAGCGGGCGCAGCGGCGCGAGCATGACGTTCGACACGGCCCGCGGAGTGAGTGTCCTGTACGGCGGCGGCGCGACCCCGGATACCTGGGAGTACGACGGCAACACCTGGACCCCGTGGCCACAGACAGGGCCGCACGGCCGCGGCAGCGTCGTCTACGACAGTCATCGCGATCGGGCGGTGCTGATCGGCGGCGACGTCACGTCGAACAACCAGGACGTGTGGGAGTGGGACGGTGCGGCCTGGACCCAGCGGTTCGCCACGATGCTGCCGATCGAGAACCTCACGCCCGGCACCGCCTACTCGATCACGCGCGACCGGCTCGTGCTGTTCGGCGACCTCGTCCCTGGCTCGAACGCGGCGAAGACGTGGGAATGGGACGGCGCGAGCTGGCTGCTCCGGGCGCCGCAGACCTCGCCCCCGCGGCGATCGCAGCACGGGATGTGGAGCGACGGCAACGACGTGTTCCTGTTCGGCGGTCGGGTGAGTTCGACCCAGTTTCTCGACGACACGTGGCGCTACGACGGCACCAATTGGAGCCCGGTTGCTTCCACGCTGCGACCGACGGGCCGCGAGTATCCCGCCGTCGCGTTCGATCCGACGACCGGCGGCGCGCTGCTGTTCGGCGGCGGCACGGGACCGTCGAGTCCGCTCGGTGACACGTGGCGCCTGACCACCGCTGGCTGGAGTCAGGTCGCGACGACCGTCGCGCCGACCGCGCGCAGTGGCGCCGCGATGACCGGCGATCTGGCGCGCGGCACGGTGCTGCTCTGGGGTGGTGCCGCCAGCTCGGGAGCGAGCGCCGACACGTGGGAATGGAACGGCGCGGGTTGGCAGCAGCCGACGCCGGCCCATGCGCCGGCACCCGACGCATTCGTCACCATGGCGTTCGAGCCCGTCACGGGCCTCGTCGTGCTCACGGCGCAGCCGGCCGTGATCGGCGCCCGGCTCGACACGTGGGTGTGGGACGGCGTCGATTGGAGTCAGCTCCTGATCCCTGCCGTGGCGCTCCCACTCTGGCCGTCCTTGAGCGCGGCGCCACAACGGGTCCGGCTGTTCGACGGCGAGAGCCTGTTCGAGCTCGCGTTGCAGTCCCCGCGCGCGAGCACCTACGGCAACGGTTGTCCGGCGACGTTGCAGCTGCGCGCCGATGACTGGCCGCGCCCCGGTACCAATCTGACGCTCTCGAGCAGCGGCCATGCCGCGGCAACGCCGGCGTTGCTCGGCGTCGGGCTCCAGCAGGCCGCGACGCCGGTCGCCGGTTGTACGCTCCTCGTGCAGGCGAGCGTGTCGATCTTCACGACGACGGACGGCTTCGGCAACGGCCGCTGGCCGCTGCCGATTCCGCCCGATGGCGCGCTCGTCGGACTGCGGGTGTTCGCCCAGGCGTTCGGCCTGCGGCCGAGCGGACTCGAGGCGACCCAGGGCATCGAGCTGACCGTCGGACAGTGACCGTTCGCCAGAAGAGCGTGCGCCGAAGGTCGATCGCGCATTCGCGCCCGGCGAGGGGCGCGCACCGCCGATCCGTCCCGCGCCGCCCGGGCCCGACCGCGCGCTCGA
>JAGQRB010000742.1 GCA_020425925.1 Planctomycetota bacterium
TACGGGAATGATACCTCGCGCCGCGCGATCGGCCGAAGGCAGTTCTCTGCCGCGCGCCGATGCGGAATACTGCGCGGCATGTCGACGCGCCTCGTCGTTCCGTTCGTGCTCGCCGCGCTGCTCGCGCCCGTCGCGCTGTCCGCTCAGGAGGCGCGGCCGCAGGATCCGCCAGGTCCCGTTCCCGACGTGTTGTTCGACACGCTCGACTGGCGGCTGGTCGGACCGTTCCGCGGCGGTCGTTCGGTCGCGGTGACGGGCGTCGTCGGCGACCGCGACACCTACTACTTCGGCGGCTGTGGCGGCGGCGTCTGGAAGACGACCGACGCCGGCAAGACCTGGAAGAACGTCAGCGACGGCACCTTCGGCGGCTCGATCGGTGCGATCGCGGTGGCGCCGGGCGAGCCGAACACGATCTGGGTCGGCGGCGGCGAGAGCGCGTGGCGTGGCAACGTCAGCTCGGGCGACGGCATCTGGCGCTCGACCGACGCCGGCGAGACCTGGGAGTTCCGCGGTCTGCCGGAGTCGCACCACATCGGCCGCATCCGCATCCACCCCAAGCACCCCGAACGCGTGTTCGTCGCGGTCATGGGTCACGTCTCCGGGCCGAATCCCGAGCGCGGGGTCTACCGCACGATGGACGGCGGCGAGCACTGGGAACGTGTGTTGTTCAGCAACGAACACGCCGGCGCGTTCGAGCTCTGCATGGCGGGCGACGATCCCGAGGTGCTGTACGCGACCACCTGGCGCGGCCTGCGCACGCCGTACTCGCTCGAATCCGGCGGCGAAGGCTCCGGCCTCTGGAAGTCGATCGACGGCGGCGATCACTGGACCGCGCTGCACGACAAGCCGGGCATGCCGCGCGGCATCCTCGGCATCAGCGGCATCGCGGTCGCGCCGAGCGACGGCAAGATCGTCTACGCCCAGATCGAGAACGAGAAGGGCGGGTTGTTTCGCAGCGACGACGCCGGCGAGACCTGGCGGCTGGTCAACGACACCCGCGACCTGCGGCAGCGCGCATGGTACTACAGCCGCGTCTACGTCGACCCGACCGATCCCGAGACGGTCTTCGGCACCAACGTCGGCTTCCACAAGTCGAGCGACGGCGGCGCCTCGTTCACCCGCATCCGCACGCCGCACGGCGACAACCACGACGTGTGGATCGATCCGAAGGATCCGCAGCGCATGATCGAGGCCAACGACGGCGGTGCCTGCGTCACGACCGACGGCGGCAAGACCTGGTCGACCCTCGGCAACCAGCCGACCGCGCAGTTCTATCGGGTCGCGGTCGACGACGCCGCGCCCTATCGGATCTACGGCGCGCAGCAGGACAACAGCACGGTGCGGATCGCGCACCGCAGTCGCGGGCGCGGCATCGGCGAGGACGACTGGGAGCCGAGTGCAGGCGGCGAGAGCGGCTGGCTGGCGCCGAAGCCGGGAGATCCCGAGATCGTGTTCGGCGGCAGCTACGGCGGCTATCTGCAGCGGCGCGATCACCGCAGCGGGCTATCGCGCGCGGTCGACGTCTGGCCCGACAACCCGCTCGGCGCCGGCGCCGGCGAGCAGCGCTACCGCTTCCAGTGGAACTTCCCGATCCAGTGGAGTCGGCACGAGGCGGGGCTGCTCTACACCGCGGCGCAGGTGTTGTTCACGAGCCGCGACGAGGGTCAGAGCTGGCAGGCGATCAGCGGTGACCTGACCCGCAACGACGCCGAGAAGCTCGGCCCGTCGGGCGGGCCGATCACCAAGGACAACACCGGTGTCGAGTACTACTGCACGATCTTCGCGTTCGACGAGGGCCGTCGGCCCGGGACGCTCTGGTGCGGCAGCGACGACGGGCTGGTGCACGTCTCACAGGACGGCGGTCGGAGCTGGCAGAACGTGACGCCGCCGGCGTTGCCCGAATGGGCCCAGATCAACTGTCTGGTGCACGACCCGCACCATGACGGCGGTGCCTATCTCGCCGCGACGCGCTACAAGCTCGACGACTTCCGGCCCTACCTGTTCGCGACCCAGGACTACGGCCGGTCGTGGCGCCAGATCACCGGCGGGCTCGATCCGCGGTGGTTCACGCGCTGCATCCGGCCCGACCCGGAGGTCGAGGGCCTGCTCTACTGCGGCACCGAGCGCACGGTCTGGGTCAGCTTCGACGACGGCCGGCGCTGGCAGCGGCTGCAGCGGAACCTGCCGCTCGTGCCGATCACCGATCTCGTCGTCAAGGACGGCGCCCTGATCGCGGCGACGCAGGGGCGCTCGTTCTGGTCGTTCGACGGCCTCGCGCACGTGCGGCAGCTGTCGGCCGACCAGGCGCTGGCCAGCCTGCACGTGTTCGCGCCGGTGCCGCTGGTGCAGTTCCCGGGCGGACACGACGAGCAGGAAGGCCTCGGGCGAAACCCCGAGGGTGACATCGTCGTGCGCTTCTTCGTCGGCGGCGATCCCGAGTCCGCGATCGAGCAGCGCGTGGCGGTGACGGTGAAGGACCAGGACGGCGAGGTGGTGTTCGAGCGCAGCACGGACGACGCCACCGAAGCGGCCGGCGAGCCGGGCGACGAGGCCAACGCGAAGGCACGCGAGTCCGACGACGACGACGACGATTCGGGCGCAGCCTCGTCGGGCGGCGCGGCGGGCGACGACGACGACGACGACGCGAAGAAGCTCGAGGTCGCCCGCGGCATGAACGCCGTCACCGTCAAGTGGCGTGAGAAGACGCCGAAGATCCTCGACGGCATGGTGCTCTGGTCCGGCGGTCGCGGTGGTGCCCCGAAGCTGCCGCCGGGCGAGTTCGAGGTCACGGTGGCGCTCGGCGACGAGTCCCGGACGGTGACCGCGCGCGTGCTGCCGGATCCGCGCACGACGGCGTCGACCGACGAGCTGCAGGCACGGTTCCGGCTGGCGTCCCGTTGCCGCGACGCGGTGACGCGGGCACACGAGACGATCGAGCAGATCCGTTCGCTGCGCGAGCAGATGCAGCAGGTCGTCGATCGCGCCGAGGGCGATGCGAAACAGCAGCTCGACGACCAGCGCAAGGCGGTCGACGCGGCGCTGACCGCGGTCGAGGAGGCGCTCTACCAGACCAAGGCGAAGAGCAACCAGGACGTGCTCAACTTCCCGATCCGACTGACCGACAAGCTGCTCAACGTCATGGGCGCACTCAACCGCGCCGAGTTCGGGCCGACCGACGGCCAGCGTGACGTCGCCAACCAGCTGATCGAGGCGATCGACTCGCAGCTCAGCAAGGTCGGCAAGGCGCGCGAGGACGGCATCGCCGCGTTCAACGCGATGGCGCGCGAACTCGCGGTGCCGCACGTCAAGTAGCGGCGCCGAGCGCTCAGCGGTCAGCGGTCGAGCTGCTCGAGCCGGATGGTCAGCGCGGCGCGGGCGCGCGACAGCAGCATGCGCGTCGCGGCTGGCGTGCGGCCGATCTCGGCGGCGACCTCGTCGACCGGCCGGTTCGCGAATACGAGTTCCTCGATGACCTCGCGGTGCTCGTCGCGCAGCTCGCAGAGCGCGCGATAGACCAGTCCGACGTCCTCGACCTGCTGGAGATCCGACAGCGGCGACGACACCGTGCGCAGGTAGGCGATCGTCAGCGCGTTGAGCTCCGTCGTCCGGCTCGGCGGCTTGCGCTTCTGGGCCGTGAGGTAGCGGTGCTGCCGTCGCGCCACGTTCTCGACGATGGTCGTGATCCAGGCGAAGAACTCCCCCTCGCTGGTGCCCTCGAACCGCGCGATGCCGCGTACGGCTTCGACGTAGGCGTCCTGCAGCACGTCCGAAACCCGCGTGCGGCGGCGCAGCGCGGCGCCGATCCGACGCTCGGCGTCGTCGCGGAAGCGTTGCTCGAGCCGCGTCAGCAGGCGGTCGAGCGCGGCTCGGTCACCGGCGCGGGCAGCGCGAAGTTCGGTTGCGAACGCCGGGTGCTCGGGGACTGTCATCTCGCGTCTGTCGGGCCGCGGACCGCCCGCGGCGGTTGTGCGACCGGTTTTTCGCAGGAATACTGTTACGAGCATAGGGCGGTCGCACCCTGCGGTCACTCGACACCCGATCTCTCCAAGAACGACTCGCCATGACCTCCAACGCCCTCAGTCGCGGCCGCTGCGCCGCACGATCCCTCGGCGGCCTCCTGCTGGTGGCCACGGCTGCCGCGCAGACCACCTATCCGACCCTGGGCGACCTCCACCCCGTCGGCACCGGCACCCAGGCGGAGATCGACTTTGTGCTCGGCGGCCCCACGGACGTGCCCCAGGGCACCCATGTGATGCTCGTCTGCTACGTCAGCATCATCGACGATCCCGGCAACGAGTGGTCGGACCTGATCCTCAGGGCGATCCAGGCGGTCTCCGCGGTCCAGGTCACGCAGGACGCCTCCGGCTCGTTCACGACCGGTATCGCGGGCGTCGATGCGGCCGCCGATCTCGGGGTCTACACCGTGCCGCGGTCGATCATCTCGGAGGCGGTGCTGGCGGTCGACTGGGGTACAAACGCGATCGGCGGCTGGGCTCGGGAGTTCGTCGTCGAGGGCGGCACGATGCTCTGGCCGGCGACGGGGTGGCCGAGCGGCGGAAGCACGATGAACTGGAGCAGTCTGGGGGCAGGCGACGCCGTGTTCGATGTCGACGCGCTGCTCGCCGCATGCCTGGCGCGGCAGATCGGCTACGCCATGGATCTCGCCCCGACCCACCTCGAAGTCTGCGCGCGGGTCACGGCCGTCATGGACAAGATCCACGACCAGTCCGTCGGCTGCGAGCTCAACGCCGTGGCGGTCGAGCTGCTGACCCCACCCAACGGCCCGACCAAGCCGACGATCAAGCTGTCGCGGACCAAGAAGGTGACGATCCAGCTCGCGGCGTCGGGCGGCGAAAGCGACTACTTCCACTGGGACTTCGTCTATCCCGCGCTCGCCGGTGGCCCGGTGCTGATCGACAGCGGCCTGGCGCTGAATCTGGCGGCACCGGCCGCGAGCTACGAGATCGTCGTCCCGACCTCCACCGGTTTCGCCCAGCGCCCGCTGGCGGTGGTACCAGCCTACGAGACCTGGGGTTTCTCGTGCACCGAGCTCCCCGCCGACATCATCACCGGCCAGTTCGCGATCTGGGACGCCACCCACGGTCAGTTCGTCGCGATGGCGGGTCTCGGCGGACCGACGACGCTGAACTGGCTCTACGTCGTCCCGCCGTTGTGAACCCCACCGATGGCGAGCGCACGCGAAGACGCCGACGAGGGCCGGGTCGAGGCGATCCTCGGCCGCTGGTTCGAACGCCGGTTCGCGGGTGAGTCGGCCGACCTCGCGGTGCTCTGCGCCGATGCGCCGCACCTGCTGCCGCGCGTGCGCGCGATGCTGGCGCGGCACGACGCGCTGCTCGGGCCGGGAACCCCCGAGCGCTCGCGGCCGGCTGCGGCGCGGGGACCGCTGCCGGTCGACCGGCTCGGCGGCTTCGAGCTGAAGTCGCGCATCGGCGCCGGCGGTATGGGTGACGTCTACGTCGCGCGCGAGATCGCGCTCGACCGGATCGTCGCGCTCAAGGTGCTGCGGCGCGACCTCTGCGACGATCCGATCCGCCGCCTGCGCTTCAAGCGCGAGGCGCAGCTGACGGCGGCGCTCGATCACCCGCACATCGTGCCGGTCTACGGCACGGGTGAGGACCAGGGTCATGTGTTCCTGGTGATGAAGCACCTGCCCGGCACGACGCTGGATCGGGTGCCGGCCCGGCTCACGCCGCGCCGCGTGGCGCTCATCGGTGCGCGGGTCGCACGGGCGTTGCACGCGGCACACGAGGTCGGCATCGTTCACCGCGACGTCAAGCCGGGCAACGTCCAGTGCGACGGCGACGACGTCTGGGTGCTCGACTTCGGTCTCGCGCGCGGCCGCGTCGACCTCACGCTCACGACCGCAGGCCAGGCACCGGGCACGCTGGCCTACATGCCGCCCGAGCAGCTCCGCGGCGACGGCACCGGGCCCGATCCCCGCGGCGACATCTATTCGCTCGGCGCCACGCTCTACGAGTGCCTCGCCGGTCGGCCGCCGTTCGCCGACGATCGCCCCGAGGCGCTCGTCCGTCGGGCGCTGCTGCACGAGCCGGATCCGCTGCGGCTGCCGCTCGCGGATCGCGATCTCGCGACGATCGTGATGCGCGCGCTCGACAAGGACCCGCGGCGGCGTTTCCCGACCGCCGTCGAGTTTGCCGCCGACCTCGAACGTTTCCTCGCCGGCGAGCCGATCCGTTCGCGCCCGCCGAGCACGCTGGCGCGGGCGGCCCGGTTCGCTCGCCGTCACCGCGTGGTGAGTGCGGCCGTGCTGGCCGCCTGTGCGGTCGCGCTCGTGCTCGTGCCGCAGCTCGCGCGCAACGCGAGCGAACGCCGGGCCGAAGTCGATCGCGAGTTCGGGGTGGTCGATGCGGCGCTGGCCGAGGGCCTGCCGGCGGTCGCACTCGAACGCCTGCGCGAGATCGGGCAACAGCCGGCGGCGCTCGGCGATCCTCGGCTCGCCGAGCGGCAGGACGTGATCCGTGCGACGCTGGCGCGCGACGCACTGCTGGATCGCATCCAGTTCGACTCGGTCTACTTCGAGGGCGTGCCGGATGCCGAGTTGGCCGGTGCGCTGGCCGCGATGCCGTCAGCGGTGCGCGATCAGCCGCTGACGATCGTGGCGTTGCTGTTCGTGGCGCTGCAGCAGGACAACCGCGGTGACGCCCGCCGCCTGCTCGGTGAGCTCGAACGGTCGCGAGCCTGCTGCCGGCTCGCCGCTGCATTCCGCGCACGGCTCGACGGCCGTGACCTGGGTGCGGCGCTGCGAGGGGTCGAGGTGGGGCGGCTGGCGGCCGTCGACCACGTGTTCACCGCCGTCCTGCTGCGCATCAGCAATGCCGCCGGCGGGCTCGTGCAGCACGAGGTCGAGCGGGCCTTCGCGTGCGCGCCGACGTCGATCCGGGTGCGGATGATGGTCGCGATCCGGCACCTGATCGGCGGCGACTCGCGGCGGGCGCGCGAGGCCCTGACGCTGCTCTGGGACGAGCGTCAGCCGCGCGCCGAGCTGCACTGCGTGATCGCGCGGCTGGCGATCCTGGAGGCCGACTTCGAGCTGGCCGCGCGCCATCTCGCGCTCGCCGATGCGGCGCTCGCAGCCACCGAGCGGCCACCGAACCGCTGGCTGGAGCTCGCGCGCATCATTCTCGCGGTCGAGCGCGGCGACCTCGACCGGGCCGTCGCCGAGCTGACTGCGGCGCGGGCCCGCTTCGGCGACGACGAGTGGTTCCTGGCCTCGGAAGCCGCCATAGCGCTCGCGCGCGACGACCTTGCCGCGGCGGGCGCGCTGCTCGAGGATCTCGTCACCGCGGCCCACGTGCCGTGGAACCGGCGACGGGCGAACGCCGCGCTGCTCGAGGTCGCGGCGCGCGAGTGGGAGGCTCGCCCGACCGTGCCGGCGGCCGAAGCGATCATTGCCCGCGCCGAACGGGTCGCCGCCGCCGCGGCCGCGGTCGAGGACGCCGTGTCCGGGACCAAGGCAGAGATGGTCGTGTTCGACGTCGCCAAGCCGATCGCCGACGCGCTGTTCGAGAGCGGGGATTCCGCCGGCGCCGCGCGCTGGGAGGCACGCTACTGCCGGGCGCTCACCGCGGTGTTCGCGCTCGACGACCTGCACGCCGGTGCGACCTACGAGGCGTGTCTCTACGTCACCAACCGCATCCTCGACCCGGCTCGCGCGCCGGAAGCCGAACTCGAGCTCGGCGACCTGATCGGGCAGACGCGGCGCCGGGCGCTCGCGCTCGTCGATCTCGGCCGGGCGGGCGAGCGCCGCGTCGACGACCTGCTCGCACTCGCAGTCTTCGGCGCGTTGTTGTCGGCGGAGGCCGGCGACGCGCCCGCCGCGACCCGCGCCGGCGCGATCGCGGCCGAGCTCGCGGCGAACTCGGTCCCGGAGCCCGAGGCCGACTTGCTGGCTCTGCTCCGGCGGGCGCGCGAACGGCTCGGCCTGGCGGCCTGGCCGCAGCCGCCGTCATCGGGCCGGTGACGAGGCATCCCGCACTTCGCGCTCGGTCAGCCCGAACAGCGGCGGCCGCTCGACGCCGAGCTGGCCCGCCAGCGAGTAGAGCTGACCGCGATGGTGGATCTCGTGCTCGACCATCAGGCGCAGCAGCAGGGCGACCGGGATCTCGGCGCCCGCGACCGTCTTGCACGGCGCCGCGATCCGTTCGGGGGACAGCGTCGCGAGCAGCTCGATCGATTCGCGGTGGCGGTCGTCGAGGAAGCCCAACACCGCGTCACGGCCGGCGGCGAGCTCGCTGCCGTGACCGGGGTAGCGGCTCGGGCGGCCGAGCACGTTCTCGACGTACATCCAGCGCTCGGTCGCGGCGATGTGCCGGATCAGATCGCCGGCGCTGAACGCCGTGTCGTACGGACGCCACTCGAGGCCGTCGGCCGGGATCGCGGCCGCGATCGCGCGCGTGCGCTTCCGGACCGAACGCAGCCAGGACAGGAACGGTTCGATCGTGGTGATCTGCATCGGCGCCTCGGGATCCGGGCTCACTCCGGCAGCCAGCCGAGCTCGTCGAGCTTCGCGAAAACGGCTTCGGCCCACCAGTCGTGCAGCATCGGGGTGGGGTGCGGGTCGGTGGCGCTGAGCGTCAATTCCGAACCGAGGTAGCTCCGAACGTGGTTGGCTGCCAGCCAGCTCCGGACTCGCGGGCCGACCGAGACCGTTGCGGCGCCGGTCGCCGCGACGATCGCGGCGACCTCGGCGGGCAGGTCGTGGTGGCTCGTGACCAGGACCCTGAAGCCGTGCGCCTTCGCCGTGGCGAGGATGCTCTCGAGCCCGCGGCGGAAGCCGTCGAGGCCGACGAGATGGCGGTACTCGGGCGGGACCAACGCGGGATCGCTTTCGAAGTGGCCGGCGCCGTCGCCGGGCGCCCAGACGAACGGGGTGCGTGGATCGAGCCAGCTCGAGCGCCAGGCCCGCAGCGCGAGATCGCGCAGATAGCAGTGATCGAGTCGCCAGAAGTTCGCCGGCGCGCGCAGGAAGTTGGGCAGCTCGAGGTCGTTGCCGACGAAATCGAGGAGCACGACGTCGGGTTTCCACGCCACTCCCTTGCTGCGCAACACCGCGGCCTGCATCGCCGTGTTGTAGCCGGGCACGCCGGTGTTGATCGTCGAGACCGCCCGGCCCGGCAGGCGCGCCGCGAGTCGGCGCTCGAGGTCGGCGAGGCCGCACTGCGCGCGTTCGACGCCCCAGCCGAACAGCACCGAGTCGCCGAGGCCGAGGATGCGGAACCCGTTCGCGGGCTTCTCGACCGATTGCTCCGGGCCGCGGTTGCCGTGCGAGTCGGTGTGCACCGCCACGCCCTGGAAACGGCAGTCGAGGTCGGGCTGCAGCTCGTAGACGATGTCGGGGTCCTCGGCCTGCTGCAGCAGCTCGACGAGCAGGACGTCGTGATCGGCGGTCGGCGCCTTCGGCGGCATCGAGTTGAGCACCGCGAGCGCGACGCGCGCGGCGATCTCGGCACAGACCAGCGCGACGAACGCGGCGGTGCCGAGCAGCAGCAGCCGGCGACGCCAGCGCCGTGCGTCCTTCGTGGCGTTCACTGCACCCCGGGCAGACGGTAGGTTCGCACGCCGTAGCCCTCGATGCGGTCCTCGAACCGGTGGTCCTTCCAGGCCAGCTTGCGTTCGGCGATCTCGAACGCCGGTGCTCCGAGTGCGCGGACCGTGCCGCGTTCCCGCCCGACGGCCAACGTGAACGTCGCGGTCACCGGTTCGCCGGTGAGCGACGCGACGAACAGTACGAGCGCCTTGCCGTCGCGCTTGGCGAGCACCGCGACGTCGGCATCCGCCGGCGCGGTCGCGACCGTGACCGCGTCCCCGATCGTCGGACCGTTGAGCACCGGTGCGAACGCCGCGATCTCGGCGTCGATCGCGCGCAGTGCCGCGGCGACCTCGGGGTACCCGAACACGCTGGCCTCGACGAACTTCGGCGCGAACTCGTGCACGAAGTAGACGATGCCGCGGGCGCCGCACGCGATCGCGATCCAGACCTCGCTGCGGATCTGTGCCGGTGTCGGCCGGACCTCGGCATTGCTGACGTGGCCGGTCTCGATGCAGGCGAAGATCGGCTTGCCGCCCGACCAACGCAGCATGCGCCGGACGCCTTCGCCGACGACCGCGAGCCGACCGGCGACGTCGCGGTGGTCGTGGGTCACCGGATAGATGTCGAACGAGGCGAGGTCGCAGCCCTTGAGGTATTCGGGATAGTCCTCGGGGTGGTCGGTGCGCGTGCCGCGCCCGTGCCAGCCGTCCCACGCCGCGCCCTGGCCGAGGTTGAGCAGCACCGGTCGGGACGGGTCGCGCTTCCGCATTGCCTCGTAGCCCTCGACGATCTTCCAGGGCTGGATCGGCGGGCCGTAGCCGACCGCTGCGGTCTGTGCGTTGTCGGGTTCGTCGTCGTGCATCCAGCCGACGATCGCCTTGCCCCGGTGTGCCAGGCCGATCTCGTTCTGGCGGCAGAACACCCGCATCTTCGCGTGCTCGAGTGCCTCGAGCTGGGCAGCGGTCGGGCCGTCGTAGAGCCCGACGTAGAGGTTGATGCCGAGCTCGGCGTAGCGCGCGGCGTTGTGCGGCGACTGCAGCCAGACGCCGATCGGGAAGAACGACGGATCGGCCGGCGGGCCGTTCGCGAACGCTCGACCGGGGGACGGCTGCCCCTGTGCACGGACGGTGGCACAGAGGGTGCCCCAGAGAGTGCCGACGAGCAGCAGCGCGGCCGTGAATCGCATCGCGGCAGCGTAGGACGGCTCGCTCGGCTCGTCTGCCCGAATCCGCCCGCTTCCCGGGCGGCTCGTGCGCGCGTCGACGGGTCTCCGATCGCGCGGCCGCAGCGAAGTTTTTTCCGCCTCGAGCGCGGTCGATGCGGCTCGCCCGGGTCACCGCAACCGTGCGGATGCGCGACCCGCGACCGCGATGCGGCGAGGTGCGGCGTGCGCTTCGGCACCCGGCGGTCCGTTCCGCGCTCGACTGCGATCGTTCCGGCCCGCCGGACGCGCCGCCGAGCGGATCGGCACATCTCGTCGGCGGGTCGGTCGCACCGTTCGGGCCGCGGCGTGCGTATGCGCGCAGCACGAGTTCGTGACGGGGTGACGGCGTCCGGCTATCGAATCGTGCGACGGCGCGATCCCGCGTCGCAACGAGGTTCCGATGCTCCGAACGCTGCTCTTCGAGTCGACCGCTGTCCTGCTCTGCACCCCCGTGGCCCTGGCCCAGCTCTGGGCACCGGTGACGACCAGTGCCGCGATCGACGACGTGTCGTGCGCCTACGACAGCTACCGCGGTCGCACGATCGCGGTGTTGCCCGGTGGTCGCACGGTCGAACACGACGGCTCGCGATGGCTGGATGCGGCGGGCTTGCCGGCGTCCACCGTGCAGGCGCTGCTGTGTTACCAACGCCAGCGCGCGCGCACGCTCGCGCTCGTGACCCGCAACGGCACTTTCGACACCTGGGAGTACGACGGTTCGCAGTGGCGTTTGCGCGCTCCCGATCACACCCCGCCGTGGCGCGACGACCCGACGATTTGCTACGACGACGTCCGTGGCCGCTGCGTGCTGTTCGGTGGCAAGGGCCCGCTCAACAACGTCCATGACGACACCTGGGAGTGGGACGGCAGCGATTGGCAGCGCCGCTTCCCGGCGGTGTCGCCGCCGCGGCGCGAGCTCGCGGCGATGACCTTCGACCCGGTGCGCGGCGTGGCCGTGCTGTTCGGTGGACTCGGCCAGGCCGGCTTCCTCGCCGACCACTGGGAGTGGAACGGCTCGAGCTGGACGCCGCGCACGTTCGCGACGATGCCGACGGCGCGGATCGAGGCCGAGCTCGCGTTCGACGCCGTTCGCGGACGCGCCGTGCTCTACGGCGGCTACGCCGTGGTCAGCGGCACCGCCGTCTACGACTCCCAGCCGTGGGAGTACGACGGGCAGCAGTGGGTGCACCGTAACATCGCGAACGCGCCGGTGCCCCGCGCCAAGCACGCGCTGGTCGGCGTTCCGGGGGGCGTGCGGATCTTCGGCGGCAGCGGCACCCTGTTCGGCAGGCAGTCGACGGAGGTCTTCGACTACGACGGCCTGCAGTTCATCGCCGGCCACGGGCGCCGGATCGACAGTGCGTCGGCGGCGTACGACGCGTCGCGCGGCCGCACGGTCGTGCTCGCGATGCGACCCGAGAACAAGCCGGCCGGGCGGATCTCGACGCTCGAGTGGGACGGTCAGTGGCTGATCGATGTCGGCGTGCCCGGGCCGACGGCGCGCGACCTCGTCGGCGTCAGCGATGCACTCGGCGGTTGGACGACCGCGTTCGGTGGCATCGCGGCCGGCGTGCCGCTCGGTGACACCTGGCGCTACGACGGCGCGCAGTGGCAGCAGCTCGCCGTGCCTGGGCCGGCGGCCCGCTATCAGCATGCGATGGCGACCGATCGGTTGCGCAACGTCGTCGTGCTGTTCGGCGGTCGCGGCGCCGGCGGCACCGTGTTCGGCGATACCTGGCAATGGAACGGCACCACCTGGACGCCGCAGCCGGGCGCGAACGCGCCGTCGGCGCGCTACCAGGCCGCGATGGCGTACGATCCCCAGGCCGGCCGCGTCGTGTTGTGCGGTGGCATCGATGCGCAGCAGCAGCCGTCCGACGAGACCTGGGACAACACCTCGACGGGCTGGTCACTGATCGGGCCCGGCGTCGGCGTCGGTTTCCCGGTGACGCTGCCGACGATGAGCATGGCGTGGTCCGCTCAGCTCCAGCAGCTGGTGCTCGTCGAGCGCTCGGCCGCCGGTTCGGGGCGTCCCCGGAGCTTCCTGTGGACCGGCTACTGGAGCTTCGGCGACACGCCGTACGACTTCGATGCGGGTCATGCGTTGGCGGCCGACCCCGACGGTCGCGTCGCGGTCTTCGGCGGCGACGACGGTGTCTCGATCGCGCAGCTGTCGATCTCGCCCGGTCTGGTGTTCGAGACCGGCTACGGCTGCGCCAACAACAACCTGCCGCCCCGGCTCGCGCTGCACGATCGGCCGCGACCCGGCACGACGTTGCGGGTCGAACTCGTCGGCGCCGAGGCCGCGCAGCCGGTGATCTTCGCCGGTGCCTTCGCGACCCCGGGCCCGATGATCGGTAACTGCCAGTCCTACCTGCACGCGCCCGTCGCACTCGCGTTCACGAGCACGAACGCCGCAGGCCAGGCCGGCTTCGCGCTGACGTTGCCACCAGGCCCGGCGCTGCACACGGTCGGCGTCGCGCTGCAGGCCGTGGTCGGCGAGCTCGCCGGCCCGATCGCAGCCAGCCTCGCGCTCAGCGACGCCCTGCATCTGACGATTGGCGACTGATCCCTCGAATCCTCCTTCGCCGTTCGGCGAACCTGACGAACATGAACCCCAGATCCACTCGTGCGCTTCCGGCGCTCTTCCCGCTCGCGCTCCTCGCGTTCCACCTGCCCGCCCAGGGCACCTGGGTACCGCTCAGCGACAGCGTTCCGGCACTGACCTACAGCGGCACCTGGGACAGCCTGCGCGACCGCGCGTTGCTCGCCGGCCCGTCCGGTGAGGTGCTCGAGTTCGATGGCGACCACTGGCTCGCCGCCGGCCGCCTGCCGGCGACCTCGTTCGGGCCGTTCCTGGAGTTCCAGACCCACCGCGGCCGCACGCTCGCGCTCGTCAATCGCGCCAACACGACGAACTTCGAGACCTGGGAGTACGACGGCGCCGAGTGGCGGATGCGCGTCCCCGACCACTCGCCGACGCCGCGCGTCAACACGATGCTGGCGTACGACAGCCTGCGGCAGCGCGTCGTGCTGTTCGGCGGCACCCGCGGCACGCGGGTCGACGACACCTGGGAATGGGACGGCAACGACTGGCTCCGCCGGTTGCCTGCGTTGCGTCCCGCCGCGCGCGACAACGCCGGCATGTGCTTCGATCCGACGCGTGGCGTCACGATGCTGGTCTGCGGCCGCACCGAGACGACCTTCCTGAGCGACCACTGGGAATGGGACGGCACGAACTGGGTGCAGCGGAACCTCGCGGTGCTGCCACAGGCGCGTACGCGCGGCAAGCTGGTATTCGACGCGACCCGCAGCCGCACGGTGTTCTACGGCGGCCAGGACTTCGGTGCGACGACGCTCTACGAACAGCCCTGGGAGTTCGACGGCCAGCAGTGGCAGCTCCGCAGCATCAACTCGGCGCCGCCCGGACGCACGGGCCACACCATGGTCGGCGCGCCGGGCGGCGTTCGCATCTTCGGCGGTCTCAACGCCCCGATCGATCAGCGCGCGGAGATCTGGGACTACGACGGCAGCCAGTTCACGCCGCGCCACGGCCCGATCGTGGCCTGGAACACGGCGGCGTTCGACGCCACCCGCAACCGCGACGTGGTCGTCGGCTGGCCGGGCTTCGTCGGCTTCCCGACGCAGCTGCGCACGTTCGAATGGGACGGTGACGCGCTCGCGGAAGTGCTGGTCCCGGGCCCGAGCCAGCGCACCAATCCGATGATGGCCGATGGCATGAACGGCAGGGTGCTGCTGTTCGGCGGCGCGTGGACCTCGGGATTGCTGAATGACACCTGGACGTACGACGGCAACACCTGGCAGCAGGTCGCCGCGTCGGGGCCGCCCGCCCGCATCGGCGGCGCGCTCGCGACCGACACGGCTCGCAACGTCGTCGTGCTCTACGGTGGCTACGTCGACCCGGCGACGATCCTGGCCGATACCTGGGAGTGGAACGGCGCGAGCTGGACGCAGCAGGCGTTCACCGGCCCGGGGCCGCGCTTCTACGCGCCGATGGCGTTCGATCAGGCCAACTCCCGCATCGTGCTCCACGGCGGTCAGAGTTCGTTCACCGGCTACGACGACACCTGGAGCTACACTGCGGCCGGCTGGCAGCAGATCAACAGCGGCGGTCCGATCGGCCAGTTCCTGGCCTGGTCGGGCGACTTCGGCGGCGTGGTGCTCGCCACCAACCCGCCGACCGTCGAAGGTACGACCAAGACCTACATCCTGCAGGGCAGCGCATGGATCGAGCTGTGGATGGCCGAGAAGGACCGGCGCATCAACCAGCTGGTGCAGGATCCGAACGGCCACCTGCTCGGACTCGGTGGCGTCGACGGACTGAGCCGCACGCTGTTCACGACCCGGCCCGGCACGGTGGAGCCGCTGTACGTCGCCTGCAGCAACGTCGGCACGCCGCCGATCATGGTGCTGCACGACCGCCCGCGGCCCGGTACGACGCTGCGGCTCGAGCTCGTGCGGGCCGAGCCGGGGCAGATCGCGCTGCTCGCGGCAAGTTACGCCTGGGGCCAGTTCACCGTCGTTGGCAACTGCCACAGCCCCCTCATGCAGCCGACCCTGGTCGGGGTCACGTCGACCAACCTGGCGGGGCAGGCGATGGTGCCGATCGCGGTGCCGAACAACCCGGCGTTGCTGGACGTCTATCTCGCGCTGCAGTACGGCGTCGGCGAGACCGCCGGTCCGATCGGCGGCACGTTCGCGCTCAGCAGCTCGCTGCTCGTCAAGATCGGCGACTGAGCTGCCGGTCCGGCCCGGCGTCCGCGCAATCGGTCGGCCGGGCTTGCGGCGCGGCCCTCGAATGCCGTCGAATCGACGGCCATGAAGGGTCTGCACTGTCCCCGTTGTGGTGCGATCAACCCGGTGCGCGCCGTCTTCGCCGGCATGACCGGGATCGATCCGAACGTGCTGCCGATCCGATGTCGCGCCTGCGGCGAGCGCTCCTCGCTGCTGCGCACGCTCGGCGGCCACCTGGCCTTCTTCGCCACGTTCGCTGCGGCCTTCCTCGCGCTCTTCCTCGGTGCGCAGGTGCTGTTCCAGCAGAACGAGCTGATCTGGTACGCGATCGCGGCGGTCGTGTTGCCGATGCTCGCGCTGCCGCCGGCCTGGGCCTGGCTGTTCCTGCGCTCCGAGCCCGCGCCCGGTGTCCCGCCACCCGGGGATCTCGCGCCCGGCCGGAAGCTCGTCTTCTTCACCGTCGGTCTGGCGACGGCGGTGATGCTGATCCTGGCTGGCATCTCGGTTCAGGTCGCCATGGTGCTGTTCTCGCGGCCGCCGGCCGATCCGCGGGCGGCGGTCGTCGAATCGCTCGCCGACGACGTGTCGAGCTGGCGCTGCCGCACGGTTGCCGGCGAGGAGATCGCGCTCGGCGACCTGCGCGACGAGGCCGTGTTCCTCAACGTCTGGGCTACCTGGTGTGGTCCGTGCGTGCGGGAGATGCCGAGCATCGCGGCGTTGCAGCGTGCGGCCGCGGGCACCGGTGTCCGCTTCCTGCTCGTGTCGCAGGAGCACGGCGAGGTGGTCGAACGCTTCGCCCGCGGGCAATCGCTCGAGCTGCCGTTCGCGTCCGGTCCGCCGCTGCCGGCGCAGCTCCGCACCGCCGCGATCCCGGCGACCTTCGTGCTGCACCGCGGTCGCATCGTCTACCGGCACGTCGGCGCCGCGGACTGGAACGACGCCAAGTTCCGTGAGTGGTTGCTCGCGCTGCGGTGAGGTGCCCGACCGATCCCTCGCAGTCAGTCGGTCCCGTCGCCGCGCCAACCCTCGGCGCCGATCAGCGGCACGAACCGCACGCGCGTGAGCAGTTCGCGCTCGAACGACTCCCGGCCGGTGCGCCGCACGCGCACCAGCCGCTGTTCGCCGGCGCGACCGACCGGCATCACCAGCCGGCCGTTCGGCGCCAGCTGTCGCAGCAGCGAGCGCGGCACATCGGGGCCGCCGGCGGTGACGACGATCGCGTCGTACGGCGCCTCTTCGCGCCAGCCGCGGGTGCCGTCGGCGATGCGGACGTGCACGTGGTCGAGGCCGGCGCGGCGCAGCCGCTCGGCCGCGGCCGCCGCGAGCTCGGGGATGCGCTCGACGGTGATCACCTCGGCCGCGAGCTCACCGAGCAGCGCGGCGTTGTAGCCCGAGCCGGTGCCGATCTCGAGCACGCGGTCGCCGGGTCGGATCGCCAGCGCCTGCAGCATGTAGCCGACGATGAACGGCTGCGAGATCGTCTGGCCGGCCGCGATCTCGAGCGCGTGGTCGTCGAACGCCTGGCGGCGCAGCGCGGCCGGCACGTAGTCCTCGCGTGGCACCTTGCGCATCGCCGCGACCACGCGCGCATCGCGCACGCCGCGGCGCTCGAGCTGCTCGCGCACCATGCGCTCGCGCCGGCCCCGGTTGTCGTCGTCGTCCGTCGACATGATTCGCCAGTCGCCACCATCGGGAGCGCGCTCGGGCGGCGCAAGGGACCGATCGGCCCGGTTCGGGACCGCCCCGTTCATGACCGGCCGTTCAGAACCGCATCGGCAGCCAGAACCGCCGCAGCGCGATCCGGGAGTCCGCATCGGCGGCCGGTGGTCGATCCGCGGCCGAAGTGCGGAACTCGCCGTCGAGCGTGACGTCCCAGGCAAGATAGCGCGGCTCCAGAGCGCGCAGCGCGGCGACCGTCGCCGGGTCACCGAGGTCGTAGAGGAACGAGCCGTCGGCGGGCCAGCGCCCCGGGTCGAAGCCACCGGTGGCTGCGCTGGCGTCGCGGTGGAATGCGAAACCGATGCGCACGTTGGCGCGCGGCAACGGCGTGTTGTCGAAGCCGAGGTAGCTGCCGGGCGCGACGGTCGCGAGCTCGGCGGGCCAGGCGTAGAGCTGGACCGCGGCCAGATCCTCGGGCAGCGGCAGGTCGGCGGCGAGCAGCAGCGTCGACGGGCCGCTGGCGAGCACGCGGCTGCGCGCGTGCACGTCGCCGTTGCCGCCGTTGCCGAGCAGCGCCAGCCGGCCGGCCCAGGCGTCGGGTGCGGTGTTCGGCAGCGGTGCGGTGAGCTCGACGCGATAGGCCTCGCCGTCGCGCGCGATCGACGCGATCACCGCCGGCGCCGGCAGCAGCGCCGCGCCGCTCGCCTCCGGCAGCAGCCGGGTGCCGCCGTACGGGAGCCAACCGTCCGGGCGGGCGTGGCGTTCGAAGCGCAGGTTCTCGCCGACGACGCCGCGCGGCAAACCGTCGGGCGCGGCGAGCGCGCGGCGGAACAGTCCGCCGAGCGGCAGCCAACGACCGTCCTCTCGGGCAAGACCGTAGGTATCGGAGGGCACCGGCAACTGCACAAGAAAGGATCGAATGTCGCCCTGGCCGCCGATCGTACCGGTCGGGTTGCCGAAGTCGGCGACCAACAA
>JAGQRB010000743.1 GCA_020425925.1 Planctomycetota bacterium
CGGTCGCCAAAACGTCGATCATCCGATCGACGTTCGACATCGCGCTCGTCGTGTGCAGCGTGCCGAACACGATGTGACCTGTCTCGGCGGCGGTGATCGCCATCGAGATGGTCTCGAGGTCGCGCATCTCGCCGATCAGGATCACGTCCGGATCCTGGCGCAGCGCGCGGCGCAGACCCTCGCGGAACGAGCTGCAGTCCTGCCCGATCTGGCGCTGCGTGACGTAGCACTGCTTGTCCGGGTGGATGAACTCGAGCGGGTCCTCCATCGTCAGGATGTGGCCCTGCTCGTTCTGGTTGATGTAGTCGATCATCGCCGCCAGCGTGGTCGACTTGCCGGAGCCGGTCGGTCCGGTGACGAGCACGAGGCCGCGCGGCTTGGCCGCGAGCTTGAGGCAGATCTCCGGCAGCCCCAGCTTCCGGTAGTCGGGGATCTCGTCCGGGATCAGGCGAATCACGAAGCCGACCGCGTTGCGCTGGTGCAGCGCGTTGACGCGGAAGCGCGCGAGGTCCTTGACCGCGTAGGAGAAGTCGATGTCCTTCTCGCTCAGGAACCGCTCCCACTGCTCGTTCGACATCAGCTGACGCGCGAGGTCGGCGGTCATCTCGGGCGTGAGCACGCCGTGCTCGGATTGCGCTTCGACCTCGCCGTCGATGCGGTAGCCGGGTGGCGAACCGGCCTTGACGTGGAGGTCGGAAGCCGACTTGGCTACCATTCCGTGCAGAAGTTCCTGGACTCGTAGCGACACTCGCGGGCTCCTGGGCTGAAGGTGGTGGGCCGGTCCGATCCTCGCAACCGGGATCGGCCGCCCGGCGCGAGTGCTTGATTGCGCGACAGCCCTGATGACCCAGCTTGGGATCGCGGTGAAGTCGGCGTGTCCCGGCTCGAGAGAGCCCCCCGCGTTGTCGCAAATCACCACGGATCTTCACAATTCGCCCACCGCTTCGGCCGATAAGCTCACCGTCCCCGCACTTTCCCCAATGACCGAACAGCCGGGCTACCCGATCCATCGGCTGCTGGAGGACGGCTTCGGCCGCCGCATCCGGCCGCTCGAACCGACTCCGATCGCCGCGAATGACGGCGACGACGCCAGCCGTCTCGCGGACGGCGGCAACGACAAGGCCATCGGGCCGTCGACCCCACCGATCGGTGACCGCACGATGCTGTTCGTCAACCGCGAGCAGTCGTGGCTGCAGTTCAACCGCCGCGTGCTCGAGGAGGCGCGAGACCCCGCCAACCCGCTGCTCGAGCGCGTCAAGTTCCTCGCGATCGCGAGCACGAACCTCGACGAGTTCTTCGAGATCCGCGTCGCCGGCATCATGGAGCTCGCCGAGGCGGGACTGCAGGGCGAGAACCCGGACGGCCTGAAGCCGCTCGACGAGCTCGAGCGCATCCGGCGCGACGCGCACAAGTTCACCACCGAGATGCACGAGACCTGGCGCGACCAGCTGCTGCCCGAGCTGGCGCGCGAAGGGATCGAGTTCCGACCGATCGACCAGCTGACGGCGAAGCAGCAGAAGTGGATCGACCGCCACTTCAAGGCCGAGATCTACCCGATCCTGACGCCGCTCGCGGTCGACCCGGCGCACCCGTTCCCGGTGCTGCTCAACAAGTCGCTGAACGTCGCCGTGCTGCTGCAGGATCCACGCAACGTGCGCCGCACGCCGCGGATGGCCGTCGTGCAGGTGCCGCGCACCCTGCCGCGCATCGAGCGCGTGCCCGAACTCGACGGCGACAGCGTGCACGTCTTCACCGCCGAGATCGTCCGCGACAACCTCAGCGAGCTGTTCCCCGGTCTCGAGGTGCTGCACGCGACGACGTTCCGGGTCACGCGCGACAGCAACATCGACGTCGACGAATTCCAATCGACCGACCTCATGAGCTCGATCGAGAAGGAGCTGGTCAAGCGGCGCCGCGGCGAGCCGGTCCGGCTCGAGATCGAGCACGCCGCGCACCACGAGGTCATCGAGCGCTTCACCAAGGCGCTCACGCTCGAACCCGACGACGTCTACTTCTGCGACGGCCCGGTCAACCTCGGCCGCATCATGGAGCTCTACGATCGGCTCGAGCTGCCGAAGCTGAAGGACGCGCCCGCGAAGCCCCGGCGCGCCTGGCGCTGGGCGTCGGCGAGCGAGATGTTCGCCGACCTGCGCGAGGGCGACATCCTGCTGCACCACCCCTACGACTCGTTCACCACGGTCGAGGACTTCGTGCGGCTGGCGGCGCGCGACCCGAAGGTGATGGCGATCAAGCAGACGATCTACCGCGCCGGCAGCAAGAGCCCGATGGTCGACGCGCTCATCGAGGCAGCACAGCAGCGCAAGCAGGTGACGGCGATCGTCGAGCTCAAGGCTCGCTTCGACGAGGAAGCCAACATCCACTGGGCGCGCCGCATGGAGAAGGCCGGCGTGCACGTGGTCTACGGCATCGTCGGCCTCAAGACGCACGCCAAGTGCACGCTCGTGGTCCGCCGCGAGGACGACGGCTTCCGGCGCTACTGCCACCTCGGCACCGGCAACTACAACCCGACGACCGCCCGGCTCTACACCGACGCCGGCCTGCTGACGGCGCGGCCCGAGCTCGGCGAGGAGGTCGCCGAGACCTTCAACATGATCACCGGCTACACCCGCGTGCCGATGATGGAGTACCTGCTGGTGGCGCCGTTCGCGCTGCGGGACAAGATCCTCGAGCTGATCGGCAACGAGATCGCCAACAAGAAGGCCGGCCGGCCGGCCGGCATCCGCGCCAAGCTCAACAACCTCGCCGACCCGCAGGTGATCATGGCGCTGTACGACGCATCGGCCGCGGGCGTCAAGATCGAGCTCTGCGTGCGCAGCGTCTGCTGTCTGCGCCCCGGAGTGCCCGGCCTCAGCGAGAACATCGAGGTCGTCGCGATCGTCGATCGCTACCTCGAGCACAGCCGGGTCTACTGCTTCGAGAACGGTGGCGACCCGATCGTCTACCTGTCGTCGGCCGACTGGATGATCCGCAACCTCGACCGCCGCGTCGAAGTCGCGTTCCCGGTCGTCGATCCCGAGCTGAAGCAGCGCGTGCTCGACGAGGTGCTCGAGATCTCGCTGCGCGACAACCAGAAGGCGCGCCGCGTGCTGCCGGACGGCACCAGCGAACGCATCGAGCTCGCCGCCGGCCAGACACCGCTGCGCAGCCAGATCGCGTTGCTCGAGCGCTCGACGCTGCCCGAAGGTGTCGGCGACAGCAGCGCGGGTCGTTCGCGGAAGCGCAAGAAGGACAAAGAGAAGAAGAAGGGCTGAGCGGCGACCTCACGGTCCGGGCGGAGTCGTCGACGGCCGGCGCTATGATGCCGCGATGCCTCGTCTCCCGCTGTGCCACCCGGCACTCGCCGTCCTCGCGTCCGTCCCGTTCGCCATCCCGGCCATCGCCCAGACCGCGGCCGACGTCGCGCTGCAGGTCGAGGCCACCGCGGCGACCAACCCGCCGACGCTGACCTTCTCCTGGCCGGCGAGCGCGACCGCGACCAGCTACACCGTCGCGCGGCGACCCGCCGGCGATCTGTTCTGGGGCAACCAGATCACGGTGCCGGGCGGCGGCGCCGCGACGTCGTGGATCGACTCCAACGTCGTGCTCGGCGAACGCTACGAGTACCGCTTCCTGCGGCTCGGCAGCACCGTCGCGCGCGGGCTGGTGACGGCCGGCGTCGAGGCCGCCGCGATCGAAGACCGGGGAGTGCTGGTGCTGATCGTCGACGCGACCCAGGCGACCGCGCTCGCTGCCGGCATCGACCGACTCGTCGAGGACATGAACGGCGACGGCTGGCGCGTGCTGCGCCACGACGTGCAGCCGACCGACCCGGTCACCAGCGTCAAGGCGACGATCCTCGCCGACTACAACGCCGACCCGACCAACGTGCGCGCGGTGTTCCTGCTCGGCCACGTTCCGGTGCCGTACTCGGGCAACATCGCGCCCGACGGCCACAGCAACCACATCGGTGCCTGGGCCGCCGACGTCTACTACGGCGAGGTCGACGGGGTCTGGACCGACAGCACGGTCAACAACTCGTCGGCGTCGCGCACCGAGAACCGCAACGTGCCGGGCGACGGCAAGTTCGACCAGAGCGTCGTGCCGAACAACGTCGAGCTGATGGTCGGCCGCGTCGATCTCGCCAACATGCCGGCGTTCGCCGCCAGCGAGACCCAGCTGCTGCAGCAGTACCTCGACAAGGATCACGACTATCGCCACAAGGTCTTCGCCGCCGACCAACGCGCCGTGATCGATGACAACTTCGGCTACTTCAGCGGCGAGGCGTTCGCGGCGTCGGGTTGGCGCGCCTTCTCGGCGCTGGTCGGCACGGCGAACGTGGTCGCGGGCGACTACTTCACGACGCTGAACACGACCTCCGGCGGCGGCCACGTCTGGTCCTACGGTTGCGGCGGCGGCAGCTACACCAGCGCGGGCGGCATCGGTACGACAACCGACTTCACGACGAGCGCCAACCGCGGTGTGTTCACGATGCTGTTCGGCAGCTACTTCGGCGATTGGGACTCCACCAACAACTTCCTGCGCGCGCCGCTGTGCTCGGGCTGGACGCTCAGCAACGCATGGGCCGGCCGACCGCACTGGTCGTTCCACCCGATGGGCCTCGGCGAGACGCTGGGCTTCTGCGCGCGCTACAGCCAGAACGACACCACCGCCGGCGGCTTCTCGCTGCGCGGCGTGCACGTCGCGCTGATGGGCGATCCGACGCTGCGTCAGCACGTGATCGCACCCGCCGCGAACGTCTCGATCACCGGCAACACCGCCGGCAGCCAGGCGACGATCGCATGGTCGGCATCGCCCGACGCGGCGGCCGGCTATCACGTCTACCGCGCAACGACCACCGCCGGCCCGTTCGTGCGGCTGACCACCGGCCCGGTCGCGACGACGTCGTTCGTCGACAGCTCGCCGCCGCTCGGCGACGTGACGTACGCCGTGCGGGCGCTGCGACTCGAGACGGTGCCGACCGGCAGCTACTGGAACCTGAGCCAGAGCGCGTTCGCGAGCACCTGCCTGCCGCAGGTACCGGCGTCGCACACCTCGTTCGGCACCGGCTGTTACCAGATCGGCAGCACCCCGGCGATCGCGCTGAGCGCGAGCCCGCCGCCGATCTCGACGCCGACGACCGGCACGCTCGTGACCTACACGGTCGACGACGTGCCCGAGAACGCGCCCGGTAGCGGCGCCTACAACGGCTTCGTGATCGTCAGCCTGCAGGGCGACCTGCCGGGGACGTCGCTCGCGGCGTTCGGCGCTCCGGGCTGCACGGCCTATCTCGCATCGCTCGATCTCTGGCTCGCGTTCGCCGGCTCGAGCCCGACCGAAACCGTGCAATTCCAGGTGCCCGCCGGTGCACCGTGCGGGCTGCCGATCTACGCCGCGGCGCTCGCGTTCGTGCAGCCGTTCAGCCAGAACGGGCAGAACGCCGCCGGCATCGTGACGAGCAACGGCGTCGAGAGCATCGTCAGCCCCTACTGAACGCCGCTGCGCGCGGACTCCTCGCCGGCGAACGCGACCTCGCGCGCATCGAGCAGCCGGTTGAGCTCGTCGAGCGTCTCCTCGACCTCGATCGGCGCGTCGTGCACACCGCAGCGGCGGAACTCGTCGCCGGTGCGCGCCGCGCCCAGCACCTGCCGCAGCTCGAGCACCGGCCGCACCAGTCGCCGACCGAGGCGGCGCCCGAGCACGAGACCCAGCAGCAACGTCGCGAGCCCGACGAACGCTGCCGCCCAGGCACCGGCCACTCCGAGGCGCTGGGCTTCGCGATCCGCCGCGAGCATCGCGTCGCGGTTGAGTTCGATCAGCGCGCGCAGCGCGTCGGTGAGCGTCTCACGCGCCTTCGCCTGGCCCTCGAGCCCCGCCGCGATCGACTGCTCGATCGCGGCGATCGCCTTCGGTTCGTCCTGTTCCGTGACGTTGCGTGCGATCGTGGCGAGCGCGGCGTCGACGGCTTCGCGGCGCTCGGGCGAGGTCACGCCGGCGGGTTCACGCGCGAGCGCCTCGAGGATGTCCTCGGCCGCCACGATCGTCGCGTCGTTGCGCTGCAGGATGAGCTCGACCGCGGGCCCCATCCGCGCGAACAGGCCGATCGCGGCGAACACCAGCAGCAGGTTCAACGTCACGAAGCCGACGACGACCGCGGCGAGCTCGCTCTGCAGCCGCATCAGGTCTTCCCCATCATCTTGGCGACCGCGCCCTCGCGCGCGACGAGCACGATCGCGTCGCCTTCCGCGAGCGTGGTCTCGGCATCCGGCAGCACGACCGCCCCGGTGCCGTGCTTGCGGATCGCGACGACCGTGACCCCGAAACGGCTCGGCAGCCGCAGCTCGCCGAGCGACCTGCCGAGGAACGGCTCGGGGGTCTCGACCTCGGTCAGCAGCACGCCCTCGCCGAGCTGCATCTCACCTTTGATTCCTTCGTGCACGATCTGGCTCGCGAAACGCTCGCCGAACGCACGCTCCGGATTCACGACCTGATGCGCGCCGACCAGCTTGAGGATGCGCGCGTGCACCTCGTCGTTGGCGCGGGCGATGACGCGCGGCGCCCCCGCCTGGCGCAGCAGCGCGGTGCAGATGATCGAAGCATCCTTGGCCTCGTCCCCGATCGCGCAGACACAGACGTCGCGCTTCTCGGGCGACAGCCGCGTCACGGCCTCGAGATCGGTGGCGTCGAAGCACATCGCCTCGGCGACGTCGGCCGACACCGCCTGCACTTTCTCTTCCACCGAGTCGATCGCGAGCACCTCGACGCCGCGCGATGCCAGCGCCCGTGCGACACTCGTGCCGAACTGGCCGAGCCCGATCACGATCGCCTGTTGCTTCTGTCTTGCCATGTTCTCTCGAATCGGCGCGGATCAGCCGACGTCGACGTCCTCGATCGGCAGCACGATACGTTCCGCGACGCTGCGCTGACTCATGAACATCATCATCGTGAGCCCGCCGATGCGGCCGACGAACATGCAGACGATCACGATGACCCTGCCGACCTCGTCGAGCCGTGCGGTCGCGCCCTGTGTCAACCCGACGGTGCCGAGCGCCGAGACCGCCTCGAACGCGGCCGCCTGCAGCGGAATGCGCTGCGTCAGCACGAGCGCGACCACCGCGAGCACGTTCGCCAGCAGCGCGACCGTGACGATCGCCGCGGCCCGCCGCACCGTCGCCTCGGGCACGCGCCGGCCGAAGACCTTGATCTCCGTGCCGCCGCGGATCGTGTGGGCGACCGCGAGCAGCAGCACCGCCACCGTCGTCGTCTTGATCCCGCCGGCCGTGCCGCCGGGACTGGCGCCGACGAACATCCAACCGAGCATCAGCACGTAGGTCGCCGGATGGACCCCGGCGATGTCGACGGAGTTGAAGCCGGCCGTCCGCAGTGTCACGGACTGGAACCAGGCGTTGTGCAGCTTGTCGCCGAGGGGCAGGGTCGCGAGCGAGTGATCCCATTCGGCCATCAGGTAGAAGCCGAAGCCGGTCACCAGCAGGATCACCGCCGACAGGGCGCACAGCCTGGCGTGCAGCGACAGCGGCCGGCCGCCGCGCCGCGCGGTCAGCGCGAGGATCACCGCCGGCGACAGGCCGCCGAGCACGATCAGCACGGCGACCGTGTGCAGCACGAGCGGCGTCGCCTGGTACGGCACCAGACTGTCGCTCTGCAGCGCGAAGCCGGCGTTGCAGTAGGCCGAGATCGACGTGAAGCAGCCGCGCCAGATCGCCTCGCCGAGCGGATCGCCGGCACCGACGAACAGCACCGCGAGCACGATCGCGCCGACGCCTTCGGCGAGGAACGTCACGCGCAGCACGTCCTGCGCCGACGCGATCACCCGGCTCCTGTCCTTGGCACCGATGATGGTCGCCACCGCCGACTCCTGCCGCAGCGACATGCGACCGCCGAGCACGCGCAGCGCCGCGGTCGAGAACGTCATGATGCCGAGGCCGCCGAGCTGGATCAGGATCAGGATCGCGACCTGACCGAACGCGCTGAACTCGACCGCGGTGTCCCTGACCGCGAGCCCGGTGACGCAGACCGCGCTGACCGCCGTGAACGCCGCGTCGAGCCCCCCGATGCCCTGCACCTTCGCCGCGCTGTGCGGCAACGCCAGGATCAGCGTGCCGAGACCCGCGAGCGTCGCGAACGTGGTCACGAGCAGCCGCTCGGGGTGTTCGAGCACCGCGGTCAGCCAGCGCCCGTCGAGCTCTTCGGCGTCATCGGTGCGCGGCCCGAGCACGAGCGCGGCGAGCGCGTAGAACGCACCGCAGGTCGCGAGCGACTGCACGTCGTCGAGTGCGAACGCCGCCAACGACGCCGTCGCGACCAGGATGCCGGCGAGCGCGCGCGAACGCGGGTCGGCGAGCCGCCGGCGCCGAACGACCGCGACGCCGCCGAGCAGCCCGGCGATCAGCGCCGCGACACCGACCGCGGCCCAGACGTCGTCCGGCAGCTCCGCCCCGCCGAGCACCGCGACGAGCCAGAAGCCGAGCGCGACCCCGGCCGAGCCGCGCACCCGCCCCGGCGCCAGGAACCCACGCGAGGTCGAGAAGAACAGCGGCGCGCCGATCTTCCACAGCGCCGCGAGCCCGACCGCAGCGGCGGTGCCGAGCACGACGGTGAGCGCCGGCGACCGTTCGAGACTCGGCAACGCGATCGCCATCGCCGCCGCCGCGCCGAACGTCGCGAGCCCGCGACCGGTGCGCGGAAAGCGCCCGATCACGAGCCCCGCGACCGCCAGCGCGAGCGTCGCGGCGGTCAGCAGGATCCGCACCCAGAGCGGTGCTTCGAGCACGGTGCCCTCGTGGACCCAGGACGCGACGGCCCACGGCACGGGCACGGCGCCGAGCAGGACCCCGCTGGTCGTGGTGTGGAGGCGGCGGTTCACGAGCGATGCAGCGGCGCGCGATCATGCCACTTCAGGGCACGAAAACTCCAACGCGACCGGCGCCGGATCGGCGCGTCACTGCTTCGGCAACTCGAGTCTCGCCACGTTCATCTGGGCAGAGTCCAGCTGTCCCGACGCCCGAGCGGTGACCCGATCGGCCTCTCGACGATCGAACGCACCATGACGAAGCGGGTCTCCAGCAGGCAGACCCACAGCACGAAGGAGGCTGCCTCCGCGTCCGGCACCGGGTAGGCGAATTCGAGCGCGACCAAAGTTCGGTCACCTGGCGAACCCGGGAAACGCCGCCATCGCCCCTCGACCGAGAGATCGCCCCACTGCTCCATCGAGCGGAGGTCGGGCACCGGCGGAAAGTCGCGCGCCTTCAGGTCGAGTGCGAAACAGCCGTCACGGCGGAGTTCCAGGACTCCCGCGTCGGCATCCCTCGCGAGGGTGTAGCGGCCCGCCTGCAAACGGTCGTCGGGGTCGGTCACCTGGCCCGACCTCGATGCACAGGCCGCCAGCACGGCCGCGATCACAGCGAAGAACCGAACAAGGCGCATGAGCACAAGCTACGGTGGCTCGGCCGCGCTGCTGGCGGATGCAGGTCCCCGATACACTCGCGTGATGGCCACAAGACGCCCTTCGGCCCGCTACTTCGTCCTGGGCACCATCACCGGGGCGGCGATCGTGTCAACCTGGGTAGTCGCGTTCGGGTTGCCCGCACGACGGGTCTCGCACCGAGCGCTCGAGATTGTCGATGGCGTCGTGGGGATGCGAGAAGACGCTGCCGTTCGACTCGTCTACGAGCGGGTCCTGGGTGATTGGGCAGCCGACGGGAGGAAGACGCTGCCACCGCAACACGCCACCCTCGCGGCAGGTGCCGGCCGCGAACACCTCTTCCCATACGAAGCGAGCGCCTTGCTGGTTCTCTACTGCGAAGGACCGACCGTCAGGAAGGTGTCCGTCGAGATCCAGTAGATCGCGACCGGTCCTCCGGTGCCGCGCAACTGCGGAGCCAACGAAAAACCCCGCCGAAGCGCGCCGTCGCGGCCGTTCTGCGGGGTCTTGAGTGGCGAGGGCGACGGGACTCGAACCCGCAACCACCGGATCGACAGTCCGGTACTCTAACCAATTGAGCTACGCCCCCACGCCTGAGGGGCCGAGGAGACTAGCTCGCACCCAGGCCTTTGCAAGAACCGTCTGGCGCCGGGGCGGGCGATCGACGAAAAAACCGGCCGCCAGGGCGAACCCTGGCGGCCGGCGCCACTCTTGCTCTCTCTCGTCTCGGCCGCCCGGCGCTTGCGTCCCGAAGGACCTGGGCGCCGAACGGCTTCGCTAACAGCTGTGAATTAGGATCCCGCTCGCCGCACGCAAGAGCCGCGCCATCGGCCCGGAGCCAGATCTGACCGCCGGATGTCATCGCCACGTCACGATTCGCCCCTGACCCGCCTGCGGCTCGGCTTCGCGGGGCCCGGCGGCTGTGCCGAGCCCCACCTGTCGGTCGACGGCATGACGCCGGCCGGCCCGAACCTGTCGCACTGGCCGGGGAACCGCACGCCGGCGGTCTGGAAGGCGGACCTCAGCACCGAGATCTGCTTCCGGTTCGCGCGGGCGGAGCCGGCGGCGCAGGCCGGATTCCTCGGCGAGGTCGAGGTCGTGCTCAACGATCACTACGACACCGACGGCTTCGGCGCGCTGCTCGCGATCCTGCGGCCCGAGCTCGCGGCGGGCCGCGAGGAACTGCTGCGGTCGGCGGCGGCGACGGGCGACTTCGGCTGCTGGCAGACCTGGCGCGGCTTCGCCGTCGATCGCATCGTGCGCGACCTCGCGTCCGAACATTCGCCGGTGAAGAACGTCTTCGCGCGCTGCCGCGACGACGCCGAGCGCTCGCTGCGACGCTACGAGTGGCTGCTCGAGAACGCGGTCTCGGTGCTCGATCACACCGGCGGCTACCGCTCGCTCTACGAGGAGGAGATGGCGGCGGTGCAGGGCGAGATCACCGCCGGGCTCGCCGGCGCGATCGAACGGCAACGACATCCCGAGCTCGGTGTCGCGGTGCTCGCGAGCGCCGGGCCGCGGCATCGCATGGTGCTCAACACGCTCGCCGGCGCGTTCAGAGTGCTGCACGTCGACGGCCGCAGCGACGGGCCGCGCTACCGCTTCCACGATCGCACCGAGAGCTGGTTCGAGCTGGTCTCGATCGCGCCGCCGCCGCGCCGCGACCTGCGCCGACTGTGCGAGCGGCTCGCCGTGCTCGAGCCACCACAGCAGAGCGCCGGCCAGGCGATCGGCTGGCACGCCGACCCGCCGGACGCGCCGATCCCCGAGCTCTACTTCGGCGTCGCCGCCGAGCAGGAGTACGGCCGGATCACCCGCGAGCTCGCGCCGAGCCGTCTCGACCGCTCGACCGTCACCGCCGAGCTGCTGCGCTTCTTCGCCGAACCGACGTGACGAACTCCGCTCCCATCCTGCGCGCGCTCGCCGCCCTGCTGCTCGTGCTCGCGCTCGGCGTGGTGTTCCACGGCGAGGGCGCGTTCTTCCGCGCGCAGCTCCACTTCGACCTGCTCGGCGCGCTCGGCGCCGTCGGCCTCTGCGCGCTCGGCCAGTGCCTCGTGATCCTCGGTGGCGGCATCGATCTGTCGGTGGGCGCGGTCGTCGGCCTCACCGGCATGGTGTTCGCCGGCCTGCAGCTGCGCGCCGAGCTGCCCTGGCCGCTCGCGCTCGCCGTGGCGCTCGCGGTCGGCGCCGTCGTCGGGCTCGCCAACGGCGTGCTGGTCGCGCGGCTGCGGGTGCAGCCGTTCCTCGCCACGCTCGCGACGATGGTGATCGCGCGCGGCCTCGCGCGGTTCGTGCCCGAGCTCGCCGGCGCCGCCGCGAGCTCGCGTTTCCTGCCGCAGGGCAGCGAAGGACCGCCGTTCTGGACGTTCCTCGCCGGCCGCCTCGGCCCCGTGCCGGTGACCGGGATCCTGTTCGCGACGCTCGCGGTCGTCACCGCGGTCTGGCTGCAGCGCAGCGTGTTCGGCCGCCATCTGCTGGCGACCGGCGCGAACGCCGAGGCGGCGCGGCTGTCGGGCGTCGCCACCGGTCGCGTGCTGACCGTGACCTACGTGCTCGCCGGCGTGTTCGCGGGCCTCGCGGGCATCTGCCAGGTCGCGCGCGACGTGCAGGGCAATCCGTCGGCCGGCGAGCTGCTCGAGCTGCAGACCATCGCCGCGGTCGTGATCGGCGGCGTCAGCCTGCAGGGCGGGCGCGGTACGTTGTGGCTCGCGATCCTCGGCGTGCTGATCCTCGGGCTGCTCGAGAAGGTGCTGGCGCTCAACGGCGTGCCATCGCACTGGCGCCTCGTGATCCAAGGCGCGATCATCCTGGCTGCCGTTCTCATGCAGGAGCGCCGCCGATGAACCCGAGCCGACTCGTCCTATTCCCGCTCGCCGTCCTCGCCGCCTGCGGTGGCAACGACGGCAGCACCACCGCCGACCAGAGCTCCGACGCCGTGCTCCGAACCGCCGACGGCAAGATCCGCATCGTTCACCAGGCCGACCTGCGCTGGAAGGGCGACCTCGCGCAGAACGAGATGGAGTCCGTGCTCGAGCGCATGCCCGACATCGACATCGTCTACGCCCACAACGACCCGATGGCGCGCGGCGCGGCGCAGGCCTGTCGCCAGAAGGGCCGCACCGCCATCCGCATCGTCGGTGTCGACGGTCTGCCCGACGAAGGTCAGAAATACGTCGCCGACGGGCTGCTCGACGCGACCTTCGCCTATCCGACCTGCGGCCGCGAGGCGATCGATCTCGCGCTGTTGGCGTGCAGCGGGGTCGAGGTGGCGCCGAAGCGCTTCAAGCTCGGCTCGCGCATGTACACCAAGGCCACGGTCGCGAGCGGCGGTTCGCCGATCCGCTCGCCCGACGAGGTCGTGCTCGCGCAGCTGCAGCAGCGGCATGCCGACGTGCTCACCACCGAGCCGACGATCGACATCGTCTTCCGCGTCGGCATGGCGCAGTGCACCGACGACGAGCCGTGGCGCGTCCAGATGGGCAAGGACCTGCGCGCCGCCGCCGACCGCTACCCGCAGATCGAGTTCACCTACCGCGCCGCCGACGACGACACCGAGAAGCAGCGCGGCATCGTGCGCGACTACATCGCCCAGAACTTCAACGCGATCCTGATCTCGCCGAAGGAGTCGCTGGCGTTGGCCGGCGTCGCGCGCGAGGCGATGGACGCCGGCATCCACGTGATCGTGATCGACCGCGAGCTCGGCGGCGACGACGGCGACTTCACCTGTTTCGTCGGCGGCGACAATGTCCGGATCGGGGCTGCCGCGGCGACCCACGTCGCGTCGCTGCTCGGCAACGACGGCGGGACGATCGTGGAACTCGAGGGGCTGATGACCTCGAGTCCGGCCCAGGAACGCCACGACGGCTTCGTGCAGGAGCTCGGGCTCGAGAAGCCGCGGTAGGATCGCCGGGCCGGGAGCGCTAATATGCCCGGCCCGATGAACAAGCAGGAACTCCTCAAGACCAGGGTCGAGCACATCTCGCTCGACACGTTCGACCCCGTCCCCCTCGTCGACGCGATGGCGAAGATGGCGTTCCAGGCGCGCAACACGGCGCGCGCGGCGCACATCTACGAGATGATGCTGGGCGAGAAGGACTGCGCCGTGATCCTCTGCCTCGCGGGTTCGCTGATCTCGGCCGGGCTGAAGCGCGTGATCGTGCAGATGCTCGAGAAGAACATGGTCGACGCGATCGTCTCGACCGGCGCGAACATCGTCGATCAGGACTTCTTCGAGGGCCTCGGCTTCGGCCACTGGCAGGGCACGCCGTTCATCGACGACAACCAGCTGCGCGATCTCGCCATCGACCGCATCTACGACACCTACATCGACGAGGACGAGCTGCGAATCTGCGACGACACCTGCAAGAAGATCGCCGACTCGCTCGAGCCGCGGCCCTACAGCTCGCGCGAGTTCATCGCCGCGATGGGCCAGCACCTCCAGCAGCACGGCAAGAACAAGGAGTCGATCGTGCTGCGCGCCTACGAGAAGGGCGTGCCGATCTTCTGCCCCGCGTTCAGCGATTGCAGCGCCGGCTTCGGCCTCGTCGAGCACCAGTACCGCCACGGCCTGGTCGGCAAGCCGACGATGAGCCTCGACTCGGCGAAGGACTTCCTCGAGCTCACGCGCATCAAGATGGCGAGCAAGGAGACCGGCCTGTTCATGATCGGCGGCGGCGTGCCGAAGAACTTCGCGCAGGACATCGTCGTCTCGGCCGACATCCTCGGCGACGAGGCCGCGATGCACAAATACGCGATCCAGATCACGGTCGCCGACGAGCGTGACGGCGCGCTGTCGGGCTCGACGCTGAAGGAAGCCAGCTCGTGGGGCAAGGTCTCGACCAGCTACGAGCAGATGGTCTACGGCGAGGCGACGGTCTTCTTCCCGCTGATCGCCGGCTACAGCTACCACAAGGACGCGGCCAAGAACCGCGTCGAGAAGCGCTTCTCCGAGATGCTCGATCAGCCGGTCACGGCTGCAGATTGAGCGCCGGAACGGACGCCGCCGCGAGGTCCCGTAGCTCGGATCCCCCGAGCTCGGGACTGCTCGACATGGTGCAGGCGGTGTGCTGGTTCACGGCGATGTCGGCGCTCGTCAAGCTCGCCGGCCGCACCCTGCCGATCCCGATGCTGGTGTTCGCGCGCGGCTGCGTGACGCTCGCGCTGAGCGCGCTGATGCTCTGGCGCGCCGGCATCTCGCCGGCCGGCACGCGTACCGGGCTGCTGCTGCTGCGCGGCATCTTCGGGTCGTCGGCACTGATCTGCTTCTACGCCGCGGTCGATCGGCTGCCGCTCGCCGAGGCGACGGTCGTCCACCAGACCTCGCCGCTGTTCACCGCACTGCTGGCGGCCTGGCTGCTGCGCGAGCGACTCGAGCCGATGGTGCTGGTCGCGACGGTGATCTGCCTCGGCGGCGTCCTGCTGATCGCGCAGCCGCAGACCCTGCTCGGTGCCGGCGACACCGTCGGCACCCCGGCGTTGGATTGGCGCTTCGTCGGCGTCGGTCTGCTCGGCTCGGTGCTGTCGGCGTTCGCCTACGTCACGGTGCGGCGACTCGGCCGCAGCGAGCACCCGCTCGTCGTCGTGTTCTACTTTCCGGTCGTGACCGTCGTCGCATCGGCGCCGTTCGCGATCGCGTGGTGGGTCTGGCCGACACCGACCGAGTGGCTGCTGCTGGTCGGCATCGGCGTCGTCACGCAGTTCGGCCAACTCGCGCTGACACGCGGCCTCACGCGCGCACCCGCCGGCCGCGCGATGGCGGTCGGCTATCTGCAGATCGCGCTCGCGACGATCGCGGGGGTGATCCTGTTCGACACGATCCCGAACGGCTGGAGCATCGCCGGCATGGCACTGATCGCGGTCGGCCTGCTCGGCAACGCCCGGCAGTTCCGACGCCCGGCTTCGCCTACGCCGGTCGGCTGACGACGGATCGGCGGCGCCAGCGGCCACTGGTGCCATATGTCCCGCGCCCCCTGGCTGGTGTTCGCCCTCGTGGTCGTTGCGGCACTCGCCGTCCTGCTCTGGCGTGAGGGCGCGGGCCCGGCGCCGACCGCGCCCCCACCGAGCGCGCCAACCGGCGATTCGGCAGCGAGTTCCGGCGATCTTGCCGGCGGCGACGCGGCCGCGCCCGCGGCCGCCGACGGCCTCCAACGGACCGCGGTCGAGCCGACACCCGCGCCGGCGAACGGCGACGGCGGGTTCGCCGTCGAGGGCATGATCCTCGCCGACCCGCAGCACCCCGATCTCTCGGACGCACGCATCCTGGTCTACGCCGGCGAACCGAACGACGCGCCCGGCTTCCAGATGCCGTCGTTCGACCCGCGTGGCAACTCGTCGAAGCCCGCGTTCGTGATCCGCGGCGAGCCGATCGCTTCCGTCGCCGCCGATGCCACCGGCAACTTCGCGCTGCAGACGACGACGCCGCATCTGCGGCTCGTGCTGGAGCACGACGTCTACCTGCTGCCGATGCCCGAGATCGTGCACGTTCCGGTCACCGAACGCGCGGCTCACGTCGTGCTGGCGCCCGTGCTCGGCGCCTGCGTGCGCGGCCGCCTGTTCGGCGAGCGCACTGCCGCGGTCGGCGAGGTGCGGCTCTTGATCGAGCCCGACCCGATGGCGATGTCGCGCGATCCGCGGCTGATGATCGGCGCGATTGCCAACGGCCGCTCGACCGCGACGCCGTCGGCGAACGGCGAGTTCACGTTCCGCGGCGTGATCCCGAACACCGCGTTCGTACTCGAGACCCACGGCGGCGGCGCGTTCGGCGAACTTCGACAACCGCCGCTGCGCCCCGGCGAGAATCGCGAGGTCGCACTCACGGTTCGCGCTGCGGCAGACCTCGAGGTCACCGTCGTCGACGGAGCCGGCGCTCCGGTCGCTCACGCCCGTGTGACCGTGACGGCGACCGATGCCGGCGGCATGTTCGCGCGACTGCACGCGCAGCATGGCCAAACCGATGCCGACGGCCGATGCCGCTTCGACAGCCTCGCGCCGGCGAACGTCACGATCGAGGCGGAGGCCACCGCACGGGTCGCGGCCGACGCCACGCTCGAACTGAAGGCGGCACCGACCGAGAACACCGCGCGCCTCGAACTCGTCGAAGGCGGCGTCGTCACCGGCACCGTCGTCGACCCGACCGGCGCGCCGGTAGCGGGCGCCTACGTCGCCCACCAACCGATGACGGAGATCCCGATCCTCGGCGATCTCGCGTCGCAGCTCGGCCCGACGATGCTCGCGGGTGTTGCGCGCGGCAGCGGTGTGCGCACCGATGAGCAGGGCCATTTCCGGCTCGCGGGTCTCGCCGACGAGAACGAGTTCCTCGTCGTCGCGGCGCACGACGATTGGTCGGCGAGCTACACCAGCGGCGTCGAGATGGGCGACACCGACGTCGAGGTCCGCCTCGCCGAGCTCGGCGGCGTGTTCGGCACGGTCGTGGCCGCCGACGGCGGCGAGCCGATCGCCGAGTTCGCGGTACGCGTCACCAAGACGATGTTCCTGGTCATGACGTCGACGGTCCGCACCGAGAACGTGAACTCGACCGACGGCGCGTTCCGCCTGACCGGGATCCCGCCGGGTTCCTACACCGCCTACGTCGAGGCCGAGGGCCGCGGCGACGAGGCCGTCGACTTCACGGTGAGCGACTCCGGCAGCGTCGACCTCGGCACGATCGAACTGCCGCTCGCCGCGATCCTCGCCGGTACCGTGCGCGACGAGGACGGCGTGCCGATCCGCGGCGCGCTGGTCCACAAGCGCAAGGGACCGATGGCCGACAACCCGATGCTGTCGATGTTCAGCGGCGGATCCGACGACGCCCGCACCGACCGCGACGGGCACTTCCGAATCGTCGGCATGAGCCCGGGCAAGCTGCAGCTGGTCGCAACCGCCGACGGCTACGCCAGCGGCCGCAGCGAGCGCGTCGAGATCGCGGCCGGTGCGACGATCGACGGCGTCGACATCGTGCTCGGCCACGGCGGCTCGATCCACGGGCGCCTCGTCACCGCCGCCGGCCAGCAGCCGCGCGACTTCATGGTGATGGTGCAGAACGCGCGCTCGCAGACCTCGTTCGGTGCCGAGCTCGCCGCCGACGGCACGTTCACGGTCGACAATCTCGACCCCGGCACCTACGTCGCGCAGGCGATGGCCGCGGGGATCTTCGACGACCTCGGCGCCAACAACTGGAAGCCGGGTCGGAGTCTCGATTTCGGCGGCATGATCGAGAAGATCACCAGCGGCGTCGCGCAGCAGCGCTGCACGGTACGCGCCGGCGAGACCACCGAGGTCACGATCGACGCCGGTGATCTCGTGATCGGCACGCGTTGGGACCTGCGCGTCGAGGTCGCCGGCAAGCCGCTGAAGAACGGTCTCGTCGAGGCCGTCGCGCTCGACGGCGGCGCGATCCGGGCGGCGATGCTGAGCGACGGCCGCGGCGTGCTCGCCAACGTCGAGCCCGGCACGTTCCGGCTGCAGGTCCGCAGCGGCCTCACGATGGCGCAGGTCGGCGCGCCGCAGGACGTCGAGTTCCCGGCCGGCGCGACCGAGCACAGCACGACGATCGAGCTGCCCGGCGGCGAGCTGCGCGGCCGCGTCGTCGATGCCGCGAGCGGCGATCCGCTGCGACACGCGCTGGTGCGGCTGATCCACGAGGACGCCGCCGACGACGATCCGATCGGCATGGCACTGAGCGACGCCGACGGCCGGTTCGTGTTCTCCGGCCTCGCGGACGGTCGCTACGGCGTGATGTCGGCCGGCAGCCTCGGCGATCAGGACGGGGGCGCGGCCGAACGCCGCGGCATCGACGTGCAGAGCGGGACGCCGACCACAGAGATCGAGCTGCGCTCGCGCGCGGCCGCCAGCGCCTCGGCGGTCGTCACCAGCGAGGCCGGTGCGCCGATTGCGGGCGCGACCGCGCTCTGCGTCGATCGCGACGGCCGGCCCCTCGGTGCGCTCGGCCTCGCGACCACCGGTCCGGACGGTCGCGCGTGGTTCGGTGGCATGCCGCGCGGCGAAGCGCGGGTCGTGGCGCGCGCACCGGGCTACGCGCCGGGCGCGAGCGAGCTCCGCCAGCTCGACCCCGAGCGCGCCGCCGAGTTCCCGCTGATCCTGACCGACGGCGCCGTGACCACACTGCAGGTCGTCGACGACAACGGCCGACCACTGAACGGCGCGACGATCGCGGCGCGCTGCGACGGCGGGCCATGGCTGCCGGCGATGCTGCTGGTCGAGCGCACCGGCCCCGGCACCTACGAGCTCGGGCGCCTGGGTCGCGGCAGCTGGGAGGTGCGCGTGCAGCACCCCGCGATCGGCACGGTGACCTGCAGTCGCGCGATCGGCGGCGAGTCGGCGGTCACGATCGTGGCAGCACCGTAGCGCCCGAGCGCGACGCGGTGGCTCAGCGCGCGCCGAGCGTGATCGCGACGCCGTTGCTCGCGGAGATCGACGTGATGGCGGTGCCGCCGAGCTCGAGCTGCAGGATCTGCTCGTAGAACCGGATGCCGGCGAACGTCGGGTCGTTCGGCGTGCTGAACGTGGTCGCGGCGCTGCCGCCGACGTTGACCAGGAACACCACCGCATCGGTGCTCGCCAGCAGGTTGCAGCCGGCGCCGGCCGCGGGATGGATCGCGATCAACGGCAGCGGCAGCGCGCCGCCGCTCCAGGCCGTGTCGGACAGTCCGAGGACCTCGAACGCCAGCCCGGCCGGCGCCAGGTTGGTCGCCGTCGCGGTGAAGGTGTCGCCGAGCCACGGCTCGTTGTCGGGCGTCAGCGTGACGACTCCGGCGCTGCCGGCGCAACCGGCGCCGTAGGGCGCCGCCAGCGGCAGCTGCGCGGTCTCGTAGGCCCAGGTGTCGCTGAGCTGCGTGTTCTGGAAGCCGCCGAACAGATACGACTTGCCGAGCCCGAGCACGAACGTCAGCACCGGCACGGTGCGCGACGCTGGCACCGTCGCCGGCGAGCGCTGCAGCCAATCGACACCGTCGAACTCCCAGGTGCCCGCGAGCGTGCCGCCGGTGCGCGTGCCGCCGAAGATCACGTGGCGATCGCGCACGAAGTCGTACGTCATCGCGAACGCGAACAGTCCCGGCACGCCACCCGACCCCGGCGCGTTCGCGGTGACGATCTGGGTCCAGGTCGACCCGTCCCACTTCCAGGTCTCGCCGAGCGCGCCGCCGGCGTCGCGACCGCCGTAGTAGATCGTCTCGGAGCGCCGCAGGTCGTACGACAGCACGCCACGGCCGCGGATGCTCGGGCTGGTGGCGGGTGCGAGCGGGGTCCAGTTCGTGCCGTTCCAGGTCCAGGTGTCGTCGTAGTAGGTCGTGCCGGTTGCGCCGCCGAACAGCACGGTCTCGCCACGCGCGAGGTCGTAGGTCATCGCGGTCCAGCGCCGCGGGCTCGGCGAGTTCGCGGGCGTCATCTGCGTCCACGTCGTGCCGTCGTATTCCCAGGTGTCCCCGAGATCGGCCGCGAGCGCGGTCGAGCGACCGCCGAACAGCACGAGGCGGGAACGCATCGTGTCCCAGGCGGCGCCGTACCAGTCGCGCGCCGGCGGCAGCGGCCCGCTGGTCGGTGTGATGTCGGTCCAGTTGGTGCCGTCGAAGCTCCAGAGATCGTTCGCCTCGCCGGTGCTGCTCGGCTTGCCGCCGAAGACCAGGATGCGGGCGCCGTCACTGACGCCGATCGCACCGGCGCGGCCGGAGGGTGAGAGCGCGGGTGAGAGCTGGGTCCAGTCGGCCTGGGCGAACGCGAGAGGCGCCACGGCAACCGCCGCGGCGAGGGTGAAGTGGAGCTGTCGCATGGGGATCGGGGGTTGCGCGGTGGGATGACCGCTGAGTATGCCCAGGCGTCGAAAGCGCGTCCCCGAGCCGGCGGAATCCGTTGGCCAGCGCTCCGAAAACGACGCCAGCCCCACCCGATGCACCACTTTCCCGTCGTTTCCTCCACCGCCGCCGTCCTCGCTGCCGCGCTGCTCGCAACGGCTGTCGAAGCCCAGACCTGGACCCTGGCGACGCCGGCCGCGAACCCCGGCCCACTGCGCGAGGCCGCGGCCGCCTTCCACGGCGCGAGCGGCAATACGGTGCTGTTCGGCAACTGGCCGAGCGGCGCGACGACATGGCTCTACGACGGCAGCAACTGGTCGGCCCCGACGACGGTGACGACGCCGCCCGCGCGCCGATCGGCCGCCATGGCCTACGACCTCGCCCGCGGGGTCGTCGTGATGTTCGGCGGCCAGGGCGGCGCCGTACTGAACGACACCTGGGAATGGAACGGCGTCGACTGGTCGCAGGTCGCGACGACGACGACACCGCCGGCGCGCGTCGGCCACACCCTGGCCTACGACGTGGTGCGCCAGCGCACGGTGCTGTTCGGTGGGACGAGCAACCCGAACCTGCCGGCGTCTTTCGCCGACACCTGGGAGTACGACGGCTCGACCTGGACGCAGGTGACGACCGCGAACGCGCCGTCCGAGTCGGTCGAGTCCGCGATGTGTTTCGACCTGCAGCGGCAGGTGTGCGTGCTGTACGGCGGCACGAGCTTCTTCGGCGCACCCGATCAGAAGACCTGGGAGTACGACGGGGTGAACTGGAGCGACGTCACCGCGACGGTCGGCCTCGGCCCGACCGCGACCACCGGCCTCGGGCTCGAGCAGGCTGCACTGGTCTACGACCAGCAGAACGGTGTCTGCCTGCTGCACGGCGGCCGCACCCCCAACGGCACGTTCCCGCCCGAGACCTGGAGCTACGACGGCACGGGCTGGACGATGATCAGCGCCGGCACGCCCTCGTCGCGCACCGGCTTCGCGATGGCGATGGACACCGCGCGCAACGTCGTCGTGCTCTACGGCGGCGCGCCCGGCAACCTGCAGACCAACTACACCGAGACCTGGGAGTTCCAGAACGGCATCGCCGCGAGCTTCACGGCGTTCGGCAGCGGCTGTGCCGGCAGCAACGGCGTGCCGGTGTTGCAGCCGCAGTCCGGTTCGCTGCCGCGCAGCGGCACGACGTTCACGCTCGAGATCGCCGGCCTGCCGGCAGCCGGGGGTTTCGTCTTCCTCGCGCTCGGCTTCGACAACACCGCCTACGGGCCGTTCACGCTACCGCTCGATCTCGGCGCATTCGGCGCGCCTGGGTGCACGGCCTACGTCCGCGTCGACACCAGCATCCTGCTCGGCCATGCCGCCGGCAGCGCGACCCAGGCCATCCCGATCCCGACCGGGCTCGACGGGCTGACGTTCTACGGCCAGGCGATCTCGATCGATCCGCTGGCCGGCAATGCACTCGGCGCCGCCGCGAGCAACGCCGGCACCGCGGTCATCGGGCAGTGACCGCGGAGGAAGCACCTGCCGGTCCGCTCACAGGATGTCGAGGATCGCGGGCGTGCTGAGCTCGACCTGCCCGTTCACGATGCCCGCCGCCTGGAACAGGATCTTGACCGGGAAGTTCGGCGGGATCGCGAACGACGGGAACGTCGCGGTGCCGTTGACCGTCGCCGTCGGCATGTAGGGCGTCGGCAGCGGGTAGTAGTCCGGGAAGCCGAACAGCGAGAACGGGAACGCCGGGAACGAGCTCGGCACTGCGTTGAAGCCCGCCGGCACCAGGGTCACGAAGACCATGTTGAGCGGCGCGGGCGAGTTGATGTCGAGCAGGGTCGCACCGACCGGCAGCCCGTTCGGGAAGCTGTTCAGCACCGGGATGCGGGCTTCCATGCTGTAGCGCATCGTCCAGGTCGCGAGCAGCGAGTTCACGTAGCTCGGCGCGCCGAGCGTCGTGCTCGTCGCCTGGATACCGGTCTGCGGCCCGAAGGTCGGCCCGCCGCCACACGGCCGCCCCATGCTGCTGCAGAGGTGGTTGTAGATCGAGCCGGCGGCGGCGGTCGTCAGAACGCTGGCGCCGGTGCCGGTCTCGACCGAGAACAGCAGGTCCGGCACCCAGACCGCGAGGCCGGCGCAGAGCACGACCGCGTTGCCGCTGCCGCTCCAGTCGAACGCCAGCGACTCGACGTCGACGGCCTGGGTCAGGCAGTTGCCGTTGCGATCGGTGACGCCGGCATTGGTGACGAACGTGTCCATCTGGGCCTCGCTGTAGACCACGGCGGCGCTGGCCGGCACGGTCGCGGCGACGCGGAAGTCCGGCGTCCAGGTGATCATCGAGTCCTCGATGACGAAGATCGCGCCGTCCTGCAGCAGGACCGGACCGCACGGCGTCATCACCGTGTAGTCGGCGTCGAGCGACAGGAAGACCCCCGTGCCGGGCAGCCACTCGGCGGCATCGACGTCGATCGGAGTCGTCAGCGCGATGCCGAGCGCGTTGTTGATCTGCTCCTGGGTGATGAAGTACTCGACCTGGCCGTCGCCGGCCGAGGTCCGGACGATCCGGCCGATGTCGCCTGGACGCAGCTGGTTCACGCCGCTGACGCCGTTGCCCATCGCGACGCTCGGCGACACGTAGACCGTGCGCGGATTGACGCCCGCGACCGGCGACGTCGGCGTGCCTTCGAGCAGCGCATCGATGCTGCCGAAGATCGTCGGGTTCCAGTAGAGCGCGGTGGTGTCCTCGTCGCCCGCCATCGCGTGGAAGCAGGCGCGCGGCGACCACTTCTCGGCCGACAGGGTCGAGCACGGCCCGTTCGAGTACTCGAGGTGGGCGATCTCGTTCGGGTTCAGCACGGCGAGCGACGTGCCGTTGCTGCCCGACAGGGTCGTCTCGACCTGGGAGTAGGTCAGCAGGAAATCCGGCCCCTGGGCGGCGAGCGCGGAGCAGAGGGCGGCGGACGGGAGCAGGAAACGGTTCGGGTTCATCTGGCTTTGGGTGGTTGATGGTGGATGTCTCCTGAAGGACCGAACCGCGCGAAACGCACGGGTCGCCACCGTGATCCCGGCCCGGCGCGGCGGTAATCTGCGCGGCCCGCAATGCTGCGCAGCAAGCCCCAGTATTGGTACGGCCGCTTCGGCATCGGCGTGCTGCTGATCGTCGTCGCCGGCTCGGGCCGCGTCCCGGCGCCGCTCGCGGTGCTGCTGGGGTTCGGTGGCTTCCTGCTCGCGCTGCAGTCGATCGCCCCGCTCGTGCGCCTGATGACGCGGCAGGTGCACGCGCACAGCGCCTGGCACGACTCCGCGACCCGAATGTTCGAGCGCGCCTCGCTGCCGCGGCGGATCTACTACCTGCTGGCGGCGGTCGCCGAGGCCGACGGCCCGATGAGCCACTCCGAACGCGAGGCCGTCCGGCATTTCGTGCTCGAGCGGTTCGCCAACCCGATCCACGTCGACGAGATCCGGTCGTGGGAGGCGCAGCCGCTGCTCGTCAACGACCGCATCGGCCTCGCCGCGCGCATCGCGACCGGCCTCGACGACAGTGAGATCGACACGCTCTTCTGCTGGTGCTGCCTCGTCGCGTTCGCCGACGGCAAGTTCCGGCGCGAGGAGCACACGGTGCTGCAGCAGGTCGCGCGCGGCCTCGGCGTGGCCGCGGGCCGCGCGCGCATGCTGTTCCATCTCGCCCGCGCGCAGTTCCTGCGCGGCGATCGCCGCGGTGAGCACGCGCGCGCCGCACCGCGGGTCGACGCCCGCGCCGAGGCGTTCGCCGTGCTCGGGCTGCCGCCGGACGCGAAGCCCGATCAGATCCGCCGGCGCCATCGCGAGCTCGCGAAGCGGTTCCATCCGGATGCGCACGCCAACCTCGGTCCGGCGGCGCAGCGCGAGGCCACCGAGCGCTTCCGCGAAATCCAGCGTGCCTACGAGACGCTGAGCACGTAGCGCGGGCTATAAGCGCTGCCATGGTCACGATCCAAGCCACCTACGATGGCGACCTCTGCTGTGTCGCCTCGCACGGCCCCTCGGGCGCCGCGCTGTCGACCGACGCACCGAAGGACAACGAAGGCCTCGGCCGCTATTTCTCACCGACCGACCTGGTCGCGACCGCGCTCGGCACCTGCGTGCTCACGACGATGGCGATCGTCGCCCGGCGCAACGGCATCACCTTCGAAGGTGCGAGCGTCACCGTCGAGAAGCACATGAACCCGACCCCGCGCCGCATCGGCCGACTGCCGGTCGAGGTCAACGTGCCCGGCACGTTCAGCGCCGACGAGAAGAAGAAGCTCGAGGCCGCGGCGCACGGTTGCCCGGTGCACAAGAGCCTGCACCCCGACATCGAAGCCGAGATCCGCATCACCTGGCTCAGCTGAGTGGTGGTCGGTACGCGGTACAAACCACAACCCAATTCCCGTGCCACCAGCTCGATCGATCAGTGGTTGACTGCGAACGGGTCGAACCAGTTCGCCGTCGGGTCGCTGGCGTGTCCCGTGAGCACGCGGACGTCGCTGACGATCCCGGTCGCGAGGCCGGCGACGGCGCCGATCGCGGAGGAGACCACGAAGAACGCCACCACCCCGCGACCGTCGTCGCAGCAGCAACCGAAGGGCACGCCGCCGGTGCCACCGAGGATCATCGCCGGAGCGGCGATGACACCGACGATTGGCTTCACGACCGTGCAGCTGGTCGACCCGCCCGCGACGCCGAGCAGCACAGCTGCGAGCCCGATTCGGCGCGTGAGTGGTCCCATGGTCGCCAGAGCGCAAGGCGACGGCGCGTGTCGCGCGGAGATCGCAGTGCCGGCGCAATCTCTCTCGCCGCCGTGGCAACGGACGTATGTTGCGGGAGCCATGAATCGACCCCTCGTCCTCCTCGGCGCTGCCGGCTGCCTGCTCGCCCTCTCCGCCCCCGGCCAGGAGGCCGGGGCCAAGGCCGCTGACCCGGCGATCGACCTGACGCTGCTCGGCGATCTCGAAGCCCGCGCGATCGGCCCGGCCGTGTGCAGCGGCCGCATCGGCGCGGTCGCGGGGGTGCCCGGGGATCCCCGCATCGTCTGGGTCGGCGCCGCCAGCGGCGGGGTCTGGAAGTCGGTCGACAGCGGCGTCACGTTCGAGCCGGTCTTCGACGACCAGAACTGCACGTCGATCGGCGCGATCGCGATCGACCCGCGCTCGCCCGAGGTCGTGTGGATCGGCACCGGCGAAGGCAATCCGCGCAACTCGGCGAGCGTCGGGCGCGGCGTCTACCGCACCCGCGACGGCGGCCGGACCTGGCAGCACCTCGGGCTCGCGCGCAGCGAGAAGATCCACCGCATCGTGCTCGACCCGCGCGACCCCGACGTCGCGTTCGTCGCCGCGCTCGGATCGAGCTGGGCGGACAGCGAAGAACGCGGGCTCTACCGCACGGAGAACGGCGGTGAGTCGTGGGTCCGCACGCTCCATGCCGACGAGCGCACCGGCTGCAGCGACATCGCGATCGATCCGAACAACCCGGACAAGATGTTCGCGACGATGTGGAGCCACCGGCGCCTGCCGTACTCGTTCGCTTCGGGCGGGCCGGGCTCGGGCCTGCATCGCTCGCTCGACGGCGGCCGCACCTGGGTGCGACTGACCGACGAGAACGGCCTGCCCAAGGGCGAGCTCGGCCGCATCTGCCTGGCGCTGTCGCCGAGCGACACCAACCTGATCTACGCGCTCGTCGAGGCGAAGAAGAGCGTGCTGCTGAAGAGCAGCGACGGCGGTTTCGAGTTCGAGACCGTCAACAAGAACGACGACATCGCGCCGCGGCCGTTCTACTTCTGCGACATCCGCGTCGATCCGCAGGACCCCAACCGGCTCTACAACATGCACACCACGATCGACGTGTCGACCGACGGTGGCCGCACGTTCTCGGGGCTGGTCGGCTGGGGCGATGCACACCCCGACCATCACGCGATGTGGATCGATCCGACCGATCCGCAGCGCATCCTGCTCGGCAACGACGGCGGCGTCTACACCAGCCGCGACCGCGGCCACACCTGGCGCTTCTGCCGCAATCTCCCGCTGGCGCAGTTCTATCACGTCGCGGTCGACGACGCCGAGCCGTTCCACGTCTACGGCGGACTGCAGGACAACGGCAGCTGGCGCGGGCCTTCGACGGTCTGGGAGAACGGTGGCATCCGCAACCTGCACTGGCGAGAGGTCTGCTTCGGCGACGGCTTCGCGACGCTGCCGATGCCCGACGACGCTCGCCGCGGCTACGCCATGAGCCAAGGCGGCAACCTCGTGCGCTGGGACCTGCGCACCGGCGGCAGCAAGAGCATCCGGCCGCCGGCACCCGACGACGTCGAGCTGCGCTTCAACTGGAACGCCGCGATCGCACAGGATCCGTTCGATGCCGACACGATCTACTACGGCAGCCAGTTCGTGCATCGCAGCCCGGACCGCGGCGAGAGCTGGCAGGTGATCTCTCCGGACCTCACGACCGACGACCCCGCCTGGCAGAAGCAGGACGAGAGCGGCGGGCTGTCGCTCGACGCGACCGGCGCCGAGAACTACTGCACGATCCTCACGATCGCGCCGAGCCCGCTCGAACGCGGCCTGATCTGGGTCGGCTCCGACGACGGCCGCGTGCACGTCAGCCGCGACGGCGGCGGCAGCTGGACCAGCGTCGAGGATCGTCTCCGCGGTCTGCCGCGCTTCACCTGGTGCCCGCACATCGAGGCGAGCAAACACGCCGCCGGCACCGCCTACGCGGTCTTCGACGGCCACCGCACGTTCGACTGGAAGCCGTACGTGTTCGTCACCGAGGACTACGGTGCGACCTGGCGGCAGATCGCGACCGCCGACATCGACGGCTACTGCCTCGTGCTCGAAGAGGATCCGCGCGACGCCGGACTGCTCTGGCTCGGCACCGAGTTCGGCCTGTTCGTCTCGTTCGACGGCGGCGGCAAGTGGCAGCGCTGGAAGCACGGCGTCCCGACCTGCTCGGCGATGGCGATCACGACCCAGCCCCGCACCGGGGACCTCGTGGTCGCGACGCACGGCCGTGGCATCTACGTGCTCGACGAGCTCACGCCGCTCCGCGATGTCACCCCCGAGCTGCTGGCCAAGAAGCTGCACCTGTTCCCGATCGCGCCGGCGATCGCGTTCGAGACCGCGCAGACCCCGAGCACGCGGTTCCCCGGCAATGACGAGTTCCGCGGCCGGACGCGCCCACGCGGCGCGTTCCTCGATCTCATCGCCACCGCCGACGAGCTGAAGCACCCCGACGCCGAGATCGAGAAGGCCAGGCAGGCCGCGCGCGCCGAGAAGCCGGAAGAGGAGCCGGAGGAGAAGGAGTCCACCGAGGAGTCGAAGGACGACGGCGACAACGGCGACAAGGACGACGAGGACGACGACGAGAAGAAGAACGAGGTCCGGATCGAGATCCGCGACGCGGCCGGGGCACTGGTGCGGACGTTCACCCGCGAGGTCCACCTCGGCTTCAACCGCATCGTCTGGCGCCTCGAGCGCGATGGCCTGCCCGGTCCGAGCCGCTCGCTCGAGAAGGACCCGAAGCTGCCGCCGCCGGGCCGCGAGGTGTTGCCGGGCGACTACGAGGTGACCGTGCGCTTCCAGGGCGAGACGCAGAGTAGCAAGGTCACGGTGCGACCCGATCCGCGCATCGACGCGCCGATGCAGGACCGCACCGCCAAGGACGTCGCGCGGGCGCGGGCCGAGCAGCTGCGCGCCGACCTCCGGCCGTCGACGCAGAGCCTGGCGCGCTGCAAGCGCGACCTCGACTTCGTGAAACGCCGCCTCGAGCTCGAGCCCGAGGTCGAGAAGGGCGCCGAGGATCCCCACGAGGCGCTGCGCAAGGCGATGAAGGCCGCCGACAAAGCCCACGAGGACCTGCTCGATCGGATCTGGGGCGACCGCGACCGCCAGGGCATCGTCGACACCTCGAAGACGCTGATGTCGCGCTTCATGTCGCAACTGCGCGTCAGCGACACGCCCGACGTGCCGAACGCGAGCGAGACCATGCGTCTCGATCGCGCCGCCAGGCGGCTGCAGGCGATCGTCGACGCGATCGCCGAGTTCGAGCAGGGCCCGATGGCGGAGTTCCGGACCGCGCTGCAGCAGAGCGGGCTCGCGCTGCTGCCGAGCGAAGGCAAGTAGCCGCGCGCGCGGCTACTTCTTCGCGGCCTTCTTCTTCGCCTTCTTGGCCTTCTTGGCCAACTTCTTCGGCTTCGCGGCCGCCGGCGGGCGCGCGGCCTTCTGCGGCCGTTGCAGGTGCTCGGCGAGCACCATCGCGACACACGCGGTCAGGCGCTTGCCCATCGGGATGTGCAGGAACTCGTTCGGGCCGTGCGCATTGCTCTTCGGCCCGAGCACGCCGGTGATCATGAACTGCGCCTCGGGGAACTTCTCGCCGAGCATGCCCATGAACGGGATCGTGCCGCCCTCACCCATGTAGACGCATGGCTTGCCGAAGAACGTGTTCGAGGCCTTCGCGCAGGCGTCCTCGAGCCAGCCGGCCAGCGGCGGCGCGTCCCATCCCGATGCCGGCACGTCGGGTTCGAACGTCACCTTGGCACCGTAGGGGATCTTGGTCGTGAGAATCTTCTGCAGCGCGGCGCTGCACTTCTCCGGGTCGGCGCTCGGAGGCAGCCGGACCGACAGCTTGCCCGCCGTGAACGGCCGCAGCACGTTGCCGGCATCGGCGACCTTCGGCACGCCGTCCATGCCGATCAGCTCGACCCACGGCCGCCAGGTGCGGTTGAGCACGAGCTCGGCGCGGTCCTTCGCCATCGGTTTGGTGCCCTCGGCCCACGGGAAGCGCTGCCAGATGTCGTTGCCGAGCACGCGCGCGCTGACCTTCGCCTGCTGCTTGCGCTGCTTCGGGATCTTGACGTGGAAGGGCTTCGGCAGGATCTCACCGGTGACGTGATCCTCGAGGCGCGAGACCAGGTCGCGGAAGATGCGGAAGCTGCTCGGCACGATGCCGCTCGCGTCACCGCTGTGCACACCCTCGGTCAGCACCTCGACCTTGAGCTCGCCGGCGGCCATGCCGCGCAGCGACGTCGTGCACCACAGCTGATCGTAGTTGCCGCAGCCGGAGTCGAGGCAGACCACGAGGCTCGGCTTGCCGATGCGCGCCTGCAGCGCGTCGATGTAGAACGGCAGGTCGTAGCTGCCGCTCTCCTCACAGGCCTCGATGATGACGACACAGCGCGCGTGCTTGCCGCCGGCCTCGCGCAGCGCGCGGATCGCGGTCAGCGACGCGTAGGCGGCGTAACCGTCGTCGGCGCCGCCGCGGCCGTAGAGCTTGTCACCGCGATGGACCGGCTGCCACGGCCCGAGCCCGTCGAACCAGCCCGTCATCTCGGGCTGCTTGTCGAGGTGGCCGTAGAGCAGCACCGTGTCGTCGCCTTCGCCAGGGATCTCCATGTAGATCAGCGGCGTGCGCCCGGCCAGCTTGACGACCTCGACCGAGAGCCCCTCGATCTTCTGTTCGCGACACCAGCCGGCGATCTGGTCGACCGCCTTCTGCATGTGCCCGTTCTTCTCCCAATCGGGGTCGAACGCGGGCGACTTGTTCGGAATCCGGATGTAGTCGGTGATCTCCCGAACGATGTCCTTGTCCCAGACACCGTCCACGAACGATTGGACCTGGCGTGCTTCCATGATGTGATCTGCCGCGATGCGACCGCAGGGGGCCCGCTCGCTCAAGAGGGTTGGTCCGAAACTCGGGTTCCGCGACCGGCGGCCGGGCTGTGGGCGAACCGGACCACCCCGCGTTAGCCGGATCATGAAGATCCCCTTCACGATCCTGAACGGGTCGCTGCTGGCCTTGCTGTTCGCCGCGGCAGCCGATGCGCAGCGTCCCGGCCGGGTCCGCCGGCCGGCCGCCGGCAGGAACGACGCCGTGCTGACCCGCCTGCTCGCGAAGTACGACGCCGACGGCAGCGGTTCGATCGAGCGCAAGGAGTACCCGCGCGGCGACACGGCCTTCGCCAATCTCGATCGCGATCGCAATGGTCGGATCGACCGCGCCGACCTCGCGGTCCGCAATCGATCGCGTCCTGCCCGACCAACGGTCGAAGCTCCGAAAGTGGGCGACGCCGCGCCCGACTTCGAACTGCCGTTCGCCGGTGACGACGAGCGCACCCAGAAGCTGTCCGACCTCGCCGGCGACAAGCCCGTGGCGCTGATCTTCGGCAGCTACACTTGACCGCCGTTCCGCCGGTCGGCCGGTCGGCTGACCGAGATCTACGAGGCGCACAAGGACGAGGTCGCGTTCTTCCTGGTCTACATCCGCGAGGCCCACGCGATCGACAGCCAGAGCCCGAGCGCGTTCGAGCTGATCGAGGATCCGATCACCGACGCCGAGCGCGCGAAGGTCGCCGGCACGTGCGTCGCCGACCTGCATCTGCCGATGCCGGCGCTGGTCGATCGGGTCGACGACGAGGTCGGCCGGACCTGGGCCGGCTGGCCCGACCGGTTGTTCGTCGTCGGCAAGGACGGCAAGGTCGCCTATGCCGGCGCGCGCGGGCCGTTCGGGTTCGATCCCGACGGCTGGGAGCGCGCGATCGTCGCCGCCGTGGCGCCGCCGGCGAAAGCGCCCGCCAAGATCACCGTCATCCGCTAGGACGCAGCAGCACGCCTTCCGTCTTCGGTAGTGTTACCCGCACGGTGCCGAACGGTGTGCGCGCACCGTCGCGCACCAGCTCGGCCCGGTACTCACCGACCGCGATCGCCCGCACCGAGAAGCTGCCGTCGGGACCGACGGTCGCCCGCTGCGGTCGCGCCGCCGCGCCGCGATCGAGCGGATGCAGCACGAGCACCGCACCCTCGGGCCCGATCGGGCGATCCGGCACGACCTGGCCGTGCAGCTCAGCCAGCCGGACGAGCCGCACGTCGAGCGGGCCGACGCGCGCACCCGCCGCGACCGCGATGCCCGAGCGCGTCGCGCTACGCCCGGTCGCCTCGGCGCGCAGCTCGTAGAGCCCGACCGGCACACCCGCGAAGTCGAAACCGCCCTGCGAATCCGTGCGCATGACCCGCAGCGCGCTCGAGCGCTCGGCATTGCCACGATCGTGCAGACCGATGCGGGCGCCAGCGACGGGCGCGCCGGCATCGTCGCGCAGCTCGCCGAACACGCTGCCGGTCGCGATCGCGATCGGCAGGCCGAGCGGCCGGTCGGGCTCGATGCGGAAGCGCCGGCTGTAGAGGTGGCTGAACAGGTTCTCCTTGAGCCGGCTGTCGGCGACGTCGGCCGACACCACGACGACCTGGAGCTCGCCGGCCGGCACACGCCCGAGGTCGAACGATCCGGCCAGGTTGACGCGGCTCGTGACCCGACGCTCGGGGTTCTTCGTGGTGCCGACGACGATGGCGCCGATCGCAGGCACGCCGTCGATCGACACGTGCCCCTGCACGGTCGCACCCGGACCCTCGAACGGCGCCGCGTCGACGATCGCATCGAGGCGAACCTCGACGTCGACTCCGCCCTGCAGCGCCACGTCGGCCTTGTTCCACGGGAAGATGTTCTTCCTGCGCGCGAGGTAGTCGTGGATGCCCGCGACCGTGCCGACGTCGGCGACCGAATCCTGTGCCGTCACGCGCCAGCTGCCGGGCTGCAGCGCCGCGAACCGGAAGCGGCCGTCGAGATCGGGCAGCGCGAGCTGCGGCATCTCGGGCATCGCGCCGCGCCGCTCGCTCGGATCGTCGTAGCGGCGCTCGAGCACGACGACCCAGCGGCCGGGCTCGGGCACGCGACCGCCGTCGGTCAACGTGCCGTGGATCGAGGCCGGCGTGACGAAGCGCAGCACGAGCTCCGCGGGCCGCCCCTCGACCTCGGTATGGACCTGGCCGAACGCCGGGTGCATCGCGGTGATCCGGGTCAGTTCGGTCGGCAGATCGCGCACGCGGCACACGCCGTCGCGGCCGGTGCGCCCGCTCGGCACCGGCAGGTCGACGATGCGCTCGGCGCGCGAGCCGCCGCGCGACCGCACGTAGATCGTGGCGTCGGCGACCGGCTCACCGGTGCCGTCGACGGTCCGGACGGTGAGCTCCCGCGCCGGCCGCAGCTCGATCGTGCGCTCGACGTCGCCGGCGAGCTCGATCTCCTCGACCGCGGTCGCGAAACCCTCGGCGCCGACACACACGGTCCAGGGCCCGCCATCGAGCTCGGTGATCCCGAGCCGCCCGTCGTCGAGCCGCCGCAGCCGGCGCCCCAGATCGACCGACTGCTGCGCGCCGAACAGCGCGAGCTCGAGCACGCCGTGACCCTGGTGGCCCGCCACCAGCCGGAGCCGCGGCCGCGCCACCGGCTGGCCGTTCGTGTCGACCACCGCGAGCGTGAGCGAGTGCCGGCTCGGGATCACGACGCGCAGCGTGCCCTCGGCACTGCCGGACTCGCCGACGTGCCACGCCGCGTCGTTCGGCCGCTGCGCCGCCGCCAGCGCGAGGCCGACCGGCAGCCCCTCGTGCTCGACCACGCCGCGCTCGTCGGTCACCCCGGCCGGCTCGGCGATGTGCGCCGGGATGCCGAAGCTCGACGCTGCCACGAACACGCGCGCACCGGCGATCGGCTCGCCTTCGCCGTCGACCACCTCGACGCGGGTCGTGCTGCCGTAGGTCAGGTAGAGATCGCCGACGTTCACCGTCTGGCCGCTGCCGCACGCCACGTCCTGCTTCAGGCAGCTCGCGCGCGCGGTCGCGGTCGCCGCGACCACGACCTTGCCGGGATCGACGCCGTAGAGCGTGAACGTGCCGTCGGCGCGGCTCGTCGTCGCGACGATC